>CAZZAL010000001.1:0-128960 GCA_964652265.1 uncultured Planctomycetia bacterium
ATTAACATTCCAAAGTAGTAAAAAATTAACATGTTGACTTAGTAATAACATAAAAACAAGGTGGGTGAATTGGGGAATATTTACCATTTCGGATCTGGACGAAAACCTATCTGAGGCTTTTGTTTTGATTTTAGCGGCTGTGTAAGCTGCTTGATGATCTCAAATATTTCTATTATTAGCTTGCTGTGTTTGCCGACTTCCTGCTCAAGTTCTTTGAGTTTCGCGGCAAGCTCTTTATGGGTAGCTAGGACCTGTTTAAGCCTTACAAATACCCGCACAATAGCAATATTGACTTGTATTGCGCGCTCGCTATTTAAGACACTAGAAAGCATAGCAACGCCTTGCTCTGTAAAAGCATAGGGTAGATATTTAATATTTTTACCATGTTTCAAGGTCGCAAATTGCGACCTTGAAAATATTGCCTCCTCCCATGTCAATTGAAACATAAAATCTTCAGGAAATCTTTTTATGTTTCTTCTCACTTGCTCATTTAACCGCTTTGTCGGTACCCCATAAAGCTCAGCCAGATCCCTATCCAGCATCACCCTCTGTCCGCGAACCACCAATATCCTACACTCAACAGCCTCCTGCGGAACAAGCTCTTTCATTACGCGCCTCCCTCATGTTCAAGGTCATAGATTGTAACTAACTACATATAAGACGCGAGGGCGGCTATTTTCTTTCAAATTATTTCAATTATTTTTTATACTGTCTAAATGGGGCGCTTTAATAAGGGGATTCGCAGTCCTTACGGTTAGTGCATATATGACACTATTATGGGTTTATTAAGCCAAGGTAAGGTAGGAAAAATGCGCACGGTCAGTATATTTAATAAATTACCAAGCTTCACTCTTCCAGATGAGTTATTGCATCATTCGTCCCGACATAATCATCACCATCGATATTGGCTATCACGTCATAATACGAACGATTCTCAGGGTCAAACGTATAGCCTGTCTTTGAAGGCGCGACCATCCCTGAAAAGCCATATGGAACATCTATAGTATAGTCTCCGCCACTGTTGGTAAGGACATTAGCCACGTAACCATTCCAACCTTTGGCGGTCAACGTCACTCCTTCAATAGGTTTATTGGCGACACCCTCTAGATAAACAGTTCCAGATATAGTAACCGTACTTATTTCTACCCTATAGTCCTGGACCTGCGGTTCGGTCACGGGTGAATTAAAAGTTACATCCGGATCTTCTACCAAGGTATAAGCAGGACTTTCAGCTATTAACTTACCCTCCCAGCCATAAGGCAGTAACATGCTATAGCTTCCGTATGTAGCATCAGCTATAACTGTCCAATACCACTGCGACGGAGGATTACTGTACTCTGCTGTAATGGTTATTCGGTGGGGTGGGTCAACAGTAGTAAAGATCAAACCTAGTATGTCTCCTGAGACCTCAATCTTCTTAAGGGTTGCAGTGTAGTTCTGTTCCTGATGTTCTGTAACAGGTGAGGTGAACGCTCCTTCTGGATATTCCTTTAGTTCATACGCAGGGCTTTGGGCTATTAACTTCCCTTCCCATCCATGAGGAAGGGTAAAATCATAATTGCCGTCTGAGGCAGGTATGTTAGGAACACTGACATACCAAGGCTCCTGAGTATCCTCGCATTCAGCTGTAATGGTTACTGTATAAGTATTGCCTGGCATAAGACCTGATATGATTCCCTTGATAGTATATTCCTTGAGTTCTGCTTCAAAGTCTTGGTCTGTAACATCAGCTGTTACTGTTGGAATAGTTATTTCTGGGGGTGTAAAATCATAAGCTACGCTTGAAGCACTTAATTCACCTTCCCATCCGTAAGGAACAACCTGTCCTGTTGAATAACTTCCATCCAGATTGACTGTTGCTGGAAAATCATCCCCTACATAATTCCCTGTCCCTGTAGCTACAATGGTTACCGCATAAGGATTGTTTGGAAGCAGGCCTGAGACCGTTCCTTCAATAGTAAAAGTCTGCAATGTTCCTACAAAGTCCTGAGTCTGAACACTGGTTATATTAGTGAAAGTCTCACTGACTGGCTCAAAATCATAACCTGGTGCAGACGGTGTCAGTGTCACTGTCCAGCCGTAATCAGCATCATACGAATAATTACCATCAACGATAGGGACATTAACTGTCCCGGGTGAACCTGTAGCAGTAAGAGTTGCATTTGGTATTATCTGTCCAAAATTATTCTTGACCGTTCCCGAGATAGCAAAGGTCTTGATGGTAGCTGCAAAGTCTTGGTCTGTGACATCAGCTGTTACTGTTGGAATAGTTATTTCTGGGGGTGTAAAATCATAAGCTACGCTTGAAGCACTTAATTCACCTTCCCATCCGTAAGGAACATTATAAAAGGTATAGCTTCCGTTTGTTCCCTCAGCAGACCCGAGATCCCCTGAGCCATTGGCGCCTGTAGCTGTAACATAAACAGGATAGGTGTTATTTGATTGAAGGCCAGTGATGTCTCCTGAGATAGTAAACTCCCTAAGGGTTGCTACATAGTCCTGGTTTTCCTGATTACCCGTAGAACCGGTATATGGTCGATGAGTCGGATTAAACGTATAAGCAACATCATAAGGAGCGATTTCTATCGGCACACCGCTCGGAAGACCTAATATCTCGTAATAACCAACTGGCTCCTGTGGCTCTTGTCGTGTTGTAGCTCTTTTAGTATTTGTATCATCATATAGCTCAATACCTCCGAGCCCAACGCCATCCAAGGTGACCATTCCTGAGATATCCCATGTAGTAGGATTTCCTATAGTAAAAGTACCTAATGCAAAAGGAGAACCTGCAAAGGCAGTATCAATTGCTTGGACACCCCAATAATAAATGCCATTAGCTAAACTATTAATAGTCCAAGAGGTATTTTGGCTTTGAGAACCTATGGCAGGAATTCTGCGCAAACCATCACTTAATTGGGCCATTGGCGAGGCAATATCTACCAATCCTGACCCGGTTCCTATAAAAATATTATAATTTAAACCATCCTGAAGAGTTTCAGTATCAGTGGCTTTTTGCCAGCTTAAGGTAACATCGTTGTCTAGAACATTTGCTTGAGGACTAGAAGGTACATTGGGAATACTATTAGCAATCAAAGTATTATTATGATAAATCTGCGTCCTTGCTCCAGGAACGAATGGAAAACTTCCTCCATCTATCTGGCCAAAGGACGCAATATCTAATTTGCCGTCATTGTCATAATCGCCCCAGATAACAGGTCCAACCCCAATGCCAATTAATTCATTTTCGGTTTTGGTGAATACCCCGTTATTATTAATGTATACTTCTGCAATGTAATGTTGCTCTCCGCCGCTCGGGGATACCTTTCCTGATAAAACTATATCCAGGTCACCATCATTGTCATAATCGCCCCAGCTAAGGTGATTTCCGTAGCTGTAAACACCGGTCAGCTGAGCATTGATATCTGTAAAAATCCACTGTCCATTCACAAGACCATCATTACGGTAAACTTTAGCCACAAGCGGTCCAGGATATCCTCCATCACATCCTCCCAATAAAATATCCAGCCTTCCATCATTATTATAATCGCCCCAGCTAAGGGTGCTATCCCCTACGTTTATTAAGCTCGTATCTATAGGAGTAAAAATCCACTGTCCATTGGCCCCTGGGCCATCGTTATGATAAATTTTGGTAAATCCGTTTCCAGGACTAATAGCTCCAGTAACAGCAAGATCCAGCCTTCCATCGCTATCATAGTCGCCCCAGGCAAATTTTCCCCAATAAACACTTGGCACTCCAGAAATATAAAATGACGTAAAATGCCATTGGCCGTTCACCAGGCCATCGTTATGATAAATCGATGGCGGTGCTCCAGGACCAATCACAGCGAGGTCAAGCTTTCCATCATTATCGTAATCTCCCCAAGCTAAAGTTGGTTCCCAAGAACCTACTAATGACGAACCAGAAAGCTCGGTGAATTCCCATTGGCCATTCACAAGGCCATCATTGTGGTAAATTTTCAATATTTTTTGATTGTTAGAGGTGGACCCGCCTAATGCAATATCTAGATAACCATCGTTATCATAATCGCCCCAGGCTGCATCAGCATAATGAACCCCCTCGAGCTGGGCGTTTATATCTGTAAATTGCCACTGGCCATTTACTAATCCATCATTATGATAAATGTTTGCCGTTTCCTGAGCCGACCAGTCCCATCCAACCGCGAGTATATCAAGCTTCCCATCATTATCATAATCGCCCCACTTCATGTTCCCCCAACAAAGCCCTGTGAGATTACTATTTATCGCTGTGAAATCTTCATCCGGGGGGATATTGTCTAAAGATAACTCAACTAAAACATTTTCCGCATTTATCCTACCCGCTCCGATCATCCCTATATAGCCTGAATTTTGAGCATCGATATTATCACAATTTTCTTCTAATAAAATCTCTATTTGATGAGGGGTGAGAGTGTCATTATACGAAAGCATCAGCCCACATAATCCTGCAACTAACGGCGAAGCCATTGATGTCCCGGAAAGATTACCGTAAGAATTATCGTTGACAGGGAGAGTGCTAAGGATATCTACTCCAGGGGCCATAACGTCTATTTGATACCCATAATTAGAAAACCCAGCTTTTTGGTCGCTGGGCGTCGTAGCGCCTACGCTTATTACATAAAGATAACTAGCGGGATAAGAATAGTAGCTAGAGCCGCTATTTCCTGATGCTGCTACAAGAGTTATGCCCAAAGAATGCGCTGTTATAAACAAATCTTGAAACGTATGAGAATAAGCATTAGAACCCCAAGACATATTAATAATATCTGCATCTGCAGCAATTGCATATTCTACACCTTGGAAAGTAGCCTCCAGGGAGCCTCCCGGGCTAGAATCAAGCTTGGTTTTTACAGCTATGATCTTTACTTTATTAGAACCTGCTCCTGATATAGATGCAATCCCTGTGTTGTTGTTAGAAACAGCTGCGGCTATGCCAGCAACATGAGTTCCGTGATGAAAATAGCTGTTTGTCGCAGTTGTTGGAGGATTAGGGTCGCCATCGCCATTTGCCACATCATATCCGTTTACATCATCTATGTATGTGTTACCATCATCATCGATACCGTTGTTTGGAATTTCATCAAGGTTAACCCATAGATTAAAATTTAAGTCTTCATGGTCAAGCTTTACAGCATCATCCACAATAGCAATATGAACTTCGCTTGTACCAGAATTGGCCTGATATATTTCCCAGGCATCCTCTGCTTCTATCTTATCAAGGTACCACTGCTGAAAAGCATCATAATCGTCAGGCACATAATAGGTGTTTATGCGAGGAACGCGCTCTACGCGGATCATACCTTCTAATTTCATCAAATCTTCTATTAACTTAGCAGGATCATCTGTATCTGCTTCTATTAGAAAAGTGTTCTTAAGATGACTTGCTGCTTGACGGATACCTGCTTTAGGCGAGTTAAGAAGTGCTGTAAATAGCCTCTTGGTAGCTTCAGTCTTTATATTATGAGTATAGGCTATTTCAGTAAGCTCAGGCGTAGCAGAGAATAGATCTCCTGCAGGTACTTTATCGAATAATTCAGGGTTACCAGAGGGGCTCTTGACTTTAACGAAGAATTTCCCTTTTACATAGTCTTCTTCGTTTATTATGCTCCCAGCTGGAGCAACAGGCATACCGTTCCTTAAGCCTTCTTGAGATGTCTCTGGAAGAAAACGCCCATCCTCCTCAGCTATACATGTTCGACTGGAGAAAATAACCCCGGTTATCAATCCAACTAATAACCCTATAAATAATAGCTTTTTCATGAAATACCTCTTTTTAGTTAATTATTAATTTCATTAGTATATATCTTTTTTGTCACTATGTCACGCCTTTTTAGTTAGCGTCTATGTGATATTACATTATAATAAGCATCATAATCTTCGCCCGACTTGTCTTCATCCAGATCCTCATATGTTTTCACAGTAGGATCAAATCTATATGGGTCTTTGTGAGGCTCTACTCTTCCAGACCATCCAGAATCCTTATCAAAAGAATATTGGCCAGCATTATCGGTAACCGCCAACACTACTTGGTTCTCCATATCAATAATAGAGACTCCGGCCATTGGTTTGACATCATTTGGTGAGAGCCGGTTATACACTGTCCCTGATATGGTAAACGTGTTAGGTATTACCCTATAGTTCTGTTCCTGCGGTTCGGTCACGGGTGGATTAAAGGTTACATCCGGATCTTCTGTCAAGGCATAAACAGGGCTTTCAGCTATTAACTTACCATCCCATCCATAAGGCAGTAACATGCTATAGCTTCCGTCTGTAGCATCAGCTGTGATTGTCTCATACCAAGGTGACGGCAGAAGATCACTGCACTCTGCTTTAATGGTTATAGGTGGCGGGTTGTAGACGTTTGGGTGTATACCTAATATGACTCCTGAGACCTCAATCTTCTCAAGGGTAGCAGTATAGTTCTGTTCCTGATCTTCTGTAACAGGTGAGGTAAAGGTTACTGACGGATCTTCCATTAGTTCATACGCAATGCTTTTAGCTATTAATTCACCTTCCCATCCATAAGGAAGGGTAAAATTATAATCGCCGTCTGTAGCATCTATGTCATAAACACTGGCATACCAAGGATCCAGAAGATTATCGCATTCAGCTGCAATGGTTACTGTATAAGTATTACCTGGGATAAGACCTGATATGTCTCCTGAGATGGTATATTCCTTAAGTTCTGCAGTAAAGTTTTGATCTGTGACATCAGCTGTTACTGGTGAAATAGTTATTTCTAGGGGGTTAAAATCATAAGCTACACTTGAGGCACTTAATGTCCCTTCCCATCCATAAGGAACATCAGGGATCAGGTAGCTTCCATCAGTTGCATCTATATCATAGAATGAATAATAAACCCCATAGGGTGGATCATTGCTACTCTCTGCAGTAATTGTAATATCATATGGATTATTTGGAGATAATATCCCAGAGATACTACCGCTTATCGTGAACATCTTGATAGTTGCAGTATAGTCTTGAATTATATCATCTGTCACTGCCTGGCCATTATATGCTGGCTCGTCTGCTGTTAAATTATAGGCAGCACTGGTGACAATGAGATCACCTGTCCAGTTATATGGAACAACTTCTCCTGTGGAATAACTTCCATCCGGATTAACGGTTGAAGGGAAATCATCCCCGACATAACTCCCTGTCCCTATAGCTGCGATAGTTATATCATCAGGTACAGATAATCCTGAGACCATTCCTTCAATAGTAAAGGTCTGCAATGTCCCTACGAAGTCCTGCTCCTCATTCTCGGTCACGTGTTGCCAGGAAGCACCTGGGGGAGCAATATCGTGGCCTATAGCTGTCGGTGTTAGTGTAAACGGGTCATTGTAATCTACTGTAAAAGAGAATGCCCCTGTTATGGGATCAACATCCACACCATTGACATGGGCATTGGCCCAGAAAGGAAGCGAAGCACCATTATTATTTAAGAATGCACCTGAGACAGTAAAGGTCTTAAGCGTTGCAGCAAAGTCTTGGTCTGTGACATCAGCTGTTACTGGTGAAATACTTCTTTCTAGGGGCGTAAAATCATAAGCTACACTTGAGGCACTTAATGTCCCTTCCCATCCGTAAGGAACATCAGTAAAGGTGTAGCTTCCGTTTGTTCCGGAAACAGGCAGAAGATCCCCTGAGCCATTGGCCCCTATGGCTGTAACTTCAACAGGATAGGTGTTATTTTGTTGAAGGCCAGTAATGTCTCCTGAGATAGTATAGGTATTGAGCGTGGCTACGTAATCCTGGTTTTCCATGTTACCTGTAGAACCGCTATATGTCATATGAGTAGGCTCAAACGTATGAGCATCGCTATAAGGAGAGATCTCTATTGGCACACCATACGGAAGGCCTAGAATCTCATAATAACCGTTTGTATTTGTTATAGCTATTTCGGGGACTACTCCCTCTTCATATAAGTAAATATCCTGGAGCCCAACGCCATCTAAGGTAACCATTCCAGAGATAGTCCATGTGGTAGGCGGAGGAGCCGTTTGATCGATTTCATAAGCTCCCATATCGGGTTGCGTGCCAGTTGGTATAGGCCGAACGTTACTGTTAATATCAATTAGGGGCGCATTTATAACCAGTCCGTTCGGAAAAGTAAATTGGCTTATACCCGTACCTGCGCAAGGTGAAGTACTCTGCAAAGAAAATCCATCATTCTCCCAATTGTTGATACTGATAAATTGGGGATTATGCAGGTCGAGGTCTTCTCCGATATTGCCTGCTAACCAATTAATGCCGTAATTGTATGCTACGCCATCGATTCCATACTGGATATCCGAATAGGCGATCGATACATTCGATCCGCCAAAACCAATACTAATTTGTTTATAAAGACTTGGGAAATGAAGATATGTGTTACCCCAAACAATAGAATTTAATATAACCAGGTCAACGGCATACAGGTCAAGTCCTGGGGCAGCATTACTGGTAGCACCAGTCGTCATATTAACATTATTTGCGATGACGGAATTCGTAATCGTGAGCGTCGACCACGTTGCAGTGATTCCCCCTGCTCTTGAGTTAAAACCACACTCGGCAGCACCTTTATTATGCGCAATAAGCGAGTTATTTATATTCACCGTTGATCCCGCAATAGCCATAGCCCCACCACCTGGTGGACCCCAAGGAGGAGGCCCGTTGTTGACAATTTTGACTCTATCCAATGAAAAATTTGAGCAAAATTGGAGTCTCATTGTTGAATACTTTGTTAACATATTTTTTATAACGACATCCTTCAAGTTGATAGGCGCTGCATAAACATTACTTTCCGAACCCACAAAACAAATCGGATAGAAAGAATATGCATTCTGAAAGATTGTATTTTTTACGGTAATGGCTAAATCCGTATCGCTGCCAGTTAAACCTCCTGCTCCTCTCGTAAATCCATCCAGGACAAATGATTTATTGGGCTCCCTGATAGCTGGGATCAAATATCCTAGCATTATTGTTGAAGATGGATTGCTAGGATCGCCTCTTAACGTGAAACTATAGTCATTGTTATAAGTAATGTTATTGAACGCTAAATATTCATTATAAACACCTGGAAGGACCTGGACAATATCCCCGTCTTGGCAAACAGCATAGATACCTTGCTCAATCGTATTAAAAGGATTTGCCTGGGTTCCATTGCCTCCAGGAGGCGCTGACGCGTCAACATAATAGATTGTTCCTCCCATCGGGCTTAAAGGCGCTGGAGGATTCTCGTTATTTATTGAGCTAAACGGTGCAGGAGCGAACTCTTTTGGAGCCACGGAGCCTTTAGTTAAAAGACTAAACTGCGACTGGCCATTAATCAATCCGTCGTTATGGTAAATTTTAGAAGTAAAAATAGCACCCTTGCCTTCTCCCTGAAATCCTTTTACCACTAAATCGAGCTCGCCGTCATTATCATAATCTTCCCAATCAACCATGCCTTTCCGTAAACCAGGTACCCCTTCATTGATTTGTGCAAAGACTCCATTGCCTTGGTTATGATAAATCCTGAGAACTTGCTCTTTGTTTGTTTCCTGCCCCAATACTGCTAGATCCAGATATCCGTCTTTATCAAGATCACCCCATGAAATATAGCCCATCGACACATTGACAATATCTGCTTGAATCGGAGTAAAAGAGCCTTCGTCGTCATTATGGAAAATCTCTACTACGCCTTCTTCTGTGGAAGCTGTAATAGCGAAATCGACAAGTCCATCACTATCAAAATCTCTCCAAGCTACCACCGCACGCTTACCACTAGGCAGTTTTATTCCAATATCGGTAAATGTATCGTCGCCATTATTGCGGAAAAGTTTATTTTGTTCGGTTTCTCTGCCGCCTTGTGAATAAACCCCTGCGCCTATAAAATCCTGATCTCCATCTTTATCGTAATCAACAAAGAAATAGTTCTGGCATTTAGGAAGCTCTTCGAAATTAATAAGCTTAGGCATTTGAGATATGTCTTCAAGGCTCGTAGGGACTTCTGTAAACTCATCTTCTGCCATGCCTGGATTCGCAATAGACAAAGAAAGAATTACTCCCAATAACCCGATAAATAATAGCTTTTTCATGATATCTCCTTTTTAGTTAGCGTCTATGTGATATTGCATAATAAGCGTCGTAATTTTCGCCCGGCTTGTCTTCATCCAGATCCTCATAACCTCTCACATCAGGACGAAAAGTATATGGATCTTTGACAGGCTTTACCTTTCCAGACCATCCAGAAGTCTTATCAAAAGAATATTCTCCATGGATATCTGTAACAGCCAATGGTTTTCCGGTCGCGACATCAATAATAGAGACTCCGGCCATTGGTTCGACGTCATTTGGTGAGAGCCGGTTATGCACTGTCCCTGATATGGTAAATATGTTGGATATTACTATATAATCCTGTTTCTGGTCTTCTGAGGTCACAGGTGAATAAAAGGTTATCATTGGATGTTCTGTCAAGTTATAAAAACTACTTTCCGGTACTAAAGTCCCCTTCCAGCCATAATACAGCGTCATGCTATAGCTTCCGTATGTAGCATCAGCTGTTATTGTCTTATACCAAGGTGCCTGAGTATTCTCACACTCTGCTCTTATGGTTATTCTGTGGTGTGGGTCGATGGTAGTAAAGATCAAACCCCATATGTCTCCTGAGACCGTACATGTCTTAAGGGTAGCTACGTAGTCCTGTTCCTGAGGTGATGTCACAGGTGAGATAAACGCTCCTTCTGGATCTTCCTTCAGTTCATACGCAGGGCTTTGGGCTATTAACTTCCCATCCCATCCATGAGGAAGGGTAAAATCATAATTGCCGTCTGAGGCATCTATGTCATCAACACTGACATACGAATATTGAGGGTTATTGATGCATTCAGCTGTAATGGTTACTTCATAAGTATTATTTGGAACCAGGCCTGATATGTCTCCCTTGATAGTATATTCCTTGAGAGTTGCAGTAAAGTCTTGGTCTGGCAGGTCATCAGTTACAGAAGTAACTGTGATTTCTGTAGGGTCAAAATTATAAGCTACGCTATCAGCAGACAATTCACCTTCCCATCCGTAAGGAACATCAGGGATCGAGTAGCTTCCATCAGTTGCATCTATATTAGAATATGAAACATAAACTCCTCCATAGGTTGGATTATTGGTGTTGGCTGCAGTAATTGTGATATCATATGGATTATTCGGAGATAATATCCCAGAGATACTACCGCTTATTGTGAATCTCTTGATGGCTGCAGTGTAGTCTTGAGTTACATGGTCTGTCACGGGTCCGCCATTAAATACCGGATCGTCTGCAGTTATATTATAGGCATCGCTTGTGACAACAAGATCACCTTCCCATCCATAAGGAACAACCTGTCCTGTGGAATAAGTTCCATTCGGATCAAATGTTGCTGGGAAAACACCCCAATTCCCTATCCCTTGAGCTGTAATGGTTATACTATTATCAGGTACAGATAATCCTGAGACCATTCCTGAGATGGTAACGGTCTGCAACGTTCCCACAAAGTCCTGAGCCTGAACACCAGTTATATTAGTAAAAGTCTTACTGACTGGCTCAAAATCATAATTTGTCTTAGACGGTGTCAGTGTCACTGTCCAGCCGTAGTCTACAATATACGAATAGTTGCCATCACTGTCGATTGAGACATTCACTGTCCCTCCTGAACCTGTAGCAGTAAGAGTTGCATCTGGTATTACCAATCCAAAATTATTCTTGACCGTTCCTGAGATGGTAAAGGTCTTAAGGGTTGCAGCAAAATCTTGATCTGTGACATTAGCTATTACTGGTGGAATAGTTATTGATAGAGGTATAAAATCATAAGCTCCGCTTGAGGCACTTAATTCACCTTCCCAGCCGTAAGGAACATTATAAAAGGTGTAGCTTCCGCTTGTTCCGGAAGCAGGAAAGAGATTCCATGAGCCATTGGACCCTGTGGCTCCAACATCAACAGGATAGGTGTTATTTGGCTGAAGGCCAGTGATGTTTCCTGAGATGGTAAAGGTCCTAAGTGTTGCTGCGTAATCCTGGTTTTCCATGTTACCCGTAGAACCGCTATACGCCCTATGAGTAGGATTAAACTTATAAACGTCGCTATAAGGAGAGACCGTTATTGACTCACCACCCGGAAGACCTAGAATCTCGTAATAACCGCTTGGATCTTCTGTTGTAGCTAATTCAATATTTGTTCCATCTACATATAAGGTAATACCTGGAAGCCCAACGCCATACAAGGTGACCATTCCTGAGATAGCCCATATAGCAGGCGTTGCTATAAAATCTTGTTCAATTAGATCGCCGACTAAAGGCACAGTAATAACGATTGGACCAGAGAAAGTATAGCCTCCAAAGGGAGGTGTGCAGGATGCCGTTATCGTACCTGTCCAACCAGAAGGAACATCAGTAATCGTGTAAGTCCCGTCAGGATACGTGGACACAGTGCCATTAGCTATACTGCTAGCTGTTATAGTTACACCACCCAAACCAGTTGAAGTGCCCTCCTCGGTAACTATTCCAGAGATAGTGTATGTAATAGGGTTTCCTATAGTAAAGGAACTTAAGACAAAAGGGGAACCTAAAAAGCTTGTATCTATCGCCTGAACTCCCCAGTAGTAGGTGCCATCAGCTAGATTATTAATAGCCCAAGAGGTATTTCCGTTCTGGCCCCCTAAAGCAGCGATTTTGCGCCAACCATTGCTCAGCTGCGCCATAGGAGAAAGCGTATCTACTAAATTAGGGCTCGTACCTATAAAGATGTTATAGGAAAGTCCGTCCTGAGGTGTCAGGAGATCAGTGGCCTTCTGCCAGCTTAATGTGACACTTGATCCATTCACAATAGAGGTCGGCATAGATGGCAGATCAGGCGGAACATTTGAAACATAGACGTTGCTACCGAGATTATTGCGATATAGCTTGGTAGTAGGCGTCGAATGTGGATTTGCGGTGTTAATTGAACCTGTTAACAGCATATCTAAGTCTCCGTCATTATCGGTATCTCCCCAGATGAAATCACCTGCGCGCAACCCCATTAATCCTGTGCTTATCTCTGTAAATAGCCTATCATCAGGATTAGCTGGATCAGGATCACTACGGTAGAGCTTGGTGACAACCTCATCTGAATCTGTCATGCCACCAAACAATATATCTAAATACCCATCATTATTGTAGTCACCAAAAGCAAGAGTGCTCGATGCCACTCCTAACAACCCAGAATTTACAACCTCTGTAAATGTCCCATTGTGCTCATTGCGATAGAGCTTGGTGACTCTATCCCCATTCCCTTGAGACCCATTCAACAATATATCTAAATAGCCGTCATTGTTGTAGTCGCCAAAGGCAAGGTCACCACCTTTCACATCGCTCAGCCCGGAATCTGTAATCTCTGTAAATATTCTATTATCAGGATTAGCTGGATCAGGATCGCTACGGTAGAGCTTGGTGACAGGAGTTGAGTCTTCTTTATAGCCGCTCATCAGTATATCTAGATAACCGTCATTATTATAGTCACCAAAGGCAAGGCCACCAAGAGCAATATCAAGGAATCCTAAGCCTGTCACTTCTGTAAAGGCTCCAGAGTCGTTACGGTAGAGCTTGGTCCCATAAGGCGGGGCACCGGTGTTAAGTCGTCGTCCAATTAACAATATATCCGCATCGCCATCATTATCGTAGTCTCCAAAGGTAACCTTACCAGACGACATCGGTGTAATATTGGGAGTGATCGGGACAAAAACATCATTACCGTCATTGCGATATATGTTAGCTTTAAGCCATGAAGAGTAACTTCCATAAAATTCGCCCGCGATAAATATATCTAAATCCCCATCATTATCATAATCAAACCAACCAGAGATACTATCTTCAACTTGTATGATATTTACTTCTATGTCTACATAATTCCCGTCATCATTGCGATAGACTTTAGTTACGGGCCAAGACACTGATTGTGATTTCTTAATCCCTGTAAGCAATAAATCTAGATCGCCATCATTATCATAATCTCCAAAGACAACGCTACTATGGGATACGGATTTAACATTTACAGAAACTTCCGTAAACTCCCCTGTTGCCATGCCTGGATTCACAATAGACAAAGAAAGAACCAATCCCAATAACCCGACAAATAATAGCTTTTTCATGATATCCCCCTTTAATGTTATACTTTTATAATGCCTTTTATAAGCTATCAAAAAAATATTTCCTCTACTTCTAAGTCCTATATACTATATATGTTACAATATAAGTATACCACACAAATATAGGATTTCAAGGGGGAGTTAAATTAAATCTGCTTGCGCTATAAATGGCGTTTTAAGGCCTTGTTAGGGGTCTGTTCGCAAGGATCTGGGAGGGAGTTTTTGTTCTATCGGGGATATGTCGCTTGACATTAGATCTCTGATTGCCTTGACAAAACGTTGACATTGGGCTTTTGTGCCAATAGTCACCCTTAAAAAATGCGCTATAAGATCCCTGATAATAAGACCTTCTTTCTCTACTAATTGCTTAAATATTCCCTCGGCTTCCTTACCCTCGATTCCGTGAAAAAGAAAATTCCCTGAAGTCCTGACCTTATCAACGAAAACAAACTGAGGGAATTTCAGCCGAAGTTTACTGAATTGCTCTAACAGATAGTTTCTGTTTTCGTAATTCGCTTTGCATACCTTTTTTCTCCATGCCTTTTCTTTTAACACGTCTCTTATCAAAAGCATTGCCCATGCGCTTAAGCTACCTGAGGGCTGCAACTCATTAAGTTTAGCTATAGTTTTTTCACTTGCAACAGCATAGCCTGCGCGCAGGCCAGCCAAGCCGTGCTCCTTTGAAAACGATCTTATGATAATAATTTTTTCATCGCCTTTTTTAATAAAATCATTGACTATGTCGGGATATTCCCAGCCATCCTTGCCTGCTTGATATTCGGCATAACCAAAATATGCCTCGTCTATTATGATCATTGTCTCTGGAGAGGCATTCCTTACATCCTCAATAAATCTATTTAAATGCTCTCTTTCTACTACTGTGCCTAAAGGATTGCGCGGATTAGCTAGAATAAATGCCTTGGCTTTTGTTTCTATAACCGCCCTTAACAAACCATCAAAATCAGTGCTAAAGTCTTTTTTGTTCGGAACCTCTTTCTTAATGATGCCTTTTATCAGCGGGACCAGCTTATGCAAAACAAACTGTCTTTCAGGCATAACGATTGTATCGCCTTCTTTGCAAGATGTAGAAATTGCCATATCAATCGCTTCGCTTCCGCCATGGCCCAAGAAGATATTTTGCTGTCTAACGCCTACTTCCAGGGCAATCGCATCTTTTGTTAAACCAAATTCCTTTTCCCAGTCAAATACTTCCTCTCCGTCCCTGATCCCCTCTAACCTCCTTATCAGGGCATCAATAACTCTGCGTGGTAAGGGGTATGGATTTTCATTAGATGAAAGCTTGGCAAGAGGTATATTGAACCCAGGCATCCTTTCCTCTAAATCAGCCAGCGTTGCCTTGGGCCCATCACCCGGTTTATAGGGCTTAAGTTCCGGATTCTTGATCGCATCCCTTAACATATCAATAAGAGATTTTTTGTACTTTTCATCCAACCCGGATTTTTTAACCTTTGGGATTTTGGCTTCGGGACCATAATGCTCTAGGTACTTCTGCGCGATATCGATATCTATGCAATCCACGTTAAAGGGAAATTTTCTTTTAAGCAGCTGTTGTATCATCTCAGGCCTTGCCAAAAGAAAAGACAGGGACTCAGGATAAAAGGGGTTTAAACTATGCGGAAAGGACCTTATCGTCACCACTTTTTTATTTGAGCCAACGTGCCTTAGATTGTCCTTTGTAGATTCGCCAAGGGTATTTTCGCCTTCATTGATTATTACCACGACATCCTCTGGAACCCTGTCTATAAACTCATCTATTTGTTCCTGCGAATAATAAGAATCTTCGTTAGAAATCAGGATTACCTTTGATGAAAATTCTTTTATGTCGAAACCACTTTGACTTAATACGCTGAAATCCCTTATCCCTGCCACAGGCCTTTTGTCTCTTTTTTCTTTTTTAAGTCTCCCCTCTTCCTTGTCAAACTTAGCATCGCCTTGTGCTATAACTGTAATCGCATCACCTTCATTGATAAATAGATCTATCAGCCATTCGTATAGTTTACTCGGCTGAAGGGCGAGAAGGACATTGCCTTTATCAATCCTGGAATCCTCAACAAATTTGCTAATCATCTCTGTCAATATATAATATTCTTCCTCAGGATAGATATTGAGCGCTGGGGTGCCTTTTAAATAGTCGATGGCAGTATTTATAGCGAAATTCGTCTGGGGCGCGAGGTCAACAAGATTTTTCTCAACCCCCCTTAGTAGTGCTTTTATTAAAATCGGGTCAGTATAGTTACGGTTTGCGAGTATCTTTAATAAGTTTTGTGCTTTTATTCTTTCGGTTGGCCTTATGTCAAACTCCGATAAAAAAAATCGTAAGCCCTCAATAGCTCCTTCTCTGTTATCAATGTAATTTCTGTTGCGAAATAAAATTTTCATTGCTATTTCATAACTAGCCTGCCTTAACCTGTCAGCTTCTTCATCTTCAGCATTCATTAGCATAGGTCTTAGGGTATCTTTATTAGTAGGCATGCCTTGAGAAGGATAGGCAGTATT
This sequence comes from uncultured Planctomycetia bacterium, assembly GCA_964652265.1. Lineage (GTDB taxonomy): Bacteria > Omnitrophota > Gorgyraeia > Gorgyraeales > Gorgyraeaceae > JAHIUV01. Next base: position 16,651 of record CAZZAL010000001.1, read on the forward strand.
GGTAAGTAGTAAGCTTAAAAGGATGATTACGGATATTGTTCTCATTTTTTATCTCATTTAATAATGCTTTTTCAAGGTATAGAAAATTGTGTGCAAAAAAATACCTTTCCTTTATTGCAAAGGTAACACTCGGTTAACTTGATTTTCTTATTACAAGCTTACCACAAAAGCAAGCTTTTTTCAATGCTAAAAATAAGAAATTAAGTTGGTGTAGTGTCGGCCTTCCTCAAGCCTGCCATGCTTTATGCAGCCATTACCGTAGATATGGCATTTTTTGCGAAGTTCGCTGGTAGCGAGTTTCCTCTGTATAGGCACAAGGGTATCAGATTCTAGGAGATTCAGAATCGACTGGATCCTGAATCTATCCATACCTGTTGCGTAAATAGATGATACCTGGTCTGGCCTTCCACCGTCTTTTAGGGTAAGTGGTTTGTCTATGAGAAGCAGCTTATGTCCAACGCTTGCGCGCAGCCAAAAATCATAATCCTCGCAACATGGAAGTTCCTCATTAAAAAGACCTACCTTATCAAAGATCTCCCTTCGCGCCATTACTGTTGACATGCTCACAGCGCATAAGGGCAGGCATTTATCAAAGATATATCCATGATGTTTTTTGTGTTTTTGCTTCTGGTTTAGTAATTCCTCGTTCCTGTACCAGAGCTCCTGGGTGTGGGAAATAGCGTATCCCGGGTTTTCCTGCATAGCCTTAAATTGAATACCAAGCTTATCCTTGTCCCACCGGTCATCTGAATCAAGAAACGCGATAAATCCACCCTTGGAATTTTTTATACCGAGGTTACGTGCTGCACCAGGGCCTTTATTTTTCTGTTTTATATATTTTATATCAGGTCCAAAACCAGTAACGACTTCAGGAGTATCGTCCTCTGAACCATCGTCGACAACGATCAGCTCAAGATCCTGATACCCCTGGGATAAAACTGACTCTACTGCTTTTTTAAGGAATGCGCTGCGATTAAAGGTGGGGATGACGACGCTTATCATTTTTGGTTTTGGCTTTTAACACCTCTCCATATGCGCTCTTCTTCTCTCGTAATAACCTGGATACATCTTTTTGCCTGCGCGTTATCTTTTGCTTCATACAGCTATTCCACGGTAATCTTTCCTGTACTTGCTATTATAGAAATGACCCTTGATACTCCTTGCCTGTCTGTGATCGTAATAGAGCCGCTCATTCCTTTTGCCGCGCCTGTTGTGTAAAATACGACCTCATCGTCTTCAAAAGTAACAGGATCTGCTTCTTCATCATCCGGGATCCTGAATTCTATAGAGCTGGGGAGCCTGCGTTTCCTCTCAAAGGTCCTAGCATCTGAATCCTCTATCCAGTATTCACCAGCATCTACATCAAATATAACCGAATATTTTTCTCTATATGTAATGGCATTGCTCCTTGCGACTCTCAAGGTCCCTAGGATCGCCCTTGCAGCAGTCTTTATCCTTAAACCCTTGCCAAACCCTGAAGTAAATGGAAGCGAGATCCCCAAAAGCATTGCGATGATCGCAAGCACCACGAGCATCTCTACAAGGGTAAATGCCTTTCTCTTACCAGTTCGTAATATCATCTCTTCCATTCCCGTCTCCCTGGCCATCCGGGCCCAGGGAATAAATATCATACGAATATTCATTGTGCACGCCAGGGTTTACATACACAAAGGCGTTGCCCCATGCATCCATGTACTCGCCTTCTTCATTGATCTCTTTTTCCTTGATCTTCATGTATGGACCACTCCAGTCAAAATCATCCGGATCTTCTGTAAGAGCAGAGACAAGGGCTTTATTTCCAGTCTCCGGATACAAACCTATGTCTGTCTCATACATGCTTATGGCAGTCTCAATGGTGGCGATCTGTGCCTTTGCCTTTGTCATCGCTCCTCTTTTTCTTGCCTGCTGCGCGCCACTCACAACCATGCCTGCTAATATAGTAATGATCGCAATCACTACCAAAAGCTCTATAAGTGTAAATCCTTTTCTCTTCATAAGTTCACCTCTCCTGTTACTCTAGATATACTCTTTTGTCTCGCGCAATACCTCTTCTGCCGTGGTTATACCTGATAAGACCTTTGCCGCGCCGTCTTCGCGCAACGTCTTCATCCCAGAGGCCTGAGCAGCACCTCGTATAACCGCAGGGCTTGAGCGCTTGACCACTAATTCCCTTAATTTATCGTCCATCATGAATAACTCGTATATCCCGGTACGGCCCTTATATCCTGAACCATTACACTCAGAGCACCCCTCTCCCTTGTAAAACTTGATACCCTTGACCTCATCTGCCTTAAAACCTAATTCATTAATCTCATATTTTTTTGGCTCGTATGATTTTTTGCATTTCGGGCATATTACCCTTATGAGCCTTTGCGCTATAGATGCCCTGATAGTAGATGTGATCAAAAACGGCTCCACTCCCATGTCGATAAGCCTTATAACAGCTCCTGGCGCATCATTCGTATGCAAAGTGCTGAATACCAGGTGCCCTGTCAGAGCAGACTGTATGGCTATCTCTGCTGTCTCAGAATCACGGATCTCTCCGACCATTAAGACATCAGGATCTTGTCTCAGCATATGCCGCAATGTCTTTGCAAAAGTAAGATCTATCTTCTGGTTTATCGCAACTTGTATAATGCCCTCTACATCATACTCAACCGGGTCTTCGACTGTTATGATCTTGTACTCCACTTTGTTTATCTCGCGCAGGCATGAATAAAGAGTTGTGGTCTTGCCGCTTCCAGTAGGCCCTGTTGTCAATAAGATCCCATTTGGCCTCTTTATTAATCCTCTCAGGCTGGATTTAATATTATCCCCCATGCCCAATTGGTCCAGAGAAAGACTTACCACGCTTTTATCCAAGACCCTCATCACGATGCTTTCGCCGTAGAGCGTCGGTAGCGTAGAGACTCGGAGGTCAACACTCTTCCCGCTTATATCCAGCATGATCCTGCCATCCTGCGGCAGACGATACTCTGCAACATCCAGATTTGCCATGACCTTTATCCTGGAACTTATAGCGAGACTCAGATCTTTTGGCGGATGCGCAGCATCATAGCACACACCATCTATCCTGTACCTGATCTTATAATCCTTCTCAAACGGCTCAAAGTGTATATCTGAGGCCTTTTCCCTTACTGCACGCAGGAGCACCATATTTAATAATTTCACCACAGGTGCCTGCGATGCGATCTCTTTGAGTTTATCTACGTTACTCCCGTCTTTAGCAATAGCCTTGCCAGAGGTTTTCTCTGCCTCATCAATGACATCTCCGAGTGATTCTTCTTCCTCGCCATAGTAACGCTCCACTGCCTTCTTTATATCATCACCTTTTGCAACGACCATTTTTATGCCAAGGCCTGTGACAAAACGCAGGTCATCCAACAGCTTCATGTTCAAGGGGTCGCCAACAGCGATCACTACTGCGCTACCCTGGACTTTAATCGGCACTATATTGTAAAATTTTGCAGTAGAAGCAGACATTTTATTGATAGCGCTTCTTTCTATGTTTAGCTTTGAGAGATCGACAAACTCCATGCCCAGAGAGTCTGCTACAGCAGCAAGCAGGACATCTTCCTTGATATAACCGTGGCTCACAAGGATCTTAAAGACATTCTTTCCGGTCTTTTTCTCCTCTAGAAGGCCCTCATCGACCATCTCCTGCGTCAGGATCTTCTTTGTGACGAGTTTTTTTAATAATATGTCGTACTGTGATTTATCAGCCATATTGATTTAGATATCCTGGGTCACCCTTAAGACCTCCTGGATAGTCGTATAGCCCCTCTTTATCTTTTCCAATCCATCCTCTTTTAATGTCTTTAATCCTGCCTCTCTTGCCTTTAGAGCTATGTCTGAACTTGAGGCATTTTTCAAGATCATCTCCCGTATCTCGTCAGTCATCATCAGGAACTCAAATATGCCTATCCTTCCCTTGTAGCCTGTATCGCTGCAGGTCAGACACCCCTTGCCTCTATAGAGTTCAAAGCCGAGTACCTCTCCTGGGTTAAGCAATAAGGCCTTGGCCTCTTCTTCTGAAGGTTTATAAGATTCTCTGCATGCCGGACATATGGTCCTTACCAGTCTCTGGGCAAGCACGCCCTGAAGCGTGGAGGCAACCAGATAAGGCTTAACGCCCATGTCAGCCAATCTGGTAACTGCACCAGCTGCGTCGTTAGTATGAAGTGTGCTGAAAATCAGATGCCCTGTGAGAGCAGATTGGATAGCGATCTCTGCTGTCTCCAGGTCCCGAATCTCTCCGACCATTATAATGTCAGGTGCCTGACGCAGCATTGAGCGGAGACCTCCTGCAAACGTAAGCCCTATCTGCGGTTTTACCTGCACCTGGTTTATGCCGTCCAGCTGGTACTCCACAGGGTCTTCTATGGTAATGACCTTGCGCTCTTTTTGGTTTACATGACTGAGCGTGGCATAAAGCGTGGTGGTCTTTCCACTTCCAGTAGGACCTGTTACGAGTATCATGCCATTCGGCAGGTTTATTACTTTCTCAAATGCCTTTCTTTGCTCTGCTATGAACCCCAGGTCCTCCAGGCCTACCAAGAAACTCGTCTTGTCCAAGATCCTCATTACAACACTTTCACCGTGTATGCCAGGCAAACTCGATACCCTGAGGTCCAGTTCTTTCTTATCAACATCTATTTTTATCCTGCCGTCCTGGGGAAGCCTCTTTTCTGCTATATCCATGCCTGCCATGATCTTTATCCTGCTTATGACTGAGCCCTGCAGCCTTTTTGGAGGACCAGGCACCTCATGCAATACTCCGTCTATCCTGTAACGCACCCGAAACTTATTCTCCAGTGGCTCCACGTGTATGTCGCTCGCCCGTCTTTTTACTGCCTCGCCTATTATGATGTTCACCAATTTTATTATCGGTGCGTCATCGCCGCCTTTTACCTCGGCTATATCTTCAGACGCCTTCCCCAGATCAACATCGACTTTTTTAGCTCCAGCATAGACCTTTTTTAATAACCCGTCAAGGTCCTGGGAATGGATCAATTCCAGTTTTATAGTTGCTCCGATCATCTTTTCCAGGTTTTCCACTGCAAGAAAATTCAATGGGTCGTCTGTCCCTAAAGTAAGGTGATTAGGTTCATACTTCATGGGAAGTAACCTGTGGCTAAGCGCAATACTTGAGAGTAGCGCAGACTTTGCCTTGATATCGATATCCTTGATCTTTACAGTATGCGGCAGGAACCCTATCTGTGGGATAAGAGTCTTGCCAACCTCCTTGTTCGAGACATAGCCTAATTTAACAAGGGCGCTCGAGAAACGCTCCTTTGTCTTTTTTTGTTCCAGGAGAGCCTTCCCTATCTTCTCTTCGTCTAACAGCCCTATATTCTTCAGGACCTCTTTTATTGTATCTTGCTTTTTTACCAAGATGGGCCTTTCTTCAATAGATCACTTATTTATCATGCTGGCAAAATACCCAGCGCCAAAGCCATTGTCAATATTTACAACGCTCACTCCTGGGGCACAGCAATTCATCATCGTTAAAAGCGGGGCAACCCCTTTAAAGCTCGCCCCGTATCCTACACTTGTAGGCACGGCCACGACTGGCTTGTCTGTAAGCCCTGCCACTACGCTAGCGAGTGCACCTTCCATACCTGCAACCACGATGATCACATTTGCACTGGAGATATCCTTCATCTTATCGAATAAGCGGTGTATACCTGCCACGCCCACATCATAGACAGCCTTCACCCTGTTCCCCATGACCTCCAGTGTTACTTTTGCCTCTTCGGCAACAGGCATATCACTCGTTCCAGCAGCGAGTATTAAAACGGTTTTTTTGTTTTTCTCCTTGAGTTTATCCTTGTAAATAACTTTTGCATGTTCATTATATCTTAGTCTCGGGAGATCTCTCTTCAGGTATTTATACAATTCCTTGTCAGCGCGGGTAAGGAGAATACACCCGCTTCTTTTTAAGATATGCTGTGTGATCTTTTTTACCTGCGAAGGGGTCTTACCCTTACAATAGACTGCTTCGCCAAACCCCTTGCGAAGCAAGCGGTGATGATCCACCCGCGCAAAATCCAGATTTTTAAAGGGGAGGTTTTTTAAAGAGTCGAACGCCTTGCGCGCACTGATCTTTCTGGCGTGAAGGTCGCTTAATAACTTCTTGATAGATTCTCTAGAATCCATATCTATTTGAAGATAAAATATAAAATAGTTATGATCGCTATGCCTGAAAAAATATAAAAATCATTGAAATAAAAAAAGTCTTTTATCCTATCTGATACAAGGCGGGATTTTCCCTGATAAACCCTGTGCGGGATTTTGCGCCGGTAAAGGTTCAGGTCATCTACCTTGAACCTTGTATAGATACCGCCTATCTTATAAGAAGGAATCCTCTCCTTCTCGAGGATCTTATGTAACGCATCCTCCGGGATCCCAAGATAATCCGCTGCCTCTTTAGATGTCAAAAATTTCTTCATCATGATATTGAGTCTTTACTTTGCCTTTTCTTTTGCTATCCAGGCATCCACCATGCCCCTGTCAAATCTCCACTCATTGCCTTCCTTGTAGGCTGGTATCTTTCCGGAATTTGCCCAGCTGACTATATTAGAAAGTTCTACCTCCAGGTACTTTGCGAGCTCGTCTATATTGAAGACATTGTCTTTTCTCGCAGAATGACTGAGCATCTGGCACTTACCCTGTATGATAGCGCCTGTTTCTACGCCCAGGATAGGCGTAGTGATGTTGCCAACTATATGGGCATTTGAGGTCACCTTTAACTGCTTATCAGCAATAATGTTACCTGTGATCTTACCACTCACAGATATCTCTTCGCCGTTTATATCTGCTCTCACAGTAGCATTCTGCCCGATGGTAAGCTTGCCCTTAGTCTCCAGCTTGCCCTCGAAACTCCCGTTTATCCTCAGGTTCACTGGATCTTTAAACGCGAGCGTACCCTGCATGCTGGCATCAACATCCAGGATCTTTTCCTCATTCCTGTCCTTTCTCGCCATTTCCTCCCCCTTTCTATTTTTCAGCTTCTGCTATTGGCACTCGGCGCAATATATAAAGTGCGGCCAGAACAATAACAGTTGTTACTACGCCTGCAATATAAAAACCACAACCAACAGCCAGACCTATGCCTGAAACAGTCCATAAGCTAGCAGCTGTGGTCAACCCTGTAACAGAGGCCCTGGAACGAATAATAGTACCTGCCCCTAAAAACCCAATGCCTGTCACTACGCCTGCCGCAATCCTTGCCGGATCCACAACTGCATTGCCACTATAGACATTAAATATGTAGATCGATGTAAGCATGATCAACGTTGACCCCACGCATACAAGTATGTGGGTCCTGAAGCCAGCTATCCTTTTATTGTGCTTTTCCCTTTCAAAGCCTACAAGACCTCCCAGTGCCGCTCCTAAAAGCAATCTCAATATCACCTGCATATCGCTAATCATATCTTACTCCTTTTTTCAAGTGTTCAAGGTCAAACGCCTTTCCCAAGTCAAAGTGCAGCCTTTATATCCAGTTCCGCCACAGTTCCTTTTTCATGCATCCTATAAGCAAGGCCTGCGATCATTGCGGCATTATCAGAGCATAAAGAAAGTGGTGGAAAATACGCCCTGAAATTCTTAAGCCTTGATTCTTCCGCAATCATCTCCCTAAATCTTGAGTTTGCACTTACGCCTCCGCCGATAACAAGCGTTTTTATGCCTCGCTCCTGCATTGCTTTTAAAGAATTCCCCACAATAACCTTTAGTGCTGCTTCCTGAAAGCTCGAGGCAATATCATTTACGTATCGCGCCTTTAGCCTTGGGCCCTGGGCCCTTACATGGTATAAAACCGCTGTCTTGATCCCACTAAAACTAAAATCAAGGCTATCTTTCAGGGGCCTACACGTAAACCTTACGGCTATCGGGTCGCCTTTTTTTGCCAGCCTATCTATTACAGGACCTCCTGGATACCCAAGCCCTAAAATCTTTGCCACTTTATCATATGCCTCGCCGATCGCATCATCCAGCGTGTCGCCCAGCACCGTAAACTTATCAAAATCCTCTACAACGCTCAACCTCGTGTGGCCTCCTGATATAACAAGGCCTATAAAAGGGAATCCTGGCGCATCATCCCGCATCATCGCAGAATACATATGCGCCTTTACATGGTCAACAGCCACAAGCGGTACACTCAAACCATAAGCAACTGCCTTTGCGCAGGATATGCCAGTAACAAGCGCACCAACAAGCCCTGGGCCCTGTGTCACTGCCACTGCGTCTATGTCTTGCGCGAGAACACCAGCATCAGCCAAAGAACGTTCTATCACCATATCTATATTTTCAACATGATGCCTTGTCGCTATCTCAGGTATCACCCCTCCGAATCTTTTATGATACCTGACGCTGGAAGAAACCACATTAGAGAGGATCTCTCTGCCGTCTCTTACGACACTCGCCGCTGTCTCATCACACGAAGTCTCTATACCCAAGATCAGCATATCTATTTTTCACCGTAAATGATTATCCCTTTAAGCACATCCACTGCGCTTAAGATCTGGTTGTCGTATTCTTTTTTCTCTTCTTTCTTCTGCTCTAGTTTCTCGAGGCTCTCATCTTTTTTCTCTTCTAATAAATCATCAAAGATAGCCTCTTTGTCTTCCGCGTCCACCCTTAAGGCTTCTTTGTATTCAACTATTATGTCAGGCGTAATGCCGTCTTCACGAATAGCCCGGCCACTCGGTGTAAAATACTTGCTGGTAGTAAGCCGCACTGCCGAACCATCCGATAGAGGCATGACTGTCTGTACAGAGCCTTTTCCAAAACTCTTTGTGCCGATTATAATGCCTCTTTTGTGGTCCTGCATCGCCCCCGCAACAATCTCAGCGGCAGATGCGCTTCCTCCGTTTATTAAAATAACCATGGGGTAGGTCAGGTGTTTTTTCCGACCCTTTGACTTGAATGTAAAATTCTGATTTTCGACTCTGCCTTTTGTCGAGACGATCACCTTGTCTTCCTCCAGGAATTTATCCGAGACATCCACTGCTGCGTTAAGGAGCCCTCCAGGATTATTCCTGAGGTCAAGTATAAGGCCTTTCATGCCTTGCTTTTCAAGTTTTCTCAAGCTCGTCTCTAAGTCTCTCTTTGTCTTCTCCTGGAATTCAATGAGCCGGATATAGCCGATGTCGTCCTTTATTATCTCCGAACGCTTGATGCTCTCTATCTTTATTATTGACCTGGTTATTGTAAAATCCAGAAGCTTTCTCTCTTTTTCCCTAAGGACAGTCACCTTGACATCTGTGCCTGGCTTGCCACGCAATAGCTTGACTGACTCTATAAGCGTCAGGTCTCTCGTGATCTCTCCGTTTATCTTAACGATCTTGTCTCCTGCCTTGAGCCCTACCTTATATGCCGGCGTGTCATCTATGGGCGCTATTATAGTCAAGAGGTCATCCTTTATGGTGATCTCTATGCCTATGCCTCCGAATTCGCCCTCTGTCTCGACCTTCATCTCATTGTATGTGTCAGGATCCATAAACTGGCTATACGGGTCCAATGCCGAAAGCATGCCTTTTAATGCGCCATATATAAGGTCCTTTGACTTTGGCTTTTCCACATAGTCAGAGCGGATAATGCTCACTGTGTCTGAGAAAAGCTCCAGCTCCTTGTATATGTCGTCCGGGCCTAAGTCTTTCTCAGCAAGGCTGACGTTTGATATCAAAAACCCTATCGCAAAAGCAGCTACCACCATTACAGCAGCGATTCTCTTATTCATAAATCTCCTTTCCATATCTCTCACACTAGCTTTTTCTTTAGTATCTCGTTTACCTTGCCTGGATTGGCCTTGCCTTTTGTCTTTGCCATGACCTTGCCTACCAGGGCCATTATGGCATTGGTCTTGCCTGATTTAAAATCACTTACTATTTTCTGGTTTTCAGAAATGACTTCTCCTATTGCTCTTTCTATTGCGCCAACGTCTGAGATCTGCTGGAGCCCTTTTTCTTTAACTAAAGCCTCGGGAGATTTTTGAGTCTCTATCATCTCTAAAAGAAGCGTCTTTGCGATCTTGCCACTTATAAGACCGCGATCGATCATTTTAAGCATACCCGATAGGTAATCTGGTTTCAAATTTAAATCGACTATTTTAAGATTTTTCTCTTTCATGTATGCAGAGATATCTCCCATAAGCCAGTTGGTCACCACCTTTGCATTTTTATATAGCGCTACAATCTTTTCAAAATAATCAGCCATGGCCTTGTCACTGACCATGATCGCAGCATCATAATCAGAGAGCTTGTAAGCTGAGGTAAATCTCTTTTTTCTAGGTTCAGGTAGCTCCGGGATATCCTTGCTGATACTTTTTAGAAATCCTTTTTCAAAATCAAAAGGCACAAGGTCTGGCTCAGGAAAATATCTGTAATCATGTGCCTCTTCCTTTGAGCGCATGGATTCAGTAACATCCTTAGCTGCATCATAGAGCCTTGTCTCCTGAACTACTCTCTGCCCGCTATCAAGAAGCTCGGTCTGCCTCTTACGCTCATATTCCAAGGCAAGCTTTACGCCCCTGAAGGAATTCATGTTCTTTATCTCTGCCTTGACCCCGAGCTCTTTTGCACCTGGCCTTCTTAGTGAAATATTGGCGTCGCAGCGCAGGCTACCTTCTTCCATGTTACAATCAGAGACATCTGTATATTCCAGGATCGATTTAAGAGAAGTAAGGTATGCATAGGCCTCTTCGGGAGAGGTTATATCAGGTTCACTCACTATCTCTAATAAAGGCGTGCCAGAGCGATTAAAGTCTATAAGGCTATACTCTTTTTCATGAAAAAGCTTTCCTGTGTCTTCCTCCAGGTGCACCCTTCTTATCTTTATGCGCCTTTCCTTGCCATCAACAAGGATTGCAAGATAGCCGTGATGAGATAGTGGATGGCCAAACTGGGAGATCTGAAATGCCTTTGGCAGATCAGGATAAAAATAATTTTTTCTGTCAAAGCGTATCTTCTCTGCGATCTGGCAGTTTAAGGCAATGGCGACCTTTGCCGCTAGCTTCAATGCCTCCCTATTTAATACAGGGAGTGAGCCGGGAAATCCCAGGCATACTGGACAAGTCTGACTGTTCGGCGGAGCGCCAAAATCAGTCGAGCACCCGCAAAAGACTTTGCTCTTTGTCTTGAGCTGCAGGTGGACCTCTAATCCAATTACTGTCTCGTAAGCCATGGTAATCCCTGTATCTACCTGGGGCGTTTTTTATGCCAGTCAGTAGACTGTTCGTAATTATACGCTACCCTTAGTATCGTCTCCTCGTCAAAAGGCTTGCCAAGCACCTGAAGACCTATGGGTAATCCCTTTTTAGTAAACCCGCACGGAAGAGATATGCCTGGGATACCTGCAAGATTCGCAGATATAGTAAATATATCCGAGAGATACATCGTGAGCGGATCGCTTGTTTTTTCACCGACCTTAAACGCAGCGCTCGGAGATGTCGGAGTGACTATAGCGTCAAACTTCTTAAATGCTGCTTCGAAATCTCTCTTTATCAATGTCCTGACCTTAAGCGCCCTTAAATAATAGGCGTCATAATATCCGCTTGAAAGTGCAAATGTGCCAAGGATGATCCTGCGCTTTGCCTCATCACCAAAGCCAACCTGCCTTGTCTTTTTGTGCATCTCGATGATAGTCCTGGTCTCGCTCGCCCTGAGCCCGTACTGCACACCGTCAAACCTTGCCAGATTCGAACTTGCCTCAGCTGTTGCGACTAGATAATAGACACCCACTGCGTATTCTGTATGCGGCAGGCTCATGTCTTCGCAAATCGCGCCAAGTGACTCTAATTTTTTTATTGCATCCTCTACAGACTGCTTGACCTCGCTGTCTATACCCTTGATAAAATATTCCTTAGGGATACCGATCTTAAGGCCTTTTATTGCTTTTTTTGCGAGTGCAGGATAATCAGGGACAGCCTTATTGACAGACGTTGAATCCATCTCGTCATGACCAGAGATGATCTTTAAAAGTAACGCCGCATCTTCTACATCCTTTGTAATCGGTCCTATCTGGTCAAGCGATGAGGCAAATGCTATAAGTCCGTATCTGGAAACCCGACCGTAAGTCGGCTTAAGCCCTACGACTCCGCATAGTGAAGCAGGCTGCCTTACTGACCCGCCTGTATCAGAACCGAGTGCAAAGATCGCCTCGTCTGCAGCAACACAGGCTGCTGACCCGCCGCTGGACCCGCCAGGGATCCTGTCAGTATCCCATGGATTCCTTGTCGTGCCATAAAAAGACGTCTCTGTTGATGAGCCAAAGGCAAATTCGTCCATATTGGTCTTGCCCATCAACACTGTACCTGCGTTCATCAATCTATCTATGACAGTCGCGTTATACGGTGGCTTGAACCCTTCCAGGATATTAGAACTGCAAGTGGTAAGCTCGTCCTTTACGCAGATATTATCTTTTATGAAAATCGGTATACCCCATACTGCAGTTGAGGAAGGCGTCTTTTTAAGAGAACTTGCTCTTTTAAGGGCTTCTTTCTCATCAAAATGCACTATAGCATTTAGGCCCTTATCTTTACTGCGGATGGCCTTTATAATATTATTGCATATATCTAGGGGGCATATGTCGCCTTTATTAAGAAGAGATTGTAATTCATGCGCAGTAAGCTTATTAAGTTCCATCACGCCTCTATGATCTTTCCGACCTTGAACAAGTCATTCTTTTTATCCGGTGCGTTCTTCATTACCTCTGAAACCAACAAGGAGGGCTTCACCTTGTCTTCCCTGTAAACATTCTTCATCTCAAGCACATGGCTCGTGGGCTGGAGCTTCGTTACATCCAGGGTCTCCAGTTTTTTGACATACTCCAGGATCCGGTCCAGCTGGCCTGTAAAGCCTTCCAGCTCCTTCTCGGTCAAGGCCACCCTTGCAAGGTTTGCCACATACTTTAATGTATCTTTTGTGATCGCCATAATCTTAAACCAGTGTAAGATTAGCCAGATCTGTAAACTCTTTTAATGATACAGTCTCTGGTCTGCGACTTTGAGATATGCCAGCTTTTTTTAAATTGCTGGCTACCTCTTCCTTGGAGCCAAATAAGCCGCTGGAATACAAAGAATTTAAAATAGTCTTCCTGCGCTTTTCAAAGCACGTCCTTATTATTTTAAACAGTTTTTCTTCATCCGTCAAGTAAAGACCTCTGTCTCTAAAGACTAACATCAAAAAACAAGAGTCGATCTTAGGGGCAGGATAAAACGAGCCCTTCTTTATGGAAAATAGGATCTCAGGCTCTGCATAAAACTGGGTAAAGCACGATATCGAACCGTAAACCTTGGTGCCAGGCTGAGCAACAAGCCTCTCTGCAAATTCCCTCTGTACTGTAATGTAGGCTACTTTCACAGATGCCCTGGCCTCCAGAAGCCTTACAAGGACAGGACTTGATATATAATACGGGAGGTTCCCTACGACCTTGAGGTTTGAATACTTGCTTAAATCATATTTAAGTATATCTCCATGCACTAATTCTAGATTAGCAGGGTTTCTTTTTTTTGACAAAATCTCGCACAGCCTTTTGTCTTTCTCTACCGCTACTACCTTCCTGGCTCTTTTGCATAGTCCTTCTGTCAATGCACCCAGACCTGGCCCGATCTCAAGTGCAACGTCTTCCCTGTCTAGGCCGACTGCGTCCATTATCTTCCTCTGCACATTCCCGTCTATGAGAAAATTCTGGCCAAGGCGCTTACTCGGCCTGATATTGTATTGACGTAGCAGTTGTCTTACTTCGCGAAGAGACATCATGTCTTTTTATATCCGAAGATCAATCTCGAACAGCACACATCTTAACTGCTAGTTTTATTGCTTGTTTCATTGAGGTGGGATCAGCAATGCCCTTACCTGCTATATCATACGCAGTACCGTGATCAGGCGAGGTGCGCACAAACGGAAGCCCCAGGGTCACGTTAACGCCACTATCAAAGGCTATCATCTTAAACGGTGCCAGACCCTGATCATGATACATCGAGATCACTGCGTCAAATTTACCTTTCAGTGCCTGATGAAAGATCACGTCAGCCGGAAGCGGTCCACTAACACGCAACGTCCCGCTCCTCGCACTTTTAATGGCAGGACTTATGATATCTTTTTCTTCCGTACCCATCAGTCCGTCTTCTCCGCAATGCGGATTCAAACCGCATACCCCGATCCTTGGCGAGCGTATATTGAAATATTTCTTAAGGGCCTCTCCTGTAAGCATGATCGCATCCTTCACCATCGCACGCGTAATAAGACGTGAGACCTTCTTAATGGCAATGTGCCGTGTAACTATCGTGACCCTGAACGAGTCCTTACAAAACATCATTGCGATCTTTTTTGTGCAAGTACGACTGGCAAGATATTCGGTATGTCCTTTGAAAAGAATTCCTGATTTGTTTATTGCGGATTTATTTACAGGCGCGGTAACCAGGGCATCGGCCTTGCCCCTCTTTAAGATCTTTACCGCGCGAGACAGAGCAGCAAAACCTGTCTCGTCAGACGGCCGGATAACTGTAAAATCTGCCAATGCCTTTATGCGTGAATCCCTCAGTGCCTTGTTTGTGACCTCAAGGCCTATACCATTCGGATCACCTGTTGAGATAATGACTCTTGGCTTTTGTTTCATGCTCTCCTTAACCCGAGATGTAAAGACCTCGAGTTACAGGGGTTATTTTATGGAAATATACGCCTTTGATCTTAATTCAGCTACCCACTCGTTCAATTTTTCTTTAAGCTCTTTCTGAAAAAGAAACGCCTTGATGTCCTTCTTCGCCTCATCTAAACCTAGATAACTAGAATTTACTACATCTTCGACATTAAATATATGATACCCAAGCCTGCTCCTAACAGGTCCTGAAATCTCCCCTGCCTTTAACTGAAATATTGCATCCTCCAACTCATCAAGCATGGTGCCACGACTGATATATCCCATGTCGCCACCCTGTTCTTTATTTGGGCCCTGCGAATGCGCTTTTGCAAGTTCAGAAAAATCATATCCCTGTCCAAGCTTATCATGTATCTCGCTAGACTCCACCTTTGCCAGCTCGAAACTCACCTCATCCTCAGCCTTTATCAGGATATGCCTTACCTTGTATTTTTCGTCCACTTTAAACTCAGACCTGTGCTTCTCGTAATATCTCGATATCTCGGAAGGCAGGACGTCCACCTTTGATTTTACCTCGAAGTCGACAAGTTTTTTCATCATGATCTGATCCCTGTACCTGTCCTTGAGGTTTCTAACGGTAACCCCTTGTGCCCTCAATGTCTCGTCAAAGAGCTCTTCTGAAGGAAACCCACTCTTGATCCCATCGAGCTTATCTTCGACTTCGCGCTCAGACACCCTTATGCTCAACTCTTTTGCACGGCTAAGTATAAGCCTGTCGTCTATGACCTGCTCTAGGAGCCCTTCCCTGGCCTCTTCCATTTTTTTAAGCAGTTCATCACCTTCGTAGAGTTGAGCATACTGAGCGTAAAGCACTGTTCTCAGCTGATCCAGATCCTGCTGCGTCACGATCTCTTCGTTCACCACTGCCACGACCTTGTTCACAACCTGCGCCCCTGCAGCTGGAGGTCCTAAAAAAAGAAGTCCTGCCAAAGATATAAATATTGTAAGATTTTTCATTGTCTCTTATTAAGCGAAGCGACTATCTCCCTCAGCATCCTGCAATAAAGGTCAAATCCTACTGAAGATATATAGCCGTGTTGCTGCGCACCAAGGATATTACCAGCTCCCCTTATCTCCAGATCCTCCATTGCGATCTTAAATCCGGAACCAAGCTCTGTGTAGCGCGCTATCGCCTTAAGTCTCCTCTCTGAGGCACTGCTTATGACCATGCCTTTTGGCACCAAAAAATATGAGTATGCTTTGTTCTTGAACCTTCCGACCCTGCCCTTCAGCTGATACAAATCAGCCAGGCCAAAGGTATCTGCGCGATTTACTATAAGCGTGTTCGCATTCGGTATATCTATGCCAGACTCTATTATAACGGTACACACTAAAACGTCAATATTTCCTTTTATAAATTCCCTCATTACGCCTTCCAACTCTCGCGAAGCCATCTGGCCATGCGCAACACCTATTCTAACGCTAGGCATAGATCTTGTAAGTTCCCCAGCGATCTTTTCAATGCCTTCCACTCTATTGTGAATAAAAAATACCTGACCTTTGCGCTTTTTTTCTCGGAGTATGGCTTTTTTGACAAGGGCCTTGTCATATTCTGAGACAACTACGTCGATAGGTAATCGGTTCCCAGGGGGCGTTTCAATGATAGACATGTCTTTTAACCCCATGAGAGACATATACAGGGTGCGCGGAATCGGGGTCGCAGTAAGAGTCAATACATCTACCAATGTTCTCATCTTTTTTAATTTTTCTTTATCTTTTACACCAAAGCGCTGCTCCTCGTCTATTATTACAAGTCCTAAGTCCTTGAATCTCATGTTTTTTCTTAATATTGCATGCGTACCTATCACGATGTCCACGGTGCCGCCATGGAGGCCTTTTAATGTCTCGGAGATTGCGCCCTTTGTCCTAAAACGACAGATAAGCTCTACCTCTATAGGAAAATCCCGCATCCTTTCTTTAAATGTAATGTAATGCTGTTCTGCCAACAAGGTCGTGGGGACAAGTATCGCGACCTGCTTATTGTTCATGCACGCCTTAAATGCTGCGCGGAGCGCCACCTCTGTCTTTCCATACCCCACATCCCCGCATAAAAGCCTGTCCATGGGCCTTTGCGATTCCATGTCCCTTTTTACCTCTCTAGAGGAGCGGGTCTGGTCAGGTGTCTCTATAAAGGGAAACCTCTTTTCAAATTCTCCCTGCCAGTCTGTGTCCTTTGAGAATGAAAATCCGCTGAGCTTTACGCGCATTGCGTTAAGCTCTAAAAGCTCAAAGGCCATGGAGTAGATGCCTTTTTTTACCCTCTCTTTTGCATTCTGCCACGCCTTGGAGCCCAACCTATATATCTTCGGAGGTCTCTTCTCAAAGCCGACATACCTCTGTATGAGGTGCATCTCTTCTATGGGAACGTATAATTTATCACTATCAGCGTACTCTATGACAATATTATCTTTTTTCTCGCCTTTGAAATCTATTTTTTCAAACCCCTTGAATATACCTATGCCATGGTCCACATGCACCACATAATCATCGAGCTCTACATCTATGAAAGATTCAAGCGGTGCCTTCTCGCCAAGCTCGATCCTTTTTAAGGCCTTTCTTTTAGGATAAAGAGCCAGCTTTGGCAAGATAATGACCATTGCATGCTCTTCAATGGTTTCATTGGAGAGGATACTATAACTTCTTATTGACTCTACCTCATCGCCTGAGAGTTCGATCCTTACCGGCCCCTCAAAGGTCGGCGGAAAAATGTCTATCACGCTCCCTCGCATACTGAAATCGCCTGGCTCTGAGATACGTTGACACCTCTCATAACCATACCCGACTAGTTCTCTCGCAAGCGTAGCGTACTTTACATCCCTGCCTTTATAGATCTTTATGGATTCGAACATAGGAATAGGTAGTTATGCGGAGTAAAACCCTGATTTACATCTTCTCTGGCGCAGATACGCCCAAAAGTGTTAATCCGCTAAAAAGCACGGCCTTAAGAGCTCCCACCAAAGTAAGCCTTGCCCCGGTAAGCACTTTATCATCTGTGACTATTCGATGAGCATCATAATAGGAATGAAAAAGACTGGCCAGATCCTGAAGGTAAGACAGTAGTGTATACGGTTCGAGGTTTCGTGCAGAGGCCTCGATGATCTTCGGAAACCTCATCAGTTCTTTTATGGCGCGGATCTCCTCTTCTGTGTCCAGGACAGCTAGGTTTTTCAGATCTGCTCTTGCGCCACCAGAAAATTTAACCACACTGGAAATCCTTGCATACGCATACTGGATATAATAGACAGGATTATCCATGGTCTTTGACTTTGCAAGCCCCAGATCAAAATCAAGGTGGCTATCTGTACGCCTCATCATAAAAAAGAACCTGGCGGCATCCTTGCCAACCTCGTCAAGGACCTCTCTCAGCGTTATAAACTCTCCCTCCCTCGTAGACATCATGACAGGCTTTTGGTCCCTGTAAAGCGTAACGAGCTGGGATATCAGAATAGAAAGCGCGTTCTTATCAAAGCCAAGTGCCTGACACGCAGCCTTAATGCGATTTATATATCCATGGTGGTCTGGCCCCCAGATATTTATTATCCTCTCGTAGCCTTTTTCAAATTTTTCTTTGTGATAGGCAATATCAGGACCAAGATACGTAAGGCTGCCGTCCTTCTTTACGACTACTCTGTCCTTATCGTCTCCGAACTCAGTAGACTTGAACCACAGGGCCCCATCCTTTTCATATAAAAAGCCTTTTTTCTTTAAGAGATGAAATGCCTTTTCTATCTTTCCTGAGGCTGACAATTTTTTCTGGCTATACCACACATCAAATTCTACGCCAAAATCTTCCAGGTCCTTCTTTATCGTAGCCATGATCCATCTATACGCATACTCGAGAAAAAAATCATCCCCCGGAGCCTGCTTCCCTTTGGCATCCTTTATCCCATTGGCAATCTCGTAAATATAATCTCCCTTGTACCCGTCTTCTGGAAAGATTGACTTTTCTCCGACTGATTCCATGTATCTGGATTTCACAGACTCTCTCAGAATACCCATCTGTACGCCTTCGTCATTTAAGTAATATTCGCGTACCACCTGGTATCCGCAGAATTCCAGAATACGCGCAAGGCTATCGCCCACTGCAGCCTGCCTACCATGTGCAACCGTAAGCGGTCCGGTAGGATTAGCGCTTACAAATTCTATTTGAATCCTTTTGCCCTTCCCCGATGAGTTAGATCCAAAATTTAAGCCTGAGGAAACCACTTCTCCAAGCGCTGCTGTCACTGCCTTATCTGAAAGATAAAAATTTATAAACCCAGGCCTTTCTATCTTAATCTTTTTGATACTAGCTTTAAACGCTCCTCCGGCACCCAAAGCGTTCATCTCGTTAACAATAGAAGCAGCGATATCCTGCGGAGGTTTTTTAACGTCCCTTGCAAGACGCATGGCGATATTGGTCGAGAAGTCACCAAACTTGTTTTCCTTGGGGATCTCCAGGTAAATATTGGACAGCTGCTTACCAGAGGACTCCGGAAAGGCCTTTTTTGCGGATTTTCGTACTAGATCGATTATATTTTTTTCTATCTTTGACATATAACGCTAAAAGTATTTAGCCCGTATAGCCTGCTTGATTCGCTCGACCCGTTAAAAAATAACGAGACATGCAAACAAAGCGGGCATAACGGGCTAAACGCCTTACCTTTTCGTATTTTTTTTATCCAAGACCTTCAAGAACATCTTGACTATCGCGGGATCAAACTGGGTGCCTGCACCTTTCAATAATTCCTGACGCGCCTTTCTAAAGGATAATCCTTTTCTGTACGGACGGTCAGAGACCATGGACTCGTATGCATCCACGACAGAAAGTATCCTTGCACCCAAAGGTATTTTTTTCCTCTTGAGTTTGCCTGGATAGCCCTTGCCGTCATACCTCTCGTGATGACGCAGGATTATCGGAGCAAGGTCACTCAAAAAACCGATCTGCTCCACAATTCCAGAGCCCAGAACAGGATGCATGACCATTATCTTCCACTCTTCATCATTTAGTTTTGACGGTTTTCTCAGGATACCGACATCTATCCCGATCTTTCCTATGTCATGCAAAAGGCTCGCGTATTTCAAGATCTCTTTATTGTGATTCGAAAGCTTGAGCACGCTAGCTATATCTACGCAATAGTTCATGACGCGCTCGGAGTGACCATAGGTATGACTGTCCTTGGCATCAATAATATTTGAAAGTGTCTTGATGGTATTGATGTAGCCCGTCTCGACCTGTTCGTAAAGTCTGGCATTTTCAATAGCTATAGCTGCCTGGCTCGCAAACATAGACAGGAGATTGATATCCTCATCTCTATACCTGCATACCTTTTTATTGTAGATGCTGAGGGCGCCCATGATCACGTTTCTCTGGATAAGAGGCACTGTAAGCAAGGACTTCAGCCCTTTTTGCTTTACCAGATGGGGATATTTATAGAGTTTTTCCTTGCGGATATCACTGATTGCATAAGGTACGCCGTTTTTGACAACGCGACCCGCTATGCTCTCTCCCACCTTCAAGCTCTTCTTTATCTTGACAAAACCCTTACTGAACCCATAAGCGCACTTGAGAATCAGCTCCCGCTTCGATCTGTCCAAAAGTCTCAGGGAGCAGGAAGAGGCGTTCATTATCTTTGTTGCTTTTCTTGTGATAAGTTTCAGGACTTCGTCTGAATTAAGGGTAGAGGCTATAGATTTTCCGACCTCAAAAAGCGCGGAAAGCTCTCTTATCTTCTTTTCGAGGTTTTTCTGGAGGGACTTATTTTCTTTTTTCGTTTTCTTCGACATAATTTAATTCTTGGCGCATCACCCCATAGGCCTTCTAGATTATAAAAACCTCTCAATTCACCGCTAAATATATGCGTCACAACATCGTAGGCATCGATCAGGATCCACTTTGCTTCCTTGAACCCCTCGATGCTCGAAGGTTTTTCTTTTATCTCCAATAAACCTTTTTCGATATTGTCGGAGATCGCCTGGGCACGCGTAGAAGAAGAAGCAGTTGCTATAATAAAAAAATCTGTGACACTGGACAGTTTTCTCATATCCAATATCACTATGTCATCCGCCTTCTTCGCCCTTGCAAGGTCTGCTAAGAATAGCGCTTTTCCTCTAGCTGTCACGTATTATTCCAGATTGACTACTTGTTTCCAAGGATGCAGAACATATTTGTGCTGCATTTAGGACATTTACCCTTCATTGCCCTTCTTCCGTTCTTCATTGTGACTTCCTTTGAGTCCTTCATCTCCTGCTTCGCCTTGCACTTCACGCAATAACCTTGCGCCATGAAACACCTCCCTGTGTTTGTCTTATTAAGATTTTTATAACTTTAACACAATATTCGCTAATTGTCAAATATTTTTGGCAGCCCTGTATAAATTATTCCTCTTTATGTAAGCTTTTACCTCTGCGGGTACGAGTCTTTTTATTGACTGTCCACCTCTTATCCTTTTTCTTACCTCAGTGGCTGAGATGTCTTTTGCGTCAATATGCAGGGTGATAAAACTCCGACGAGGATTTTTTATCGAGAATCCGGGTCTTTTGACCACCACGAACCTGCAAAGCTCCAGGATCCCCTTGAGGTCTTTCCAGAAGTCAACCTCTCTTAATGAATCAGAGCCGGTTATAAAAAATATTTCTGCTCGAGTGCCGTATAGTTTTCTCAATTGCCGCAATGTCTGGATCGAATACGACCGTCCTTTTCTTTTTATCTCAACATCCGAAAGATAGAATCCATTTATTCCTTTAATAGCGAGCTTAACCATGCTGTATCTATGGCGAGCTGAAGTGACCTTGACACCTTTTTTGTGCGGAGGAAGGTGTGCGGGTATAAATATTACCTTTCCAAGACAAAGTCTCTTCTGTATCTTCTTCGCCAAATATAAATGGCCATTATGAATAGGATCGAATGTCCCACCCAACACGCCTATTCGCACCTAATGCTCCTTGCATTTGCTTTTATAGAGAATGTATTGCCTTATTATGTACTGCCTCGGATGCTTCCTGGATTACTTCTGACAACGTAGGATGTGCGTGTATCACGCTTGCTAATTTCTCTGATGTTATTCCAAATTGCACACATTGAGATATCTCGGCTATAAGTTCTGTTGCATGAGGGCCGATTATTTGTGCTCCTAAAATCTTATCTGAGGCTACATCAACGACTAATTTTACGAACCCTTCTGTCTGGCCTACTACATGCGCCTTTCCAATCGCTGAAAATAAAAACTTTCTAGGCCGAGCATTGATGCCCTTGTCTTTTGCCTGTCTCTCGCTCAATCCCACGCTGGCTATCTCAGGATGAGTAAAGATACAACTGGGCACGACATTATAATCTATCTTGGGTTTTTTCCCTGCCATTGCCTCAATAGCACACATGCCTTCCCTTGAAGCCAGATGCGCTAGCAAGACCCCGCCCCTTACATCGCCTGCTGCGTAAACATTCTTTACGTTTGTCCTAAAGTCCTTGCTGACCTTTATCCACGCTTTTTCGCGCTCTATTCCTATACCCTCGATTCCCATGCCTTCAGAATTAGGTCTTCTGCCGACACATACTAGCGCTCGCTCTGCAGAAAGGGCTGCGCCACTAGAGAGCATAACATTGATGCTGCCAGAGCGTTTCTCTATTTTTTCAACCTTTGTCTTTGTGAATATCTTGATGCCCCTTTTCTTAAAAATCTGCTCTATCTTCTTGGCAACTTCTACATCTTCGTTAGGTAAAAGTTGGTCCATCATCTCTACGATTGTGATATCTGAGCCGAATGTCTTAAAAATAGATGCAAATTCGCATCCTATGACCCCGCCTCCGACAATAACAATGCTTTTAGGTATCTCCTTTAGCCCAAGCACATCAGAACTCGAAAGTATATGCGTAGCGTCAAACTCCATCCCTGGGATTTCAAAAGGAAGCGAACCGCTTGCTATAAGTATATTTTTTGCCTCGATCTCTTTATCGCCGACACTAACTCGGCCTGCATCCTTTATCTCTGCAGCGCCTCTTATCAGGGATATCTTTCTTGCCTTCAAGAGCATCTCTATCCCGGAAGAAAGCTTCTTTACGATATTCTCTTTTCTTTCCTGCACCTTCTGAAAATCAATACTGAAATCTTTTATATTTACGCCGAATTCTTGGGCACGGCCTGCATTGTAAAAAGCCATACTGGAAGCAGAAAGTGCCTTAGTAGGTATACACCCTTGATTCAGGCATACGCCGCCTATTTCCTCTTTCTCAATGACACAGACCTTCATGCCAAGCTGCGCAGCCCTTATACCAGCCACATAACCACATGGCCCAGAACCGATTATAGCTACATCATATCTATCCATAAACCAATCCCCTATTTTAATTACCCGTGACTTATTATCTAAACCTTGCGTAAAATTAAGAGACTTTTTTTATAGATTCGCGGATTTTGCAGGCGGATTCTTTAAAAGATGCCTTTTCCTCGTCGGTAAGCTTTATTTCTACAATCTCTCTGACACCAGAAGCCCCCAGCACTAACGGGACACCCATGTAAATATCTTTTTGGCCGTATTGCCCCTGGAGATAACCACTCGCGCAGACTGTCCTAGCTTCATCTTTTAAAATAGCCCTGACCATGTAAAAAACAGCAGCAGATGGGGCAAAATATGCACTTCCTGTCTTCAGGTGTCCGACTATCTCTGCCCCGCGGTCTCGCGCACGAGCAGATGCCTCCTTAAAGATGTTTTCGGGTAACTCCTTACTTCTGTTGATGGCGACCATTGTATCGCCATGGCTCCCCATCATGAAGATCTTGTCTTCTGCTACACCTTTTACTTTTTCAGAGGCAATATTCATAAACCTGGCTGAGTCCAGGACACCTGCCATGCCGATTACCCTGCTGGATTTGATCCCTGTAGTCTTCATGGTAAGATAGGCCATCACGTCAAGCGGGTTAGTGACAATAATCACTATCGAAGTTGGACAATGTTTTTTTATGTGGCTGGCTATATCTTTTACGATCTGTGCATTTTTTTTCAAAAGATCGTCGCGAGACATACCTGGTTTACGCGCAAGCCCTGCTGTGACCACCACGATATCCGAGCGCCCCAGAGCATTAAAGTCCTCTGCTCCGGTTATGTTAGCGCTTGAGCCTGTTATAGGCCTTGCATCAGAGATATCAAGGGCCTTTCCTTTTGCCAGACCAGGCACTATATCTATTAAAACGACATCCGAAAGATCAGCATCAATGATCCTCGATGCCACCATTGCTCCGACATTGCCCGCGCCTACTACTGCTACCTTCATGATTTTTTAACCCTCTTTATGATCGCATCTGCCATTTCTTTGGTACCTACGGCACTAGGGTCATTCCGGTCTGGTTTCAAATCATAGGTGACGTTTTTCCCTTCTGCAATAACGCCTGAAACTGCATCTTCAAGCCTGTCTGCAGCCTTTTTTTCATTCAAATACCGCAACATCAATACACCTGACAAAATTACTGCTGCAGGATTTACCTTGTTTAATCCTGTATACTTTGGGGCACTACCATGAATAGGTTCAAAAAGCGCCATGCCTTCGCCTATATTAGCACCAGGGGCTATACCTAATCCTCCGACAAGCCCTGAACACAGATCAGAAACTATATCGCCGTAAAGGTTAGGCAAAACCAAGACATCGTAGAGTTCGGGTTTTTGGACCAACTGCATGCACATATTGTCGACTATCCTGTCTTCAAAGTCTATCTTACCTTTATATTCTTCTGCCACTTCCTGAGCACACCTCAAAAATAATCCGTCTGTCTCTTTCATGATATTGGCCTTATGGACAGCTGTCACCTTGCGCCTCTTGTTCTTGATGGCATAATCAAAAGCAAACTTGACTATTCTCTTGGAGGCAATCTTAGATATAGGCTTTATGCCGATGGAAGAATCTTTTTTAATAGAGGCCTTGCTCAATTTCTCTATGTATTTTATCGCGTCTCCTGCCTCCTCAGAGCCTTCTGAAAACTCTATGCCGGCATACAGATCTTCTGTATTCTCCCTGACAACAACAAGATCTATGTCCTGATACCTGCTTTTAACCCCTTTGTAACTCTTGCAGGGCCTTAGACATGCATATAGATCCAATGCTATCCTCATCTGTACATTGACGGACCTGAACCCCTTACCCACAGGTGTTGTTATAGGCCCCTTGATCGCAACCTTATTTTTTCTTATTGAATCCAGGACCTGCTGCGGCAGGACAGTACCGAACTTCTCCATGGCCTCTGCGCCTGCGATCTGTTCTTCCCACTCAATCTTAACACCTGTTGAGTCTATGCAGCGCCTTGCAGCAAGGCTTACCTCTCTTCCGATCCCGTCACCTGGTATCAGCGTCACTCTATGCGACAATGTTAAGCCCTCCGTGTTTTTTATAGAGATTGATTATCCCACCTGCATCGATCAATGCCCTTTGAAATTTATTAAAGGGTTTCATTTCTAATGAGCTACCTCTTGTCGTGTTCAAGACTATGCCGTTTTTAAGATCTACATCAAGGATGTCCCTGTTTTTTATCTTTTCAGTACGACATTCTATAAGCGGGAGTCCAAGATTAAATGCATTCCTATAAAATATCCTTGCGAAGCTCCTGGCCAGTACTGCCTGGCATCCTGCATGCTTAATGGCGAGCGGAGCCTGTTCACGAGATGACCCGCACCCGAAGTTCTCTCCTGCAACAACAAAAAACTGTTTCCCGTGCAAATTCTTATAAAAATCCGGGTCAGCATCTTCAAACACATGCCTCGCGAGTTCATTGGGATCAGTGATTGAAAACTTATACCTTCCGGAAATAATAAGGTCTGTATTTATATCATTTCCAAATTTGTACGCTACTCCATTCATCTGCTTCCTTTTTAGCTCAAAGGTTACGGGCCTCATCAGGATTACGGATGTATGTCCTGAATATTTCCTCGTCTATGATGCCTTTTTGAAACAAGCTCTTGAGCGACTTGTCCATTG
The DNA here is from genome assembly GCA_964652265.1 of uncultured Planctomycetia bacterium. Lineage (GTDB taxonomy): Bacteria > Omnitrophota > Gorgyraeia > Gorgyraeales > Gorgyraeaceae > JAHIUV01. The sequence continues at coordinate 42,248 of CAZZAL010000001.1, forward strand.
TGTGCATGCCATATTGAAAACCTGTCTGGATGTGTGTCAAAAGCTGCTCTGTCTCGTGCTCCCTGACCAGATTTCTGATCGCCGGCGTCGCTATCATTATCTCTGTCGCAAGGACCCTGCCACCTGAGTCTTTCCTAGGCAGGAGCTGCTGCGATACAACTGCCTGCAGCGTACCTGCCAGCTGGATCTTGACCTGTTGCTGCTGGTAAGGAGGAAATACGTCTATAATCCTGTCTATTGTCTGTGAGGCATTGGGTGTATGCAAGGTCGCCAGCACAAGATGACCTGTTTCAGCTGCAGTCAATGCAGTAGAAATGGTCTCCAGGTTCCTCATCTCTCCGACCACTATTACATTAGGATCCTGCCTCAACGCGTGAGTCAAAGACGCAGTAAACGATCTTGTGTCTGAATAGACTTCCCTCTGCTTCACTACACTGCGTTTATTAAAATGCACATATTCTATAGGGTCTTCTATGACAATAATTATAGACTGGCGCTTACTGTTTATAAGATCTACCATGGCTGCCAGCGTCGTGGTCTTGCCGACTCCCGTAGGCCCTGTAACCAGGATCAGCCCCTGTGTCTTATTGCAAAGCTCTGTTACTATGTCCGGTAAACCCAGTTCTTCTATGGTCTTTATATTAAGGGATACGAGCCTGAACGCAGCTTCAACACTCCCCCTCTGCATGTGCACATTTACCCTGAATCTGTTAAGACCGGGTATCTCAAGAGAAAAATCCAGTTCCAGCTCCTTCTCAAATGTAGCCTTTTGCCTGTCATTTAACACGCTGTATATCAAGCGTTTGCAATCCTCTTTACTTAACTTAGGAAAATCCGAAAGAGGCATTAACCGTCCGTCTATCCTGACAATAGGGACCGACCCAGCAGTAATGTGTAAATCTGAAGCCTTTTTTTCAACAGCCCTCTTTAAAAAAGTCTTAAGATCCATAAGGTTCTCCTTGGTTAGAGGTATTTTTTAGGATCAGTTATCCTGCCCTCTATGGCAGAAGCCGCAACCGTAGCAGGAGATGCTAGATATATAAATGCATCCGGATTGCCCATGCGACCTTTAAAATTCCTATTTGCTGTTGATATCACGTTCTCGCCCTTGGACGGCACACCATTATGCGTCCCTACGCACGGGCCACAGCCTGGCGCAACAACGCATGCCCCTTTCTTGATAAAATCTGCTATGATCCCTTTCTCTATAGCTTCCTGAAATATTGTCCTGGAAGCTGGCGCGACTATCATCTTGACATCCTTATGTACGGTGTGCTTCCTCAGGATAGAGACCGCTATCTTCAAATCCTCCATCCTGCCATTTGTGCATGTACCTAAAAATGCCTCGTCTATCTTTTTGTTTTTTAATTTACTCACAGATGTTACATTATCTACTGTATGAGGCTTTGCGACTTGTGGAGGGATCTTACTGACATCGTATTCTATCACTTCTGAATATTCAGCATCCTTGTCGCTTTTTATCTTTTCCATTCTTGCTTTAGGTTTTATACCGGCAAGATACCTATATGTCACCTCATCAGGCTCCATGATCCCTGCCTTTGCGCCCATCTCAATAGCCATGTTCGAGATAGTGAATCTCGCATCCATGCTGAGTTTCTTTATATAGTCTCCTAGGAACTCAACTGCCTTGTAGGTGCAATAGCCAGCGCCAAGGTCCCCTATTATATGCAAGATCACGTCTTTTGAATAGACGCCTTTTCCTGGTTTTCCGTTTAAGACTATCTTTATTGTCTCTGGGATCTTAAACCAGTTTTTTCCAGAAGCCAATGCCACTGCCAGATCAGTCGAACCCATCCCTGTTGAGAAGGCTCCCAGCGCCCCGTATGTGCACGTATGCGAATCAGCGCCTATGACCAATGCCCCTGGTTTTACGAGTCCGGCCTCTGGTATGACCTGGTGACACACGCCGCATCCTACATCAAAAAGCCTTACCCTGTTCTCTTTTGAAAACATGCGCATCTTCCTGTGTATCTCTGAGACTCCTATGTTCGGACTTGGCGCGCTATGATCAATCACCATGCAAAATCTATCTTTATTAAAAGGCCTTTTTGCCCCTAGTTTTTTAAACGAGTCGATTATTAGACTTGTTGTCCCGTCCTGGCCAAAACAGAAATCAATATCACAGACAGCCACATCTCCAGCCCTAAGGTCGCGATTACAATGCGCGCTAAAAATCTTCTCCGCGATCGTCTTACCTGGCATTCTTTTCAAACCACCCCTCTATCCTGTCCATGCCCTTTTCAATGTTTTTCATGCTGGTGGCAAAACTAAGCCGGATATGCCTATCCGAACCAAATGCCTTACCAGGTACAGCTGCGACCTTTACCTCATTCAAAAGCCTCTCGCAGACATCCATGCTGGATAGACCCAAGTTATCGATCCTGCAAAATGCGTAAAAAGCACCCTCTGGCTTCATACACGTAAGTCCTTTTACCTTATTCGCACGTTTATATATATAGTCTCTGCGTTTCTCGAATTCAGCCACCATCTTCTTTACACTCGCATCCCCACCCTTTATAGCCTCTAGCGCAGCGGCTTGACTTATAGAAGTCGGATTAGAGCTGGAATGGCTCTGCAGGTTCTTTATGGCCTCTACCACCATTTTATTAACCGACGCTAGATACCCTATCCTCCACCCTGTCATAGCAAAACTCTTTGAGACACCATTCACGACTATTGTGTTCTCGAAGATATCCTTATTAAGAGACGCTATCGAGGTATGGACCTTGCCGTCAAAGGTGATCTTTTCATAGATCTCGTCGCTGATTACAAGGATATTATTTTTTACCGCTACGCCCGCTATCTCCTGTAGCTCCTTTTTATCATAGACACACCCTGTCGGGTTTGACGGACTGTTTATTATCAGCGCCTTTGTTTTCTTGGAAATGACTTTGCTGAGCATTGCGCCTGTTATCTTAAAATTTTCCTTTTCACTTGTCTCTATAAAAACAGGCTTAGCACCAGACAATTTTACCATCTCAGGATAACTCAGCCAATAAGGCTCTGGTATAATAACCTCATCACCTTCCTCGCATATGACCTGTATGATATTATAGAGAGAATGCTTTGCGCCGCAGGATATTACTATCTGGGAAGGATCATAGGTAAGTGAATTGTCTTTGGAAAATTTCTCGCAGACGACTTTCTTTAGTTCGTCAGTACCTGAAGCAGGTGTATATTTTGTAAAACCCTTCTGGATGGAATCTATAGCGGATTTTTTTATATTCTCAGGTGTGTCAAAATCAGGCTCGCCAGATCCAAAACCTATCACGTCCACGCCCTGAAGTTTCATCTTCTTGGCCTTGGCCGTGATGGCGAGCGTCAATGAAGCACTTACGTTTTCTACACGAGAGGAAAGCCTCATAACTTTTGCCCCTTAATAAACTAACGCTTTATGAGGTTAAGCTTCTTTCTTGCGTCCAAATAATCTCTTAAAAAATCCTGGCTTTGGCTTGGCTTTCTTGGGTTTTTCCGGCTCTTTTGGAGCTGGAGGCAGAACTACCTTTTTCGGTTCCGGCTGTTTCTTGACAGCTTCTTTCTTTTTCTGCGACATGGCCTTCTTCGGCTCTTCTATTTTCTCGGCTACTGGTTTAGCTTCAGGCTGGAGAGAAACTTTTCCCTTCTTTTCCTTTTTCTTTGTCGTGTCTACCTTTGGTTTTGGTTTTTCAACGAATTCCAATATAGCCATCTGTGCATTGTCCCCGCGCCTTTTGCTCGTCAGCATAACTCTGGTGTAGCCGCCGTTTCGCTCTTTAAAAAGAGGCGCTATATCTTTGAAAAGGATAGAGACCAGGTCTCTATCCTGGAGAATCTGATACGCCCTCCTCTGACTGGCAACACTATCGGCCTTACTGATCGTAACTAACTTATCAGCGAGCCTGGAAGTCTCTCTTGCCTTTACCTTTGTCGTTTGTATGCTTTTATTGATAATAAGGCCGGATACCAAATGGCGCATTGTCGCCTTATAATGAGCGCCTTGCCTTCCAAACCTTACATTGTGCTTGCGATGTCTCATCCCTAGCCCCTAACTTATTTTTTCTTCTTTTTCTTCTCCTTTGGAATATCCATGCCAAAAGAAAGCCCCATGCCTTTTAATATTTCCTTTATCTCTGTAAGGGACTTTTTTCCGAAATTTCTATACTGCAGCATCTCCTGCTCTGTCCTCTTAACCATGTCTCCGATGACCTTTATGCGGGCATCCCTTAAACAATTGCTGCTCCTTACAGAAAGCTCTAATTCTGAAACAGGAAGCTTTAGTTTTTCTAATAGTTCCTTGTTTTCCACGTTCTCTTCTTTCTCGTCCTCTTCTATCTCCACCTGGCCGAGTTTTCCAAATACATCAAGATGTCTCTGTAATATATGCGAGGCATACAAAAGCGCTTCCTTTGGGTCCACGCTTCCGTTGGTCCATACCTCGAGTATCAACTTGTCGTAATCTGTCATCTGGCCGACCCTTGTGTCTTCCACGTGAAAATTTACGCGTCGCACAGGCGCAAACGCAGAATCCACCGGTATCACACCTATAGACTGGCCTTCTTTTTTGTTTCTTTCTGCAGGGACATATCCCCGACCCTTGCCTATTTCAAGCTCCATGCTAAAATTCGCATTCTTGGTAAGCGTGGCTATGTGAAGATCTGGGTTCATTACCTCGACTGTGTCATCAGTCGCGATATTTTCAGCCGTCACCTCACCCTTTTTGGAGGCCTTCAGCCGCAATATCTTTGGAGTCCTGGAATGAGACTTTAAGACCAGCTGTTTTATATTCAATATGATCTGAGGCACATCCTCCAGGACCCCTGGTATAGTAGAAAATTCGTGCAACACGCTGTCTATCTTTACCGAAGTAACAGCTGCGCCTTCGATAGATGATATGAGAATGCGTCGCAAAGAACTTCCTATAGTATTGCCAAATCCACGTTCGAACGGTTCTGCCGTAAACCTACCATATTGCGGCGAATAAGTTTTATCATCGCATGCCAATTTCTTTGGCATCTCAAATGTCTTCCAACTAATACCCATTTTGCCCCCTTTTATTTCGAATACAACTCTACTATCAGCTGTTCCTTTATATCCATTCCTACGTCGGCTCTCTCCGGAAGCCGCGTAATATCAATCTTAAAACCTTCTGTATCCACCTTAAGCCACTCAGGCACGCCCCTGTCTTTTACCTTCTCTATCGTCTCCTTTACGCCCTTTATGATCTTCTCCTTAGGCCTGGTATGTATGATATCCCCTGTCTTGACAGAGAAAGAAGGAATATTTACCTTTCTATTGTTGACAAAGACATTGCCGTGTAAGACCATCTGCCTGGCATGGTCCCTTGAAACAGCAAAGCATGACCTGAATACGACATTGTCTACCCTTCTCTCTAAGAGCTCCAATAGCTTTTCACCTGTTACGCCTTTAGATCCCTCTGCGATGCCAAAGTATTTTCTGAACTGCCTCTCCAGCACGCCGTATATCTTTTTTACCTTTTGTTTTTCTTTCAACTGCAGGCCGTAGTTCGATATCTTCATGCGCCTGCCCTTTCCGTGTTGCCCAGGTGCGTAACTTCGCCTGTCAAAGGCGCACTTATCTGTATAGCAGCGGATGCCCTTTAAAAAAAGTTTTTCGCCCAGTCGCCTGCAAACCCTACATGATGCCCCTGTATATCTTGCCATGAATTTCTCCTTTTATCGCAACGCTCGTGACGCGCATAACGTGACACGAATATATCTACACCCTACGCCTTTTTGGAGGCCTGCACCCATTGTGCGGAATGGGTGTTACATCTTTTATAGCGCTTACGCGCAAGCCTGCTGCCTGTATGGCACGTATGGCTGACTCCCTGCCAGATCCAGGTCCTTTTACAAAGACCTCTACATCTTTAAGCCCATGCTCGAGTGCCTTTTTTGCAGCATTCGAAGCTGTGACCTGAGCAGCAAAAGGCGTTGATTTTTTGGAACCCTTAAACCCGACAGACCCGCAACTGGACCACACAACAGTATTTCCTTGCCTGTCTGCTATTGTTACTATTGTATTGTTAAACGTGGCCAGAATATGTGCTATACCACTGGTAATATTCTTCGCAGTCTTTTTCTTTGTCTTTTTTTTCTCTACCATTTTATTCTCCCGCCGCCGTCGGTACCTGCGTCTTAGCCTTCCTCGTTACGCCCACGGTCTTTCTTGGGCCTTTCCTGGTCCTTGCATTTGACTTTGTCCTCTGACCTCTTACAGGCAAAGACCTTCTATGCCTGAATCCCTTGTAGGCGCCTACATCTATAAGGCGTTTTATGTTTTGTGTAGTGTCTCTCCTGAGATCACCTTCGACCTTGTATTCCTTTTGTATGATAGCAGCTATCCTGGAGACCTCCTCTTCCTTAAGGTCTTTTGACCTGGTATCAGGACTGACACCTGCGGCCTTCAGTATCTTATTCGAAGACGGACGGCCTATACCGTAAATATAGGTCAAAGCGATCTCTATGCGTTTTTCCTTTGGTAAATCAATACCTGAAATCCTCGCCATTACACATACTCCTTCTGTATTACCCTTGTCTCTGTTTATGCTTTGGATTAGTGCAGATAATCCTTATCACACGCTTACGCTTAATGATCTTACATTTATCACAAATCTGTTTTACTGACGGTTTCACCTTCATCTCTTTTACCTCTTTGTTTAAGGACGTCGTGAACTCTTGCCTTACTTTGCCCTGTATGTAATCCTGCCTCTTGTCAGGTCGTATGGCGAAAGTTCCATCTTTACCTTATCGCCCGGCAAGATCTTTATAAAATGCATCCTCATCTTGCCTGAGACATGAGCAAGTACTTTATGCCCATTCTCCAATTCGACCTTGAACATCGCATTGGGCAATGATTCAAGTACCGTACCTTCGACCTCGATCGCCTCTTCTTTTGCCATGCTCAATACCTCATCTTAATTTGAGACCTCTTGTAACGCCAAGGGCCTCAAATTCACGTCAATATCCTTGGTTCCTTGTCTGTTACGCATATTGTGTGTTCAAAATGGGCTGAAAGTTTCCTGTCCCTTGTCACTGCTGTCCAGCCGTCGCCCAATATCTCTATTTCAAAACTGCCCTCGTTGACCATGGGCTCAATAGCCAACACCATGCCTTTTTTTAACCTCGGTCCAGTGTCGGGCTTTCCAAAATTAGGTATCTCTGGATCCTCATGCATCTTCTGCCCTATGCCATGCCCTACAAAATCCCTGACAATAGAATAGCCGTTATCTTCCACATATTTCTGAATCGCATGAGAAATATCAAAGAGCCTGTTTCCCTTAACTGCTTCGGCGATCCCCAACCGAAGCGACTCTTTCGTAACACTTACTAGCCTCTTTGCATTATCAGGCGCTCTACCTACCTCTATAGTAAAGGCTGCGTCTGCATAAAAACCGTTTTTTTTAACTCCTACGTCTACGCTCAATATGTCGCATGGCTTCAGTCGTACGCTGCCAGGTATCCCGTGGACTACCTGTTCGTTTATAGAAGTACAGATGTTTCCGGGAAAACCCCTGTAACCTTTAAAAGCTGGCATTGAGCCAAGCTGCTTTATCAGCTTCTCGGCTTTCATGTCAAGTTCTCCTGTTGCTACCCCTGGCCTTGCCAGCTTCCCAACCTCGCGTAAAACAGTTCTTACAACCTTGCCTGCGTCTTCTATAAGGGCTATTTCACGTTCGGATCTTATCTCTATCATTTAAAATTCCAAAGAGCTTTTTGTAAACCGCTCCTGCGTCCAGATCTCCGGAAATCTCTTTCAATAGCCCTTTTTCTTTATAAAAATCTATCAATTCCTTTGTCTGGCTGTTAAAGACATCGAGTCTGTTCTTTATTGCCTCTTCGCTGTCGTCTTTTCTCTGGTAAAGCCCAGAGCCACACTTGTCACAGATGCCTTCTTTTTTCGGCGGCATATTTATAATATGATAGTTTGCCCCGCAATCCTTGCAAAGCCTCCTGCCTGTCAATCTGAACACTGCTGTCTTTAAACTCGTCTCAAAATATACGACAAGGTCTATAGGGAGCTTTAACTTCAAAAGCTCAGCATCTATCTTCTTTGCCTGGTATATTGTCCTTGGAAACCCGTCCAGTATAAAATCCTTATCCCTGGCTTCCTTCTTTATTGCCTCAAGCATCATCTCGATCACTATATCATCCGGCACCAAGTCTCCTTTTTCCATGAAAGACTTTGCCTTCTTGCCGATCTCGGTAGATTTCTTTACGTTCTCCCGCAGTATATCGCCTGTGGAGAGATGCAGGTAACCTAATTTTTCAGAGAGCATGACTGCCTGCGTTCCCTTGCCAGCACCTGGCGGACCTAAAAGCACCATCCGCATTATCTTCGTCCTCGTATTCTGCCCTTCTTCATGAAACCGTCGTAATGCCTCATCAAAAGCTGCGATTCTATCTGTCGCATGGTATCCAGCATGACTCCGACCACGATAAGAAGAGCTGTGCCGCCAAAGAAACTCGCTATAAGATAAGGTACCTTTAACCACGCGCCCAGCATATCAGGAAACACCGCTATGAACGCCAGAAAAGCCGCACCCGGTAATGTGATCCTTGTCATGATAAAATCAAAGTATTCTGCTGTTTTTCTTCCTGGCCTGACACCTGGTACAAAACCGCCGTATTTTTTCATGTTGTCAGCCACATCAGCAGGATTAAACGTTATGGCAGTATAAAAATATGCGAAGAATACAATAAGCAAGCTATAAACAACTGTGTATAAGATCTGGCCTCTTACAAGTGACTGGGCTATTCTCTGCAATGCCCCACTCGGTATAAAACCCGCGATTGTCGCAGGAAAAAGTATTATTGACTGCGCGAATATTATAGGTATAACGCCTGCCTGATTGACTTTTAAAGGTATATAGGTGGCCTGGCCTCCGTAGACCTTCCTGCCTACTATCCTTTTCGCGTATTGCACCGGAATCTTACGCTGGCCCTGCGTGATCAAGATAACTGCTATGATAACCCCTATCCCTATGATAGACATCACCACCAGTGTAAATGGATTGAGCTGTCTATTCTCCGGTGAAAACGGAGCAATCAAAACAAAGACCTGATAAAGAGCTGTTGGCAACCTTGAGATAATACCTGCTGTGATTATCAAGGATATACCGTTTCCGATGCCTCGCTCCTGGATCTGCTCGCCTAACCACATGATAAAAGCAGTACCTGTGGTGAGCGTGATAACGGTCAGGATCCTGAATCCCCAGCCAGGATTACTGACTATGGTAAGCCCCTGAAACCTTGCTGGATTCTCAAGCCAGAGACTGATAAAAAACGACTGGACTATAGCAAGTACGACTGTGCCATAACGCGTATACTGTATTATCTTGCGCCTTCCCGTCTCGCCTTCTTTTGACAATTTTTCAAGATGCGGCACCACAGTGATCAAAAGCTGCAGTATGATCGATGCAGAGATGTACGGCATGATCCCTAGCGCAAATATAGTCAAGCGCGTCAACGCGCCGCCGGAAAACATATTCATGATGCCAAAGAGCGTACCACCCTGAGACCTTGTTACATTTTCAAAAAACTGCACAAGCGCTGCGCCGTTCACCCCAGGAGTAGGTATATACGCTCCGACCCTGTAAACGCTTAAAAGCGCCAGAGTTATAAAGAGCTTCCTTCTGAGATCAGGTATCTTAAGAGAATTCGCTAATGCCTTTAACATATCTTTCCTGTATCTAAATTAAGTTATCTTCTCGCACTTGCCGCCTGCATTCTTGATTTTCTCCTGCGCTGATTTTGAGAATGCATGGGCCTTTATGTTTACAGGAACGCTTATTTCGCCGTCACCGAGTATCTTTAAAAAATTGACAGAACCTTTTATTACGCCTTTTTCCTTTAATACCTCAGGCGTAATGGAGGTCTCTTTTTTTAAACCTGCGAGAGAATCGAGATTTATAATAGAGTGATCCTTTTTTGGCCTTTTGCTGAATCCCCTCTTGGGCAACCTTCTTATAAGCGGCATCTGGCCGCCTTCAAAGCCCGGAGTAGTACCTTTTCCTGTGCGAGACATCTGGCCTTTGTGGCCCCTCGCGGATGTCTTTCCATGTCCAGATCCCGGCCCTCTGCCGACTATCCTTCTTCTTTTTTTAGCGCCTACTGATGGCCTTAGATCTTCTATCTTCATCTTAACCCTCTTCCCGATCTGATCTATCGCGTTCGAGTCTTAAAAGCTTCAGGCCCTCTAATGTCGCCTTGGTAACGTTGATTGGATTTTGCGTGCCAAGGGATTTAGTAAGAATATCTTTTATGCCTACTGCGTCACAGATCGCCCGCACAGTACCTCCTGCAATAACACCTGTTCCTTCAGAAGCAGGTTTTAAAAGTACCTTGCCGGCACCAAAGCGGCCTAAGACCTCGTGAGGTATGGTCTTACCTCTCAGGTTTACTTCAAAGAAGCTCTTCTTTGCCCTAGCAAGCGCCTTTTTTATCGCCTCTGCCACTTCATTGGCCTTGCCATAGCCGCAGCCGACCTTGCCCTTGCCATTGCCTACGGTCACAAGCGCGGTAAACGAAAATCTCTTTCCGCCCTTCACGACCTTGGAGACCCTATTCACAGCTATGACCTTTTCTATAAACTGCTCGCCTTGAGCTTCATCGATCTTCCTCATCACTCTTTCTTTTGCCTTGCTTCTATCTATCAACGTAACCTCCGATATATTAAAATTTAAGCCCGGCCTGGCGTGCTGCATCAGCCAACGCCTTTATCCGACCATGATAAAGATAGCCGCCTCTGTCAAATACGATTTCCTCTATTCCTTTTTTCTTTGCCCCGCTAGACACATAAGCGCCAAACCTCTTGGCTGCCTCTATATTCCCTCCAGACTTAATTGTCTTTTTAAACTCTTTATCGTTTGTAGAAAACGCGATCAGGGTCGAAGAAGATGCATCATCTATGATCTGCACATAGAGATTTTTATGACTCCTATGCACACTCAGCCTGGGCTTATCTTTTGTACCTGATAGGCCTTTTCTTATCCTGTAATGTCTCGTTATCCTGCCAAACTCTGCTTTATTTCTGCTTTTTCTTCTCATTATGCGACCGCCTTACCTGCCTTCTTTCTCACGTATTCCCCTGCGTATCTTATTCCTTTACCTTTATACGGCTCTGGTTTAAGAAAATCCCTTATCTCAGCCGCTACTTCACCGACCTTTGCCTTGTCTATACCTTCTATAACTATCTGGTTTGGCTTCGGTGTCTTCACGCTGATACCCTCTGGCACTGAATAACTGACAGGGTGAGAAAATCCCAATTGCAGCTTAATATCTTTCCCTTGCATCTGCGCACGATAGCCGACCCCGATGATCTCCAGTCTCTTTGTATACCCCTCGCTTACGCCCTTCACCATATTGCTTATATAGGCCCTTGTCAATCCGTGAACCGAATAGCCGATCTTGTCTTGCCTTAGCCTGTTTACAACAACCTCTTTCTCAGCTATCTTGACCTCTACGCCTTCAGGCAGCAACCACTCCAGCTTTCCTTTTGGCCCTTCTGTCAAGACCTTGCCTGTCTTTATCTCGATCTTGACCTTATCCGGGACCTGTATCGCCCTTTTACCTATTCTAGACATGAATTTGTTCCTTTATAAATCACCACACGTGGCAGAGTATTTCTCCACCAGTCTGCATCTCTTTTGCCTGCACGTCTGTCACTATTCCTCTGGAGGTGGATAAAATAGCTATACCCAGACCTTGAAGCACAGAAGGTATCTCGTCTTTTTTAACATAATTCCTGAGGCCGGGCCTTGAGATCCTCTTTAATCCTTTTATTGCAGAGGCACCGGTCTTTGTGTACTTCAGGTAGACCCTCAGGATGCCCTGTTTTTTATCTTCGATAAATTTGAAATCCTTTATAAAGTTCTCTCTCTTCAAGATATTCAATATCTCCTGCGAGAGCTTTGAGAACGGAACATCCACCTTTATCTTGTTGGAGGTGGTCCCATTCCTTACTATTGTCAGCGTATTAGCTATAGGATCTGTTAAGCTCATTTAGGTTCTCCCTTTAATATTCTTCTACCAGCTGGCCTTTGTTACGCCCGGTATCTCGCCCCTAGAAGCCATCTCCCGGAAACATATACGGCATATCTGAAACTTCCTCATGTACGCGCGACGCCTACCGCACAAACGACATCTATTATAAGCTCGCACCTTAAACTTAGGGGTCTTCTTTTGTTTTGCTATCAAGCACTCTTTTGCCATGCGTTATCGCCCCGTCTCTTTCTTTTTTAATTCTCCTGCGAACGGCATGCCAAAAAGCTTCAAGAGTTCGTAGGATTCTTCCCTGGATCCTGACCTTATCTGTATAATAACATCCATTCCCTGGACCCTGGGGAGCCTGTCGACATCTATCTCTGGGAATATAGTCTGGTCATTTAAACCAACGGCGTAATTTCCCTTGTGATCAAATGAATTGGCGTTCACGCCTCTAAAATCCCTGATCCTGGGCAATGCCACATTCACAAACCTGTCTAAAAATTCATACATACGGGTCCCGCGCAATGTTACCTTGCAACCAACAGGCACGCCCTTGCGTATCTTAAAATTTGCTATTGCCTTCCTCGCCCTTGTCATGGCAGGTTTTTGACCTGCTATAAGAGCCAACTCTGCCATGGCCTGCTCAAGGATCTTTATGTCTTGGCTGGCAGTACCGATACCCATGTTCAAAACGATCTTCTGGATACACGGTGCCTGCAATGGATTTTTATAACTAAATCGTTCTTTTAGCGCTGGGACTATATCTTTTTTATATCTTTCTAGTAGTCTAGGTGTCATTTTATATCAATTCCTTACATAGCTTACAGATCCTGACTTTAGTGCCGTCGGAAAGTGTGTTAAAGCTGACCTTTGCTGGTTTCGCGCATTTCTGGCACACTACCATCAGATTGGAAAGGTTGACAGGACTTTCCTTCTGTATGATGCCGCCCTGTTGATCTTCTTTTGTGCGCCTTGCGTGTTTCTTAACAAGGTTCAAACCCTGTACAAGGGCCCTGTCTATTTTTGGATAGACAAAGATCACCTTGCCTGATTTGCCTTTATCTTTTCCTGCCAAAAGTTTCACTGTGTCGTTCTTCTTTATCCTTGCCATCTTTTCCTCGCGCTATATCACTTCCGGTGCAAGCGAGACGATCTTCATGAAATTTTTGTCTCGCAGCTCTCTGGCCACAGGCCCAAAGATCCTTGTCCCTCTTGGATTCATTTGAAGGTCTATAATGACTATCGCATTTCTATCAAACCTCAGATACGATCCATCGCTTCTTCTGATAGAGTTCACGCTTCTCACTATAACCGCCTTTACTACCTCGCCTTCCTTAACCACACCGTCAGGGCTTGCTTCCTTTATATTAGCGGATATGATATCTCCTATGTCAGCAAACCTCTTGCCATGTCTGCCTATTACACCTATGCAGCTTGCCATTTTGGCCCCTGTATTATCAGCTACGTCTAAGATCGTACGCATCGTAATCATGATTATTTAAGTACCTCGACTAATCGCCACTTTTTATTTTTAGATATCGGCCTTGTTTCCTGAAGCCTGACCTTATCGCCTACCTTGGCGGCTTCTTTCTCATCATGGGCCATGACCTTGCTGGAGGTTTTCATAACACGCCTGTACATAGGGTGCTTTGTGATCCTGGTCAATCTAACGACAATGCCCTTTTTCATCTTATCGCTTATTACAACACCGGTTCTTTCTTTACGCCTCGCTCTCGCTTCCATTTTAATTACTTCTCCTTCTCTCTTAGTATCGTCAAGATTCTGGCGACATCGCGACGCGCTTCTTTGATCTTGCTAGGCTTTTCTATGCGGCCTGTTGCACCCTGCGAGCGCATTTCGTACAGAGACTTTTTTAACGCTAATAATTTTTCTTTCATTTCCTCTTTTGATAGATTTCTTATTTCAGCTGATTTCATCATTGTCTTTAACCGCGTTCTTTTCTTGTAACAAAGCGTGTTTTAAAAGGTAGTTTTGATGCTGCATACCTCATGGCTTCCCTGGCAATGTCTTCATTCACTCCTCCGAGTTCAAAGACGACCTTCCCTCTGCGGACAACGCTGACCCAATGAAGTGGCATACCTTTGCCTTTTCCCATCCTTGTCTCTGCAGGTTTTTTAGTAGCAGACTTATCAGGAAAAGCCCTTATCCACATCTTTCCTGCACCTGCCAGAGCGCGCATGACACTGATCCTGCATGCCTCTATCTGTACATTTGTAAGCCAGGAGTTCTCCATGGCCTGCAATCCACAGTCGCCAAAAGAAATCTTTGACCCTCTGGTAGCAATGCCTCTCATTCTGCCTCTTTGATACTTTCTATATTTTACTCTCTTCGGCATTAATGGCATAGTCTGTTACCCTTTAACTTCAGGAGTTTCCTTCTTTAACAACCCTTTTTTGCCTACGATCACGTCTCCTGTGTAGATCCAGGCCTTGATGCCTATCAAACCAGCTGTGGTATGCGCCTCTGTAAACCCATAATCGACATTGGCCCTTATGGTCTGAAGCGGAACGCTTCCCTGCATATAAGATTCTTTTCTTGCTATCTCTGCGCCGTCCAGCCTGCCGCGGCACCTCAATTTAATACCCTTCGCACCTGAGTTCATCGCCTGCTGCACAGCCCTCTTCATCGCCCTTCTAAAAGAGATCCTTTTCTCTAATTGAAACGCAATATTCTCAGCCACAAGCTGCGCTGAGATCGAAGGTACTTTTATTTCCTTTATATCTATTTGCATGTCCCTGTTTATTATCTCCCTAAGCTCATCCCTGAGCCTGTCTATCTCTGCGCCTTTTCTCCCTATTATCACACCAGGCCTTCCGCTATATATTATTATACGCACCCGGCCACTCGCCCTTTCTATATCGATCTTGGCAATAGCAGCCTGCATCAGACTCTTTTTTATATGTTTCCTTATATTAGCGTCCTCTATCAGCAGGGGACCGAAATCCTTTTTCTTGGCAAACCATCTGGAGCCCCAATCCTTTATGTAGCCTAACCTAAAACTGTATGGATGTACTTTTTGGCCCAATGTATTTCTCCTTATTTAGTTTTCTTTGCCTTGGTTGCGGTTTTTTGTTTCTTAATTTGCGGCTTCGGCGCTTTCGCCTTTACCGTTTGTTTTTTCTCGGTTACTGTTGGCTGTTTTTTGCTCTCAACAGGTCTCTTGATCCTATCCAGTTCCAGTGTAATATGCGAAGTCCTGTGTCTGATCATTGTTGCGCGTCCCATTGACGCAGCCCTGTATCTTTTAAGCATGGGGCCCTGGTCTGCCTTTATCAAAGAGATGCGCAGGTCAGCCGGAGAAAGATGAGAGTTCTTGTCTGCGCTATCAATAGCTGAGGAGAGAAGCCTCTTTATATAAACACACGGTCTCTTCTGGAGCGTCTCAAGGAGCGCTTCTGCCTTTACAACTGGCATACCCCTTACTAGGTCTATGACCTTTCGCGTCTTTCTTGGTGAAACCCGGATGTATCTTGCAATTGCCCTTGTTACCATAATGGTATTCCCCAGCAATGATCCTAAAAGTTAGGTCTTGGCCTGAGATTGCTCTGTATGAGCTCCATGCTTCCTAAAGAGCCTGGTCGGAGAAAACTCACCCAGTTTATGACCTACCATATTCTCTGTGATGAAGACCGGTATAAATTTCCTGCCGTTATAAATCGACATGGTCTGCCCTACGAATTCCGGAAGGATAGTGGACCTGCGGGACCATGTCTTTATAGGCTTTCTGTCCCTGGTCTTTATCGCATCCTGGACCTTTTTTACCAGCTTTTCATCTACAAATGGACCTTTTTTTAATGATCTTCCCATATCTTATCACTCACCCACTATTTTACTTCTTCTGTGTTTAACAATATAACGATCTGATGATTTCGTCTTTCTTGTCTTCAATCCCTTTGACTTCTTTCCCTGCGGCGAACAAGGATGCCTTCCACCGGAAGACTTGCCTTCTCCTCCACCCATGGGATGGTCAACAGGATTCATTACAACGCCCCTTACCCTTGGCATGCGACCCATCCACCTTGAACGGCCGGCCTTGCCAATAGAGATCGTGTTATGCTCGATGTTTCCAATTTGTCCTATTGTTGCCATGCAATCTAGATGCACTAGTCTGACTTCGCCTGAAGGAAGCTTGATATGAGCATATGGCTCTTCCTTTGCCAGTATCTGGGCATAGCCCCCTGCGCTTCTTACGATCTTGCCACCTCTGCCCTTGGAAAGTTCCAGATTATGCACAGGTGTCCCTGCTGGCACGTTTCTAAGCGGCATTGAGTTTCCTGTCTTGATCTCAGCTTCGGTCCTACTTGAAATTATGACATCGCCTACAGCAAGTCCTGCAGGCCAAAGGATATACCTTCTTTCTTTATCATCGTACTCCAAGAGAGCGATCCTTGAAGAACGATTAGGATCATATTCAATACTCAGGACCTTTGCCGGGGAGTCCACCTTATCCCTTTTAAAATCTATTATCCTGTATTTCTTCTTATGACCGCCTCCCCTGAACCTAGATGTGATGCGACCCTGTGAGTTTCTGCCGCCAGTCCTTTTTAACGGCTCTGTAAGAGACTTCTCTGGACGGTCTTTTGTGATCTCTTTAAAATCAGAGAGCACTGTCCATCTGAGACTAGGAGTTCGCGGTTTATACTGTTTTATACCCATCTTAATTACCCTTAAGTAGTTGCAACGTCTATCCTGTCGCCCTGTTTAAGCGTCACGATTGCCTTTTTCCAATCCGGGGTCTTGCCTTCCTTGTATCTTAATCTTTTCCACTTGCCCTGCACCTTTATAGTGTTGACCTTTACTACCTTGACGTTGTACACATCTTCCACGGCCTGCTTTATCTGGACCTTGTTCGAGTCCACCGAAACATTAAAAAGATATTTATTCTCGGCCAGCATGCCAGAGCCTTTTTCTGTCCTTAATATATTTTTTAATACATCGTATGATGTCTTCATTTTTTAAATCTCTTAACGATAGCGTTGTGCGTCTCCCTTGAAAAAAGTATCCTTGAATTCAAAAGCACGTCATGTGCGTTAAAATCATCGCTTGATCTCAAGGTCAATTTTTTGATGTTCCTGCAAGAGCGTACCAGATTCTGGTCTGGCTTAGAGCAAAGAAGAAGATTTCTCCGCTCAGAGATCTTAAGGGCTGTCAGTATCTTCGCTATGTCCTTTGTCTTTGGTTGTTTGAGCACAGGGTCTCCCTCCAGCACCATTATCTCCTTATCCCTTGTCTTTGCGCTAAGGCTTGATGTGATAGCTGTCTTTTTTGCGCGTTTCGGGATAGTAAAGCTAAAATCCCTTGGATGCGGTCCGAAGACAACGCCTCCGGCCCTCCACAAAGGAGACCTTATTGAGCCGACCCTTGCCCTGCCAGTACCTTTCTGCCTCCACGGCTTTTTCCCTCCGCCGCGCACATCTGCCCTCGTCTTAGTGGAGGCATTGCCCTGCCTGAGGTTTGCCATGTACATCAAGCTAATCTCATGCAGAAGCCCTTTGCGTACTTTAGTATTAAAGACAACCGGGTCCAGCTTAAACTTGTCCACCTTTTTCCCTGAAAGGCTATAGACGTCGACCACTGGTATATTGTCTTTTTTCTCTGTATGTTTTTTTACTATCTTCTTTTTTGCTGTAGTCATATTATTTCTTTTCTGATTTGGCGGCCTGAGCATTTGAAGGTTTTTCCTCTTTGGCGCCTTGTTCTTTTTGCCTTATAACAGGCTTCTTTTTTGCTATCTTTATCTCCAAGTAACTATTGTCTGCCCCAGGCACAGGTCCTTTTACCAACATCATGTTTTTTTCCTTGTATATCTTTATTACCTCGAGATTTTGGACTGTCTTTCTTTTATTACCCATGCGACCAGGTAAGTGCAGGCCTTTCCAGACCCTGGAAGGATAACTTGATCCTCCTATAGAGCCTACTCTACGATGATGCATGCCTCCGTGGCTCTTAGGTCCTCCTGCCCAGCCCCATCTTTTTACGCCTCCCTGAAACCCCTTACCCTTTGATGTGCCAGATATATCAACAAAATCCTTTTCCCTGAAAATATCTACTGTTATCTTTCCTCCGACATTGACATTGTCTCCAGTGTCAAAGGCTAGCTCTTTTACGACTGCACATGGGCTTGTGCTTGCCTTCTTATAAAGCCCCATCTCTTGCATGCTTGTATTCTTTTCCTTTTTACTTCCAAAACCGAGCAAGACCTTGCCTTCGTCTACCTTTAATATAGTACATGGGCCTACCTCTATTACAGTCACAGGCACAAAAGTCCCGTCCTCTGTAAAGATCTGAGTCATACCTAATTTCCTGCCCAATAAGCCTATCTTCATATGCTTTCTTCCCTTTTAACTTGAGGCTTCCGGCAATACGGGAATCCTCGAGTCAGGATTATTTTATCTCAACGAACACGCCAGCTGGCAAATCCAGCTTTCGCAGGGCATCGATCGTCTTAGCAGTCGGGCTGATAATATCTATCAATCTCTTGTGCGTCTTCATCTGAAACTGCTCCCTGGATTTTTTGTCTACATGAGGGCCTCTGAGCACTGTAAAGATCTCCCTCTTCGTAGGTAAAGGTACAGGGCCTGAGACTGTTGCGCCTGTGCGCTTCGCTGTATCCACTATCTCTATAGCAGATTGATCCAGGAGTTTAAAATCATACCCTTGTAATTTTATACGGATCTTCTGAGCCTGCTGTGGCATCTCTACTCCATTTAGGCGATTACTTCAGATACAACGCCTGCACCTACTGTATGTCCGCCTTCGCGTATTGCAAACCTTAGTTCTTTTTCCATTGCGATAGGGGTTATTAGTTCGACTTCCATCTCTACGTTATCACCAGGCATTACCATCTCTGTACCGGCAGGTAATGTTGCTACTCCTGTGACATCAGTCGTCCTGAAGTAAAACTGTGGACGATATCCCTTGAAGAACGGTGTGTGGCGGCCGCCTTCTTCTTTTGTCAATACGTATACTTTTGCTTTGAATTTTGTGTGGGGTGTGATTGAACCTGGTTTTGCCAGGACG
The DNA here is from genome assembly GCA_964652265.1 of uncultured Planctomycetia bacterium. Classification (GTDB taxonomy): domain Bacteria; phylum Omnitrophota; class Gorgyraeia; order Gorgyraeales; family Gorgyraeaceae; genus JAHIUV01. Next base: position 61,294 of record CAZZAL010000001.1, read on the forward strand.
TGTCCTCGCTCGAGGTCCTTTTTTTCAATGCCTCGTAGGAGTACTCCTACGTTGTCGCCGGCGCGGCCTTCATCCAGGAGCTTCCTGAACATCTCAACGCCTGTTACGACTGTCTTTTTGGCCTTTTCCATCAAGCCTACTATCTCTACTTCTTCGCCTACTTTTATTATGCCTCGTTCTATTCTTCCTGTGCCTACTGTGCCTCGGCCGGTGATCGAGAATACATCTTCTACTGCCATCAAGAAGGGTTTTTCAATGTCTCTTTTTGGCTCTGGGATGTAAGAATCGACCTGCTTCATCAACTCAAAGATAGGGCTGCAGGCCTTACAATCATCTTTTCCGCAGCCGCAGTTCATTGCATTAAGGGCAGATCCTTTTACAATAGGGATCTTGTCTCCTGGGAATTCATATTTTGTTAAGAGATCTCTTACTTCCAGGTCAACCAGATCTAAGAGTTCTGCATCATCTACTGCATCGCATTTATTTAAGAATACTACTATGGCTGGAACGCCTACCTGGCGGGCTAAGAGGATGTGTTCACGGGTCTGCGGCATTGGGCCGTCTACAGCTGATACAACGAGTATCGCACCATCCATCTGTGCAGAACCTGTTATCATGTTCTTGATATAGTCTGCGTGGCCTGGGCAATCTACGTGGGCGTAGTGGCGTGCCTCTGTTGTATATTCTGCGTGGTGGACGTTTATGGTCACGCCTCGCTCTTTTTCCTCGGGGGCGTTATCGATCTCATCAAAGGCCTTTGCCTGGGCTAAGCCCTTTGTTGCCAAGCACTTTGTGATGCTTGATGTGAGTGTGGTCTTGCCATGGTCCACGTGTCCTATTGTGCCTATGTTTACGTGAGGTTTAGTGCGTTGGAATTTTTCCTTTGCCATTTTACCCTCCTGGGTTATCTTTTTATTATCTTATCTACTATATTTAAAGGTACTTCCGCATAATGCGAAGGCTCCATTGTATATGAAGCCCGTCCCTGTGTCAAGCTTCTTATCGCTGTTGCATAGCCAAACATCTCTGCAAGCGGAGCATCACACTTCACAGCCTTTGCATTGCCTCTTTGCGATATGTCATGGATCTTGCATCGCCTGGAATTTAGATCTCCTATGACATCTCCCATGTATTGCTCAGGGAAAATAACCTCAAGCGCCATAATAGGTTCCATCAGCCTGCAACGCGCTTTTCTTAAACCCTCAGTAAAGGCAATCGACCCTGCCATCTTAAATGCCAATTCAGAAGAATCTACCTCATGAAAAGAACCGTCTATCAGCATGACCTCTGTGTCTATGACAGGATATCCTGCCAACACACCTGTCTTTGAAGTCTCATGGATCCCCTTCTTTACAGCAGGTATATACTCCCTTGGTATAGCACCGCCAATGATCTTATTTTTAAACTCAATACCTGTGCCTGGTTCGCCTGGTTTCAGGATAATAACTGCGTGTCCGTATTGACCGTGACCGCCTGTCTGCTGTATGAATTTACCAACAGCCCTTGTTTCCTGAGTAGGTCTCTCTTTGTAAGCGACCTGCGGAGTGCCGGTCCTTGTCCCTACCTTAAATTCGCGAGATAACCTGTCAGTGATTATCTCGAGATGAAGCTCTCCCATGCCAGATATGAGCGTCTGCCCTGTCTCTGTATTATACTTTACCTTAAAAGTAGGGTCCTCTTCCTGTAATTTATTCAATGCTAGACCGAGCTTATCCTGGTCGACCTTTGTTGCTGGCTCGATCGCCATAGACACGACTGGCTCTGGAAAATGTATCTTCTCCAGGATTATAGGATAATCCTCTGCGCACAGCGTATCGCCTGTCTGCGCGTTCTTGAGCCCTACCACCCCTACTATATCACCCGCGCCTGCCTCTTCTACGATCTCCTGCTTGTTGGCATGCATGCGGACAATCTTGCTCAGTCGATCTCTCTGGCTGCGGCTAATATTGTATACGTATGAACTCTTTTTTACTGTTCCTGAATATATCCTTATATAAGTCAAGCGGCCTACGTAAGGGTCTGTGGCAATCTTAAAGCAAAGCGCGGAAAATGGTTCATCATCATCTGTCTTCCTGAATATCTCCTCGTCTGAATCAGGCTCAATACCTTTTACGGGAAGTATATCCAGAGGTGACGGTAAATATTCGCACACCGCGTCAAGTAACATCTGTACGCCCTTGTTCTTAAATGCTGCACCGCAAAATATCGGTACAAACATATCCTTTAGGACTGCCTTACGCAGTGCGGAGCGTATCTCAGGTTCGCTTATGTCTTCGTCGTGCACATATTTGTCCATTAGCTGCGCATCATGCTCTGCTAATTTTTCAATAAGGTCATGCCTGAAAAGCTTTGCCTCTTCTATTATTTCCTCGGGTATCGGCGCTTCTTTAAAATTGTCGTCTATCTTGTCCTCTTCGAAAAAACGCGCCTTCATCTCCACCAAATCGATTATGCCTTTAAAATCCGCCTCGCTTCCGATCGGAAGCTGCACTGGAAAAGCACTCGCTCCAAGCTTTTCTTCCATATCCTTTACGACATTTAGAAAATTCGCGCCCACGCGGTCCATCTTGTTTACAAACGCTATCCTTGGTACCTTGTACCTCTCTGCCTGGCGCCATACTGTCTCTGACTGCGGCTGTACCCCGCCAACGCCACAAAATACTACGACTGCCCCATCGAGAACCTTTAAAGACCTCTCGACCTCTGCTGTAAAATCCACGTGGCCTGGTGTATCGATGATGTTGATCCTGCAGTCGCGCCAGTTACAGCTCGTTGCCGCTGCTGTAATAGTGATGCCGCGCTCCTGCTCCTGGGCCATCCAATCCATCGTAGCAGTGCCTTCGTGGACCTCGCCGAGCTTATAGAGCTTGCCTGTGTAATATAGCATGCGCTCTGTCGTGGTAGTCTTTCCAGCATCTATATGAGCAATAATCCCGATGTTCCTTAATTTTTGTAAGGGTATCTCTCTTATCATACGCCTCTTATTTGCCTTCTCTCGCGTTGCTACTGCCATTGCTTGATCTCATTCCTTTCATACCAATCCTACCATCTGTAATGCGCAAAGGCCTTGTTGGCCTCTGCCATTCTGTGCATATCTTCTCGTTTCTTAACTGCAGAACCCTGGTTTTTATACGCTTCGATTATCTCGTTCGCAAGTTTCTCATTCATGGCCTTGCCTTTTTTCTGTCTTGCGAAATCCCGCAGCCACCTCATCGCAATAGAGACGCCCCTGTCGCTTTTTACCTCGATAGGCACCTGATAGGTCGCACCCCCTACCCTCCTCGGCTTGATCTCCAGAAGAGGCCTGGAGTTATCTATTGCCTTCTGCAATACCTCCAAGGCATTCTCATTACCTGTTTTTTTAGTTACCTCGTCAAGTGCGCTATACATTATACTCTCTGCAATAGAGCGCTTTCCGTCTATCATCACCACATTGATGAACCTTGATATAAGTTTACTGTTAAATTTTGGATCAGGTAATACGTCTCGTCCTTCTGCTCGTCTCCTTCGCATCGATCTCTCCTCTTACTTGTCAAAGATTTAAGCCTTTGACAAATGAATAAAATTACGCCTTCGGGCGTTTAGAGCCATATTTTGAACGGCTCTTTTTTCTGTTCGCTACACCTGCTGTATCAAGCGTGCCTCTTACGATATGGTATCTCACTCCAGGAAGATCCTTTACCCTGCCTCCCCTGATCAAGACTATTGAATGCTCTTGAAGGTTATGGCCCTCTCCCGGAATATAAGATGTGACCTCGATACCATTTGTCAACCTGACCCTTGCGACCTTTCTCAATGCAGAGTTAGGCTTCTTTGGCGTCTGCGTCTTTACCTGTAAACATACGCCTCGTTTCTGTGGGCAACCCTCAAGCGCTCGCGACTTTGTCTTTCTGTTCTTTTTATTCCTGCCGTATCGTATTAATTGACTTATTGAAGGCATGTCTATTTATCCTCTTTTTTCTTGTCTTTTTTCGGCTCCACTACCTCTTTTACCATCTCTACATCACTATGGGTCTTAAACCCTGTCCCTGCTGGAATAAGATGACCCATGATCACATTTTCCTTCAGACCCCTGAGCGGGTCTATCCTTCCGCTCGCAGCAGCCTCTGTCAAAACGCGCGTTGTCTCCTGGAAGCTCGCCGCTGAAATAAAACTCTCTGTGCCAAGTGATGCCTTTGTGATACCCAGGAGTATCGGTGTTGCACTGGCAGGCTTTTTCTTTTTCTTTGACACCCTAAGATTTTCTTCCTGAAAAATAGCCTTGTCGACCTGAATACCGGTTATAAATTCTGTATCTCCTGAATCCTCCACTCTGACCTTCTTGAGCATCTGTTTTACTATGATCTCTATATGCTTGTCGTTTATCTTGACTCCCTGCAGCCTATAGACCTCCTGCACCTCGTTGACCAGATACTCCTGCAGCCTTTTTTCACCGCTTACCTTTAATATATCCTGAGGGTTTATAGGACCATCCACAAGCTGCTCGCCTGTTGTAACCCTGTCACCTCTATATACATTTAAATGCTTGCCGTGCGGTATGATATATTCGCGCGTCATCCCGGAAGACGCCTTTACAATGATCCTTCTCTGGCCTTTCTTTGAAGTCGCAAATTCTACGATACCATCGATCTCGCTTATCATCGCCGGGTCTTTTGGTTTACGTGCCTCAAAAAGTTCTGCCACACGCGGCAATCCTCCTGTAATATCCTTTGTCTTGCTTACCTGCCTCGGGGTCTTGGCAATGAGCTCGCCACCCTTTATTGACTCTCCATCCTGACACACGATATGTGCGCCCGCAGGTATAGGATATATCGCCACCACCTGTTTCTTGTCATTCTCGATGACTATCTGTGGATGGTATTCGCCCCTGTGCTCTATGATAACACGGCCTGTGCGCCCCGTTGCTTCGTCCACCTCTTCTACCATCGTCACTTCTTCTATGATATCCTCGTACCTTACCTTTCCGCTGACCTCTGTCAATATAGGCGATGTATAAGGATCCCACTTTATAAAGATGACATTTTTGTCAACCACTCCTCCGTCTTTTACAGACAATGCAGAACCTGAAGGCACTGTGTGCTTTTCAAGCTCCCTGCCGTCTTTATCGTTTATGCTTATCTGGCCATTGCGGTTTAAGACTATGTTGTCACCTGACTCCTGTTGCACTATCTTCAGGTTGTGATATCTTACAATACCTTTTGACTTGGACTTGATAAACGATTGCTCGATGATCCTCGAGGCCGTACCGCCGATATGAAACGTTCTCATAGTAAGCTGCGTTCCTGGCTCGCCTATCGACTGCGCAGCGACAATACCTACGGCTGTGCCAAGTTCGACTATCTTTCCTGTCGCAAGGTCCCTGCCGTAACATTTCGCACACATACCATACCTGGTCTCGCACGTAAGTGCGCTTCTTATCCTTATCTTTTCGATCCCCGCAGACTCTATTCGCTCGGCAGCTGCTTCATTTATCTCTATGCCTGCCTCTACGATAATATCATCGGTGATAATATCAACGATATTGTCCACTGCGACCCTGCCTATGATCCTTTCTCTTAGAGGAACGACCTCTTCATCTGCCTCGATTATTGCGCTTATAAGTATGCCGTTCAGCGTACCGCAATCTTCTTCCCTCACGATAACATCCTGGGCCACGTCAACCAGCCTCCTGGTAAGATAACCAGAATCAGCTGTCTTAAGCGCAGTATCTGCCAGGCCTTTTCTTGCGCCGTGAGTCGATATAAAATATTCCAGAACGGTCAGACCTTCTTTAAAATTGGCGGTGATCGGAGTCTCGATGATCTCTCCGGAAGGCTTTGCCATAAGGCCTCGCATCCCCGAGAGCTGCCTGATCTGCTGCTTTGAGCCTCGCGCACCGGAATTTGCCATCATATACACAGGGTTAAACACGTCCAGTTCCTTGAACAGCATATCCGAGACCTTGTCTGTCGCGTGCGTCCATATATCAATGATTTTATTATATCTTTCGCGCTCTGTTATGATGCCTTTTCTATACTGATCCTCTACAGAGTTGACCTCTTTTTTGGAATTCGCCAGTACCTTTTTCTTTTCGCTAGGTATATGCATGTCTTCCACTGAAATAGAGATACCTGCCTGAGTCGCATATTCAAAACCAAGTTTCTTAACGTCATCTAGAAGCTTTACAGTAACGTCGTGGCCGAATTGCTTATAGCAATCAGCAATGACTTTACTTAAGACTGACTTTTCAAGTACATTATTAACAAAGGGCATGCCCTTTGGCAAAACAGCGTTAAAAATAATCCTGCCTGCAGTCGTCTCCAGCATTTTTTTTCCGATCCTGACCTTGATCTTTGCATGAAGGACTATTTCATTATCAGAAAGTGCGAGCTCTGCCTCTCCGATGTCTGTAAATGCACGGCCTTCTCCTTTTACGCCAGGCTTTTCCTGTGTCAAGAAATAACAGCCCAATACTATATCCTGCGTAGGCGTTATAATGGGTCTTCCATCTGACGGTGAAAATATATTATTAGACGCAAGCATCAGAAGGCGTGATTCCATCTGGGCCTCCATGGACAAAGGCACATGAACCGCCATCTGGTCACCGTCAAAGTCAGCGTTGAACGCAGTACAGACTAACGGATGGATCCTGATCGCCTTGCCTTCCACAAGCACTGGCTGAAACGCCTGTATGCCGAGCCTGTGCAGGGTCGGCGCCCTATTCAAGAGCACTGGATGATCTTTTATGACATCATCAAGGATATCCCATACTTCCAACCGCGCTTTTTCCACCATACGTTTTGCGCTTTTTATTGTATGTACGAATCCTTTTTCTTTTAATTTTTTAATGATAAACGGCTCAAAAAGCTCGAGCGCCATCTTTTTCGGAAGCCCGCACTCCCATAATTTCAACTCAGGCCCGATGACTATAACGCTTCTGCCAGAATAATCCACACGCTTACCTAAAAGATTCTGTCTGAACCTTCCCTGCTTTCCTTTTAACATGTCACTCAGGGATTTCAACGGTCTGCTCGCGGGGCCCAAAACAGGCCTGCCGTGCCTACCATTGTCAAAAAGTGCATCTACTGATTCCTGAAGCATGCGCTTCTCGTTCCTTACAATAATATCCGGGGCCTTGAGTTCCAAGAGCTTCTTTAACCGATTGTTGCGGTTTATTACCCTGCGATACAGGTCGTTCAAATCACTCGTGGCAAATCTGCCTCCCTCAAGGGGTACAAGCGGCCTCAGATCCGGCGGGATAACAGGTATGATATCCATTATCATCCACTCAGGCCTGTTGCCTGACTTTTTAAAGGCTTCTATTATCTTCAATCTTTTCAGGGTCTTACGCTTGGCCTGCTCGGACTTTTGTTCGTGTAAATCCATCTTCAGCTGCTTCATCATCGCGTCAGGATCTATTTCCTTTAAGAGCTCGCGTATACCTTCGGCCCCGATCATCGCCTTAAATTTAGAGCCATATTCCTCGACATGTTGCCTATATTTTTCCTCGTTTAAAAGTTCTTTTTTCTTAAGCGGTGAGTCGCCCGGATCGACAACTATATATTCCTCGTAATAGATGACCCTCTCGAGATCACGCAGTCCTATATTCAAAAGGAGTGACATGCGACTAGGCATTGCCTTAAAGAACCAGACATGTGAACACGGCGCTGCAAGGTTTATATGCGCCATCCTCTCCCGCCTGACCTTTGATAACGTGACCTCTACTCCGCAACGGTCACAGACTATACCTTTATATTTGATACGCTTGTACTTCCCGCAGCTGCACTCCCAGTCACGGCTAGGTCCGAATATCTTCTCGCAAAAAAGTCCGTCTTTCTCTGGCCTGAGCGTCCTGTAATTAATAGTCTCGGGTTTTTTCACTTCACCCCTAGACCAGGACTTTATGACATCAGCGGAAGCGATCTTTATCGATATAAAATCAAATACGTTCGTCTCTCTAGCGCCTATCATATCTCTCCTTCCCTGTTCAAGGCTCGACCTTAAACAAGGTATAGTATTATTTCTTCTTCCTCTTTGCCTTTTTGCGCTTTTTGCGCTCGGCCTTGAGGTCCTCTTTTGAGACTATTACCGGCGAAGCAGTTCCTTCCTTGTACTCTGTCTTTATATCCAAACAAAGACTCTGAAGTTCTTTTACTAATACGTTAAAAGATTCCGGCGTCCCAGGACGAAGCGCTTGCTCGCCCTTTACTATAGACTCATACATCTTTGTCCTGCCGGAAACATCATCGCTCTTTACAGTCAAAAGCTCTTGAAGTGTATACGCAGCTCCGTATGCCTCAAGCGCCCACACTTCCATCTCTCCGAATCTCTGTCCTCCGAATTGTGCTTTGCCTCCTAGTGGCTGCTGCGTGACAAGCGAGTATGGACCGATTGAGCGCGCATGTATCTTTTCGTCAACAAGATGCGCGAGCTTCATTATGTTAATATAGCCGACTGTGACCTTTTGATCAAAGGCCTGGCCTGTCAAGCCATCGCATAGCGTTACTTTCCCGTTTTCAGGAAGTCCGGCTTCTTTTAGTTCCAGCCTCACCTCTTCTTCTTTTGCACCGTCAAAAACAGGTGTCGTGACCTTAAAACCCATTACCTTGGCAGCCCATCCGAGATGTGTCTCAAGGATCTGACCAACGTTCATTCGCGAAGGAACTCCTAAAGGATTCAAGATAATCTCCACAGGAGTACCGTCCTGCATATAAGGCATGTCTTCTTCCGGCAATATCTTTGCAATGACACCTTTGTTCCCATGTCGACCAGCCATCTTGTCTCCGACAGACAGCCTCTTTTTGCTCGCAACGTAAACAACAACCCGCTTCAATACGCCTGCAGGCAACTCGTCGCCCCTCTTTATCTTGTCGACTTCGTGCTCTTCTTCATAAAGAACTTCTTCTATCTGGTCGCCGTAGGTCAGGAGCGTGCGCCTTATCTCTGATTCATGTTCAACGTCATCTTCTATTTTTACACTGGCTATATCACATTTCTCAAACTTACGTATATCCTTTTTGCGAATAGCCCTGCCCTCTGCTATCAATGTAGCCCCGGTTTCGTCGGACAAAAGGGGCGCTGTCAATTTTACTCCGGAAAGCAACTTAAACAGGCGATTTTCTCTTTCTTTCTTGATATTTTCAACGCGCTTCTCGTATTCGTTCCTTATCTTCGAGATATCTCTGTGTTCCCTTTGAAGGACTTCCTTAGATTTTGACTTCTGGCCTTTTCTTGAAAAAACTTTAGCATCAACAACGATGCCTTCCACTCCAGAAGGAACCGTAAGGGAAGCATCTCTCACGTCGCCTGCTTTTTCGCCAAAGATCGCGCGCAACAATTTTTCCTCAGGAGAAAGCTCTGTCTCACTCTTCGGTGCGACCTTGCCGACGAGTATATCGCCAGGCCCGATTTCTGCCCCGACCCTCACTATGCCGTCTTCACCGAGATTCTTCAGGGCCTCTTCGCTTACATTAGGGATATCCCTTGTAATCTCTTCGTTTCCAAGCCGAGTCTCCCTTGCCTCTACCTCGAACTCCTCTATATGTACAGAGGTATACATGTCTTCCTTTAATAACCTCTCACTTACAAGTATCGCATCTTCAAAATTATAACCACGCCACGGCATGAACGCGACAAGCACATTTCTTCCGAGCGCAAGCTCCCCGTCTTTTGTGCCAGGTCCATCAGCAATGACATCGCCTGCCTTGATCTTTTCTCCTGTCTTTACAATCGGCCTCTGGTTTACAGCTGTGTTTGCGTTTGACCTGTCGAACTTTCTCAATTTATAACTGATGCTGTTATTGACCATGATCTCATCTGCCTGCACATATGTGACCTTTCCCCCTGCCTTTGCCACTATAGTAGCTCCGGAATCAGTAGCAGTCTTTTTCTCCAAACCAGTGCCTATTAAAGGAGACTCTGTAAACAATAAAGGTACTGCTTGGCGCTGCATGTTGGATCCCATGAGAGCGCGGTTCGCGTCATCATGTTCTAAAAATGGTATAAGTCCTGCTGCAATACTGACGAGCTGTTTTGGTGATACGTCCATGTAGTCAATATTTTTTGGCGGCACGAGTGGAAAATTTCCCTTGTTCCTGCAAGGCACCCTATCTTCTATAAAATAGGACTCCTTGTCTAGTTTTGCGTTTGCCTGTGCAACTATATATTGATCCTCGACGTCTGCTGTGAGGTATTCTATCCTGTTTGTGACGCGGCCCTTCTCGACCTTTCTGTAGGGTGTTTCGATGAATCCAAACTTATTCACCCTCGCGTATGTTGAAAGTGAAGATATAAGCCCGATGTTCGGGCCTTCTGGTGTTTCTATCGGGCAGATCCTACCATAGTGTGAATGGTGCACGTCTCGCACCTCAAAGCCAGCCCTTTCCCTTGAAAGACCTCCGGGTCCGAGTGCGCTCAGTCGACGCTTGTGCGTCATCTCTGCGAGTGGGTTTGTCTGGTCCATAAACTGCGATAACTGGCTCCTGCCGAAGAAATCCTTGATCACGCTCGAGAGGACCTTTGAATTTATCAAATGGTACGGCATCATCGTCTCCATGTCATAAAGAGACATGCGGTCCTTACAGAAACGCTCTATCCTGGCAAGACCTATCCTGAATTGCTCGGCAATAAGCTCTCCAACAGTCCTTATGCGCCGGTTGCCAAGGTGATCTATATCGTCGATCTCGCCTTCGCCGTTTTTCAGGTCCAGTAAATATCTGATTACATTTACAATGGTGTCCTTATCCAGGGTGCTCTTATCAAGAGAAGAAGTCATGTTTAATTTGCGGTTCAATATGTAACGCCCTACCTTGCTCATATCATATCTGCGCTTGTCAAAAAACAGCCTATCAAGTAATGTCTTTGCGCTTTCGATCGTCAATGGGTCACCCGGTCTTAATCGTCTGTATATATCAAGGAGTGCTTCCTCTTTATTGTGGGTATGGTCTCTATCAAGTGTGTTGGCGATCTCTGGAACAGTATCCCTGAATACCTCTAAATAACGAACACCGGCCTCCCATATCTTTTCTATTGACTCCTCGTCTAACCTGCTGTTATTTGCAAGAATCACCTCGTCTGTATCAGGGTGCTTCACGTCTTTTACTACGAGGCGGCCTGTATATTTAAGGAGCGTTGATTTTCTTGTGGGCCTGGCCCTTTCAACACCTGTAAAAAGTCGCATTATATCTTCACTTGTCTCGCAACCAAGCGCACGTAAAAGAATAGTCGCCAGTATCTTTTTTCGCCTGTCTATAAACACATGAAGGACATCGTTTGCATCAAACTCAAACTCCATCCATGCGCCACGGGCTGGTATTATCCTTCCAGAATAGATTCTTTTTCCTGTTGCGTGCAGGGATTCCTCGAATGATACTCCAGGCGAACGGTGAAGTTGACTCACTATTACCCTTTCATCACCGTTTATTATAAAGGTACCGTTCTCTGTCATGAGCGGTAGGTCACCAAGGTAAACCTCCTGCTCTTTGGTCTCTTTTTTATTTTTCAGCTTTACCTTTACCTTTAAAGGTGAGGCATAGCTGACAGCCCTCCTCTGACATTCCAGCCTGTCATATTTCGGTTTTCCCAATGTATAATACGAAAATTCCAGCCTCGTATTGCCATCGTTGCTCTCTATAGGAAAGACCTCTTCAAATACTGCCTGCAGCCCTTCTCTTTTGCGCTTTGTCTTAGGTGTAGTCATCTGCAGAAATGCAGTATATGAGCGCGTTTGTATCTCAAGGAGATACGGGATACTGGTAACGCTTTTCAGCTTTGCATAGCTTTTACGCTTTATCATAAGCTCCTCACTAACCTCACGTCCCTTACAATAAAAGATCTATTGAGGTTAAGTTATTTCAGCTCGACCTTTGCGCCCTGTGCCTCGAGTTTCTTCTTTACCTCTTCTGCCTCATCTTTACCAACGCCTTCTTTTACTGTCTTTGGAGCGCCTTCGACCAGTTCCTTTGCCTCTTTAAGGCCCAGGCTTGTGATAGTACGGATCTCTTTTATGACCTGGATCTTCTTGTCGCCTGCTGCCGCCAAGACAACCGTAAACGTGGTCTTTTCCTCTTCTGCACCAGCTGCGCCAGGTGCCGCGGCACCTGCGACTTGTGCCACTACAGGGGCCTGTGCAGTTACGCCGAATTTCTCTTCAATGGACTTGACAAGGTTTGAAAGCTCAAGAACAGACAAACCCTCAATCGTACCAAGCATTTCCTCAATCTTTTTTGCATCCGCCATTTCATCCTCCTTGATTTCGCCCGTTTAACTTCACAATAGTTTATTTTTTGCAAAGTTACGGCTGTTTATTTTCGCTTTTATCTTCTTTTGCTTCAGGCTTTGTTTCCTCTTTTTTCTCTTCAGGTTTTTCAGGAGCCGAGGCAACTTCTTTTGCCTCTTCCTTTGGCTTATCTGCTGCTACAGGAGCAGGTGCATCTGATTCTTTCTTATCTTTTACAGCGTTCAATGCATACAGAAATTTACATATGATCGCGTTTAGTGCGCCAGCCAAACCCTGTATGGGCGCATTAAGCACATTAGCGAGCGTCCCAAGCAATGTCTCCCGTGAAGGAAGTGATGCAAGTACTTTTATATCTTCCTTGGAAAGAAGCTCGCCGCTCATGAGCCCACCACGAATCTTTAAGGCCGTGTGATCTTTTGAAAATTTTACAAGCACCTTGGATAGGTGCGCAGCATCTGTCTTTTTATCCAGCGCTATCCCTACTTCGCCTTCGATAAATTCCGATATCTTGTCATTCCGATTCTCAGTGAACGCCCTTTTTACCATGGAATCCTTCACGATAACATAATCACCCGATGCCCCCCTTAATTCTCTGCGAAGCTCGTTTAGATCATGTGCAGTGAGGCCTTTGTAGTTTGTGACAATAAGAGAATCTGCCTGTTTAAGTCGGTCGGTTATCTCTTCAACGACTATTTTTTTACACTCCATTGAAAGCTTTGCCATTATGATGTCCCCAGTTTTACAAGATCCAGCTTCATGCCCGGACTCATTGTTGTAGAAATACTGATATGTTTTACAAACTTTCCCTTTATGCCCTGCGGCCTGGATTTATTTATGGCCTTTATGATACTAGCAGCGTTTTCGCAAATCGCCTTTTCTTCAAACGAGATCTTGCCTATGCCACTGTTTATATTGGACTGCTTGTCGAGCTTAAATTCTATCTTGCCTGCCTTTGCATCTTTTACTGCTCCTGTCAGGTCATTGGTAACAGTGCCTGTCTTTGGATTTGGCATGAGTCCGCGCGGACCAAGTATTTTCCCTAATTTACCTACATCTCTCATCATATCCGGGGCACTCACCACTACATCAAAATCAATCCAGCCAGAGGTTATCTTTTGAATAAGATCCGCTCCTCCCACATAATCAGCACCTGCCTCTTTCGCAGCTGTAGCGCCTTCGCCCTTGCAGAGCACCAATACCCTTACATTCTTGCCTGTGCCATTTGGTAATCTCACAGTGCCTCTGACCATCTGATCAGCCTGCTTAGGGTCTGCGTTTAACTTAAACGACAACTCCACTGTCTCATCAAATTTCGCGTGAGGTGCTTTCTTTAATATCGAAACAGCCTCCTCGAGCAGATAGGCCTTGGATTTATCTATTAATTTTTCAAATTCTTTCATGCGCTTAGTCATTCAACCACCTCTATACCCATGCTCCTGGCCGTACCCTCTACCGTCTTCATAGCACTCTCCACGCCAGAGGCATTGAGATCCTTCATCTTTGTCTGCGCAATCTCCTTGACCTGTGCCTTTGTCACCTTGCCTATTTTTTCCTTGTTCGGAGTACCTGATGCCTTTGCCACGCCGCAGGCGCGTTTTAAAAGCACTGAACACGGCGGACTCTTTACAATAAAAGAAAATGACTTGTCTTCGTACACTGATATTACGACAGGCAATATCAGGCCTGGCCTGTCTTTTGTCTTTTCGTTGAAAGACTTGCAAAACTCCATTATGTTCACGCCATGCTGACCCAACGCAGGGCCTACAGGAGGTGCAGGGTTTGCCTGTGCGCCTGTAACATGCAGCTTGATCATTGATTTAATCTTTTTTGCCATATCCTCTCCTACAACTTCTCGACCTGCCAGTATTCCATCTCCACTGGCGTGGCGCGGCCGAATATCAAAACCATTACTTTTATCTTGCCTTTATCCGGGTTCACTTCTTCTACTGTGCCGCTAAAATTCACGAACGGGCCTTCTATTATCTTGACGCTATCACCGTTTTCAAAGACTACTTTAGGCGTGGGTTTTTCCTTGCGCTCCTCGGTCTGCTTTATTATGTGATTAACCTCGCTGTCTAACAGGGGTATGGGCTTTGTCTTGGTCCCTATAAAACCTGTAACGCCAGGCATATTCCTTATCACATACCAAATATCATCATCCAAGTCCATCTCTACTAATACATATCCCGGGAAAAACTTCCTTTGAGAGATCCTCTTTTTGCCATCTTTGACTTCCGAGACCTGTTCTGTCGGTATAAGGACATGAAAGACTTTGTCCTTCAGCGCGCCATCCTGGATCTTGTTTTCGACGCTCGCCTTAACCTTGTCTTCTTGTCCTGTCAATGTGTGTATTACATACCACTTATGGCTCATAACTCGCTTATCTCAAAAGAATATTTATGAATCTGGATAATATTAAATCTACAACGCCTATAAATACAGCCAAGAGAGCCACAGAAGTAACTACAACGATTGTTGAACCCACGAGCTCATTCCTGTCAGACCAAGAAACCTTCTGCATCTCGACTTTTACTTCAGCTACAAATTTTGTTATATTTGAAAATATCTTCATCGTATCCTGCTCTCGTTCCGAATCCCCTGCCTAAGCAAAATCAATGGCAGGCCAGGAGGGATTCGAACCCCCAACACGCGGTTTTGGAGACCGCTGCTCTGCCAATTGGAGCTACTGGCCTCCATTCTTTTTGCTCAAGGCCTTCATTCCCATATAACGCAAGGGCCGACCTACTACTATGCCGGCCCTTGGGTTATAGCGGACGAAGGTCCGCTCCTAATTTATTTTTCTTCCTTATGCAATGTTCTCTTTTTGCAGAACTTGCAGAATTTTTTTATCTCCAATCTCTTTGTCTGTAGTTTTTTATTTTTACTGCTGGTGTAATTTTTCCTCTTACACTCTGTGCACGTAATGATTATTAATTCCCGCGGCATCTCTACTCCATTTAGGCGACTACCTCAGATACAACGCCTGCACCTACTGTATGTCCACCTTCGCGTATTGCAAACCTTAGTTCTTTTTCCATTGCGATAGGGGTTATTAGTTCGACTTCCATCTCTACGTTATCACCAGGCATTACCATCTCTGTACCGGCAGGTAATGTTGCTACTCCTGTGACATCAGTCGTCCTGAAGTAAAACTGTGGACGATATCCCTTGAAGAACGGTGTGTGGCGGCCGCCTTCTTCTTTTGTCAATACGTATACTTTTGCTTTGAATTTTGTGTGGGGTGTGATTGAACCTGGTTTTGCCAGGACGTGTCCTCGCTCGAGGTCCTTTTTTTCAATGCCTCGTAGGAGTACTCCTACGTTGTCGCCGGCGCGGCCTTCATCCAGGAGCTTCCTGAACATCTCAACGCCTGTTACGACTGTCTTTTTGGCCTTTTCCATCAAGCCTACGATCTCTACTTCTTCGCCTACTTTTATTATGCCTCTCTCTATTCTTCCTGTGCCTACTGTGCCTCGGCCAGTGATAGAGAATACATCTTCTACTGCCATCAAGAAGGGTTTTTCAACGTCTCTTTTTGGTTCTGGGATGTAAGAATCGACCTGCTTCATCAACTCAAAGATAGGGCCGCAGGCTTTACAGTCATCTTTTCCACAGCCGCAGTTCATTGCGTTAAGGGCAGATCCTTTTACGATAGGTATCTTGTCTCCTGGGAACTCATATTTTGTTAAGAGATCCCTTACTTCCAGGTCTACCAGATCTAAGAGTTCTGCGTCATCTACTGCATCGCATTTATTTAAGAATACTACTATGGCTGGAACGCCTACCTGGCGGGCTAAGAGGATGTGTTCACGGGTCTGCGGCATTGGGCCGTCTACAGCTGATACAACGAGTATCGCACCATCCATCTGTGCAGAACCTGTTATCATGTTCTTGATATAGTCTGCGTGGCCTGGGCAATCTACGTGGGCGTAGTGGCGTGCCTCTGTTGTATATTCTGCGTGGTGGACGTTTATGGTCACGCCTCGCTCTTTTTCCTCGGGGGCGTTATCGATCTCATCAAAGGCCTTTGCCTGGGCTAAGCCCTTTGTTGCCAAGCACTTTGTGATGCTTGAAGTGAGTGTGGTCTTACCATGGTCCACGTGTCCTATTGTGCCTATATTTACGTGTGGTTTAGTGCGTTGGAATTTTTCCTTTGCCATTTTACCCTCCTGGGGGTTGCTCCGCCATTCTTACACGGAGCTGCTGATGGGAATTGAACCCATGACCTCTTCCTTACCAAGGAAGTGCTCTGCCGACTGAGCTACAGCAGCAGATCACCACTATATATTCTATATTATATATATTATATATAGGTAGAAACAGAGATAGGATTATAACATATTAAAGTAGACTGTCAAGAAAAAAATTAAAATATTTTCACAGCCTACATCCGTAAGGCAGGGATCAAAAACTGGGCTATTTTGAAATAAATAATAAGCCCTAAGATATCTACTATGCTTGTGGTAAACGGACCGGCCAAAACCGCAGGATCCATGCCAACTTTTTTAGACAGAAGCGGGAGGAATAAACCTGTTAATATAGCAAGTAAAACTACGGCTATCATAGTTACTCCTACTGCGATCGCCAACATTGGAGACTGTTGTAATAGAATTGCTCGCACGAAAGCAACCACTCCAACTATAGCTCCCATAAATAAAGCAGTGATCAATTCTACTCTTATTACTTTCCATATATTCTTAAATGTGACGTCTCCTGTTCCCAATCCCCTGATAATAGTAATAGATGTTTGGTTGCCGGCATTGCCGCCCGTACCCAATAACATAGGGATAAAAAATGCTAGAGCCACGACGCTGCTTAATGAATGTTCAAACATCTTGAGTATCGTCCCGGTCAAAAAGTCGAACACCAAAAGAAGTACAAGCCAGGGTGCCCGGCGTTTCAATAGGCCTAAGCTACTCACATGTGCATAGCGTATCTCCTCTCCTTCTTCCGGAGACATCTTTCCTATTTCGTAGATTTCCTTTGTCGTCTCTTTATGCACTAATTCTACTACATCGTCTATGGTAATTATTCCCACTAGTCTATTTTCCACATCAACAACAGGCATATTCAACAGGTCATACTTTTTAAAATTACTGGCTACATCCACGCTTGAGGTACCTGTCTCCACCTTTATCCAGTCCACCGGCCTCATAACATCCTTTATAAGCATAAGAGGTGAAGCGATAATCAACATCTGCAGTGTTACCTCTCCGAGTAACCTGTGGTTCTCATCTGTTATGTATATTGAATTTATATCTTTTATCTGGCCGGGTCTATAATTTTCCTGCAACCTCAGGAGCGCTTTCTTTGCCGTCATCGCGGGCCGTAATTCTATCAATTCCGTTGTCATTAAACTGCCAGCTGTGTCTTCCGCGTACTTCAAGAGCTTGTTAAGGTCATCCACCTCTTCTTTTTTCATCAAGCTCTTCAGCTTCTTTACGACTCTGGGAGGCAAGTCCTTAAAAAGGTCCGCTCTTTCATCCGATGCCATTTCATTCAGGACTTGCGAGATCTCCTGATTATCTAGATTATTTAAAAGGTACGATTGGTCTTGAAATGACAGGTTCTCAAAAATTTCTATTGCGGTCTTCTGGCTTAAGAGCTTAAAAACTAAAACCTTCTCATTTCCCTCAAGAAGGTTTATGCCTTCTACCAGGTCCATGGAAGGAATTCTCTTTATTATATCCCTGACCTGGGCAAAATTCCTTTCACGGAGACGCTCTTTTATCTCCGGAAGAAAAAGCGCAAATGCATCAACTTTTTTATTGAGCTGAGCCTTCATGATAAAAATATGGAGCTGGCGAAAGGAATCGAACCTTCAACCTATGGTTTACAAAACCATTGCTCTGCCGTTGAGCTACGCCAGCATCACTATTTGGAGCGGGTGAACGGGATCGAACCGTCATAGCTAGCTTGGAAGGCTAGTGCTCTGCCATTGAGCTACACCCGCACCTTCCTTTAATATAATGGTGGGCAGAAGAGGATTCGAACCTCTGTAGGCGCGAGCCATCAGATTTACAGTCTGACCCCTTTGGCCTCTCGGGTATCTGCCCTTTTTATTGCTTCTGGAATCTCTTCCAGGATATCACTCGCTATAAGCCCAGCCTCGCCTTTTTCTTTAGCTGCCAGATCTCCGGCAAGACCATGAACATACACAGCAGATCTTGCAGCGTCGAACGGCTTTAATCCCTGGGCTAAAAAACCACCGATAACTCCAGAAAGCACATCTCCGCTGCCAGCTGTCGCCATGCCAGGATTACCTGTTTTGTTTATATAATGCGAGTTGCGGTCCGCTACAATGGTCCCGTATCCTTTTAAAACTACTACAGCATTATATTGATTTGCAATTTTTTTTGCAACACTTAATCTATTTTTTTGCACATAGGCCTTGCTCTTATCGATCAGCCTGGACATCTCACCCGGATGAGGAGTCATCACGACTCTAGATTTTACTTTTTTTAAAATTGTGATCTCTCCAGCTATTGCATTTAACGCATCTGCATCCAACACCATGGTTTTTTTGATCTTCAGGATAAGCCTTCTTATGAGTTTCACTGTTTGGGAATTTCCAGAAAGCCCGGGCCCCAGTATCACAACATCCGAACTCCTCGCCCTTTTTAAGACCTCTTTCTCTGCCTTTAATGATAAGGTTGCATCTTTTGTTTCAGGCAAAGGAAGAGTCATGACCTCTGTCAGCTTTTTCTCCATCATGAGATTCAAAGAAAAAGGCACGCCTAGTGTCGCAAGCCCTGCGCCTGAACGTAGAGTCGCATTCGCGCATAGCGCAGCCGCACCCGTAAGTCCGCGCGACCCTGCCAGAATAAAAATATGTCCATAGTCACCTTTGTGACTGCTCTTTTTTCTCCTCTTCATCAGGAGCCATTCCTCCACAATATAGCATTACTGACAGCGTAATTAGCTGTATGAGACATGCTGACTATGATATTATCCAGATGGTTCTTTAAAGCAAACTCTTTTGCTTCTCCATGCAGGACTATTTCCGGCTTACCCTTTGAATCGTTCAAGACTTCGATATTCTTCAGCTGTATGCCGATCCGCGTATCCCCAAACGCCTTCAACACAGATTCCTTGCACGCAAATCTTGCAGCCAGGCTTTCATGTGAAAACTTTTTAGTATTCGCATAATCCAGTTCCCGCTGCGTAAATACCCTGTTTAAAAACCGGCTGCCCCAGGCCTCAAGCGCCTTCTTAACCCTATCTACCTCTATAATATCAACACCTGTGCCGACTATCATCGCGCCCTCGCTAATGCCTTCATGTCCTGCACTGCCTTTAAAAGCCCTGTAAATATAGCTCGAGAGATTATAGAATGCCCGATATTCAGCTCATTCACACCTTCTAGGCGAGCAATCCTCTTTACATTGTTGTAATCCAACCCATGCCCTGCATTCACTGTGAACCCCAAAGAAAGCGCAAGTTCGCAAGCGCCTTTTATTTTCTTAAACTCCTCATCCATGCTACGCCTAGAGGTTGCATCACTATACCGCCCTGTATGTATCTCGATGACTCTAGCCCCTATCTCTTTCGCTGCCATTATCTCGCGTTCATCAGGATCGATAAAAATACTTACCTCTATCGCTTTCTCTTTCAGAGACCCTATGACTTTAGCTATTCCCTTTTTATTTCTACTGACACACAAACCGCCTTCTGTTGTCAGTTCTTGTCTTTTCTCAGGCACTAGTGTTGCCTGATGCGGCCTTATCCTCCTTGCCACCTTCACTATTTCCTTATCTATGGACATCTCAAGGTTAAACCTTGTCCTAACGATATCCTTTATAGCCTCTATATCTCTATCATTAATATGTCTACGATCCTCTCGCAGGTGCGCGACGATACTGTCGCAACCCGCTCGTTCACATACCTTAACAGCCTCTAGTGGACAAGGCTTTCGCCCTCCCCTTGCCTGCCTCAACGTAGCCACATGATCTACATTCACGCCGAGTGAGGGCATTTCAATTCTTCTCCGTTATATAGCCTCTGTTTCCTGAGGTAGGCTGGTCTTTGGTAGACTCTATGGTAGGCGGTTTGTAGAACTTGTTACGGATCAACTTTTGTTTGGTTAGCTCCCCATTAACATAAAGCCATGTTATAACAGCGAGCATCAGGGATATCATCTTTATCCAAAAATTATTTACTATCCAATTTTTCATAAATTACCTCAACCAGGAAAACAGACCCTTTTTCTTTCTGTCAGGCCTGAAAAGATTGTTCAGGGCACGCTCCAGCGCGTCCTTATCAAGATTATGAGTGAGCTTTCCACTATTTGCAATAGAGATCCCACCCGTTTCTTCAGAAATTACTATCACCACCGCGTCAGTCTCTTCGCTCAAACCAAGCGCTGCCCTGTGTCTCGTGCCAAGCGTCCTGGAAATCCTTGGGTTCTGCGTAAGTGGAAACAAACATCCAGCCCCCACAACGCGATCCCCTGAGATCACCACGCCTCCGTCGTGAAGCGGCGCGTTCGGCATGAAAATAGTTATCAAAAGCTCTGTCGTCACCCTTGCATCTATATCTATACCGCTTTCCACATAATGGCTCAACCTCGAGTCTTTTTCAATCGCCACGAGCGCTCCGATCTTTCTTTTTGAAAGCGAAAGCACTGCCTCGGTAACTTCTTTTATGATCTCGGATTCCTTAAGAAAAATCTCAGACCACCTGTGCTGCCCGATACTTGCAAGCCCACGCCTAAGCTCTGGCTGAAATATGATCAAGACCGCGATAACCGATATAGCAAAAAGTTTTGTGAATATCCAGCTTATCGTGTCCAGACCCAGCTTCTGGGTGACAATAAAAAAGAGTACTATGAGGACTATGCCTTTTAAGACCTGGACCCCGCGTGTGCCCCTGGCAAATATCAAAACAAAATAAAACGCAAACCATAATATCCCTATCTCGAGGAATATTTTTATTAGATTGACATAATCAGACATTTATCGCCTCTCTTGAGCGGACGATCGCATCAGCGACCATCACGGCTTGTTTTACCGCGCTTACATCATGCGCCCTTATGATGTCCGCGTCATTCTCCACTGCTATGGCAGCCGCCGCCAGGGTTCCAAAGACTCTCTCTTTCGGCTCGACGCCAAGTATGTTTCCTATAAAAGATTTTCTTGACGGCCCTACAAGTACAGGCCTATCCATGACCTTAAAGCGTGAAAGATTGTTTAATATCTCAAGGTTATGCTCAAACGTCTTTCCGAAACCAATGCCCGGGTCTATGATAATATTTTCTTCTCTTATGCCTACCTCTCTTGCTTCTTTAACCAAAAGAGATAATCTCTCTATTATTTCTTCTATAAGATTTGTGTAAACCGGATTTTGCTGCATCGTCCGGGGCGAGCCTTTCATGTGCATGATGACAACTCCCGCATTATAGCGAGCCGCCACCTCTCGCATGTCTTTGTCAGAATCAAGGCCGCTTATATCATTTACTATTGTTGCACCGCTATCTAGCGCGCGCTTGGCTACCTCTGCTTTTTTTGTATCTATGGAAATAGCAACCCTTGTCTCTTTTGCCAATCTCTCGATTACAGGTATGGTCCTTTTGATCTCTTCTTCCAGTGAAACAGGCTCTGCTCCAGGTCTTGTTGATTCGCCACCCACATCAATAATATCCGCGCCTTCAGCCACAAGCCTCTGTGCTGTCTCTATCGCTTCCCTGGTATCCTGATATACGCCGTCACCGCTGAATGAATCAGGCGTAATATTCAGGATCCCCATCACATACGTGCGCGACCCAAATTCAAAACCCTTCATTCCCCGTACACTCCTAATCAGGTATCAATCAGCCGCTTTGGATCCGGAAAGCACAAGCTTCTTTACTTCATCGGAATCCATTACCTCTTTCTCCAATAATTTTTCAGCCAGCATCTTTAACTTCGACTTATTACTCGTAAGTTCTTTTCTAGCGCTGGTGTAACATTCGTCTATGATCTTCCGCACCTCTTTGTCTATTTCAACAGATGTGGCTTCACTATAATTCTTCTCTTCGGCTATGTCTCTTCCTAGAAATATCTGATCATGACGTTTCCCGAAAGTAAGGTTGCCTAATTTTTCGCTCATACCCCATCTCATGACCATATCCCTGGCAATCCCAGTAGCTTTCTCAAGATCATCTTGCGCTCCTGTCGAGAGCTCTTTAAACACAATCTCCTCGCTCGCCCTTCCTCCCAACATACCGACTATCTTTCCGACGAGTTCCTTCTTGGTAACGATGTATCTATCCTCCACAGGTAATCTCATCGTATAACCAAGCGCTATCCCTCTCGGAATAATGGAAACCTTATGCAATGGATCAGCTCCGGGTATCAAAAGCGCCAGAAGCGCGTGCCCTGCTTCATGGTACGCGACTATCTTTTTTTCTTCCGAATTTATCACGCGTGTCTTCTTTTCAGGGCCAGCAATGACTCTCTCGATAGACTCTTCCAACTCCTTCATATCCACGCCACTCTTAACCCTTCTGGCAGCAAGAAGTGCGGCTTCATTCACTAGGTTTGCAAGGTCTGCCCCTGAAAAACCCGAGGTCTGCCTTGCTATCGATTTAAACTCCACTTCCTTGTTTAATTTTATATTCTTCGCATGGACATTTAAGATCGCTTCTCTTCCTACGATATCCGGCCGAGAAATAACAATTATCCTGTCAAACCGGCCTGGCCTTAAAAGCGCTGGATCGAGCACATCCGGCCTGTTTGTGGCTGCGATCAATATCACGCCTTCCTGACTGTTAAAACCATCCATCTCCACCAAAAGTGCGTTCAGTGTCTGCTCGCGTTCATCATGTCCGCCGCCAATACCTGCAAACCTCTGTCTGCCCACCGCATCTATCTCATCAATAAAAATAATAGCGCCTTTACCTTCCATCTTTGCGGCGCGCTTTGCCTGTTCAAATAAATCCCGCACCCTTGAAGCGCCCACTCCTACAAACATCTCAACAAAGTCAGAGCCACTGATGCTGAAAAATGGCACCTTTGCCTCGCCACTTACTGCCTTTGCCAGTAATGTCTTACCCGTGCCTGGTGGCCCCATCAAAAGCACGCCTTTCGGGATCTTTCCGCCGAGCCTCTGGAATTTCTTCGGATCCTTTAAAAACTCTATGACCTCTTGGAGTTCCTCTTTTGCCTCGTCCACGCCAGCAACATCATTAAAAGTGACCTTTGCCTTATCGCCTGCGATCTGTTTTGCTCGGCTTTTTCCGAATGAAAGTATCCTTCCTCCGCCCTGCGCGCTCCGGTATACAAAAAACCACAAAAACCCGATAAAGAGTATCATGGGACCGAGTGAATAAAAAAGATTTGCCCATAACGTCTTTGGAGGTCTCACGTCAAAATCGTCTATGTTTTGTTTCAATAACCTCAGTAAATCCTGGTCCTGAGCAGGAATATTGACAATAAAATTGGATCCGCTGGAAAAAACTCCTTTGATGCGCTCATCGACTTTAACAGCAGAAGCTATGGCACCTGTCTCGGTATTTCTCTCGAGCAGCCTGTAGAACTCGCCATAACTTATTTCCTTCGGAGTGACCTGAGAAGAAAGGCTGCCCAGCCTTGAAAGATACAAAAGCAGCAAAAAAATACCTACCCAGAAAAAAACACTCTTACCAAGTTTATTCTTATTATTGTTCATTTTTCCAACTGGCTTTTTGCCATCCATATAAACCTTTCTAAAAATATTAATAATTTATTATAGCACCGATATAGCTAATATTCAAGCCCGCACCCATTAAAGGGCCCCTAAGTCTGATAAGTTACGACTATGCTGCTCTTCTTTTTTACGACATTTATCCCGCCAGGCAAGTCAACTATCGAATTCCCTGGCCTCTCATTGATCAGCTTATCCATCTCCTTCCAATGCTGGTAGGTAAGCCGTTTCAGGTCGCCTTTAAATTCCTGCAGCGCAACTCTTAGAATCCTTTTCCGTACCGCTTCTGGCTGACGTTTAAGTTTTTTGATATCTATGAGTATCTCTCCGTTCCTTGCCCTCGAAAGTCCCTTGAATTTCCTCTTTGAAAATTTCTCCAAAAATTCATTCTCGGTCCGCAGATTTTCGGCCATATTAGAAAGTACTTCTTTTATGTTCGAGTTAAAATTCTTTTCCAGGTAAGGGATCAGATCTCGCCTGACCTTGTTTCTCGTAAAGACGGTCTCGTCATTCGAAGAATCATGCCTGAACTCTAAATCATTTTTCCTGATAAAATTCTCGATCTCACTCCTGGATGTTTCGATAAGCGGTCTTAAAATCACGAGTCCATTGATATCTTTCACTGGGCTTATGCCTCCCAGACCAAGCATACCAGCGCCTCGTATCGTCCTCATGAGCACTGTCTCTGCCTGGTCGTCTTTATTATGCCCCACTGCCAGCTTCTTGATAGATTTTAACTTCGCGACTTTTTTAAAAAAATTATATCGTTCGATCCGTGCAGCCTCTTCTGCTGAGATACTCTTCTCTTCTGCTATCTTAGGGACATCTATTTCTTCATAAGCGATTTCAAGATTTAGTCGCTTCGCTAGATCCTCGCAAAATCTCCTGTCGCCCAAAGACTCTTCTCCCCTAAATCTATGATCTAAATGTGCTATATAGATATATAAAGCATATTCTTCTTTAAGCGCTACTAACGCATGCAAAAGCGCGACTGAATCCCCTCCTCCGGAAAGTCCCACTAAAAGCCTGTCATGCTTCTCGAGCATATTATATTTTTTTATCGTGGATTTGATTTTATCAACAAACATAATAGATTAGATGGTAGCGGCGAGTGGATTCGAACCACTGACGCGCCGGGTATGAGCCGACTGCTCTGACCAGCTGAGCTACGCCGCCACGCTCTCTTACTCCAAGACCTCGTTCAAGCTGCCTGTCCTGTATCCCTCCAAGTCCAGCGCTATATAACTAAAACCTAAACTCTTCAAGCGTCTTACTATTTTAACACAAAACTTCTGATTGAAAAATCTTTTTATGTCTTTTTTATCAACCTCTATCCTTGCCACGTCATCGTGATACCTGACTCGGACATGTTTTATGCCCAGGTCCCTGATGAAGCCTTCTGCCTTCTCCACCTTCGTCAACACGTCTCGGGAGATCTCTCTGCCGTAAGGGATCCTGGATGCAAGGCACGCTATCGGAGGCAATGACCATGTCGAAAGCCCCAGTTTCTTAGAATATTTTCTTATCTCACTCTTGGAAATACCTGCGTCCTGCAGGGGACTCCTCACCTTAAACTCTTTTTTTGCCCTCGCGCCAGGCCTGTAGTCAAATTTATCGTCGAGGTTTGAGGCATCCAAGATAAACTTAAAACCACCACTTGCTGCCTCGTCCTTTAGGCTCCTGAATAATTCTTTCTTGCAGTAGTAACACCTGTCAGCCGGATTTTTAGTAAATCTTTTGTCTTTCATCTCGTCAGTAAAAATCAATCTGTGTCTTACGCCTAGCGCCTTGGTAAATCTTTTTGCCTGCTTCAGTTCTAAGCGCGTATATGTATCTGAGACAGCTGTAACAGCTAAAAGCTTCCCATCCGATAGTGTATCGTTTGCCACTTTGAGTAAAAAACTCGAGTCCAGGCCACCTGAAAACGCCACCACCGCACTTTCCATCCCCCTCAATATCTTTTCCAACTTCTCTATTTTGTTCATAATCTTTATCTCTGCTGGAGACCTAGTCCTCGACAGATTCTATCCAGCCGCCACCGATAACATATTCTCCGTCATAAAAAACAGCTGCCTGGCCCGGCGTAATCGCCTCCTGATGATCTAGGAACTCTACTTCGATTTTGTTTTCTTCCGTCTCTTTTAAAAACGCCTTTGCCTTTTTATGATTATACCTTATTTTAACCTCGGCGGTAAAACCCTGCTTCTCTTTTTCGCAGAACCAGTTGATGTCCCTGACGATAAACTTTTTTTTCTTTACCTCTGAAGAATCCCCGACAAAAACTTTATTCTTCTCTGCGTCTATTCTTATTACATAAAGCGGCTTTTTATGCGCTATGCCAAGCCCCTTGCGCTGTCCTATTGTAAAATTCCAAAATCCATTATGTTGCCCGAGTATCCTACCTTCAGAATTGACTATGTTGCCCTTTTTATCCTTTATGCCGCAATATTCCTTTATAAAATCAGGGTACTTTCCATCGATTACAAAACATATCTCCTGGCTTTCCTTCTTTTTATAAACGCTCAATCCCAGTTCCTTTGCGCTCGCCTTCACCGCTTCCTTTGAAAGATCTCCTATAGGAAAAAGCGTTTTTTTGATCTGAGACATTGTAAGCGAAAACAAGACATAAGACTGGTCCTTAGCCTTGTCTAAAGACTCTCTTAAGCTGAGCGAACCATTGTCCTTTATCCTTGCATAATGCCCCGTAGAAATAAAGTCACACCCTAATTCTTCTGCCCTCCTCAGCAATGCCCCGAATTTTATCTTTTTATTGCAAAGGATGCAGGGATTAGGTGTCCGGCCTTCCATGTACTCGCGCGTAAAATAATCTATCACCTCTCTTTTAAAGACATCTTCAAAGTTTAAGACATAATGCCTTATACCAAGATTATCGCATACCTTTTTTGCGTCATCGATATCCTGAAGCGAGCAGCAAGATTTCTCCTTCTGTTTTCCGCAGTGCTCCTTTGGCCATATCTTCATGGTCGCGCCGATAACTTCATAGCCCTCGTCTTTTAAAATAGCCGCTGCCATGGAACTATCGACGCCACCGCTCATCGCAACTAGTACTCGTTCCTTCTTCATTTCAATTTCTCCATGTCCGACAGACACATGCTTACTTCAAGTAAGCATGTATTGCTTTGGCAGCGCGTTTGCCGGCACCCATCGCAGCAATAACTGTATCGTCGCCGTATGTAGCGTCTCCTCCAGCATAAACACCTTTGATGTTTGTCGCCTGCGTTCCCTCTTCGACTACGATCTTATCCCACTTGCCAAGTTTAAGCTCTGGAGTAGCTTTTAAAAATACTGGATTAGGGCTCTGGCCTACTGCTACAACAACTGTATCCACGTCCATTGTGAATTCTGATCCCTTAATAGGGACGGGGCGCCTTCTTCCGGATGAATCCGGCTCGCCGAGTTTCATCCTTATGCATTCCATGGCTTTCGCAAATCCCTTCTCATTGCCCAATATCTTTTTCGGCAGTGTAAGCATGTGGAACTCTACGCCCTCTTCCTTTGCATTCTCTATCTCTTCTGCCCTGGCAGGCATCTCTTTTTCCGAGCGCCTGTAGACAATATGTACTTTCTCCGTGCCGAGCCTGAGCGCCACCCTGGCTGAATCCATCGCAGTATTTCCACCACCAATAACCGCAACACTTTTCCCTATGTTTATAGGTGTGTCATACTCCGGGAAAAGATATGCCTTCATCAAATTCGCCCTTGTCAAAAGCTCGTTCGACGAATACACCCTGTTAAGATTCTCCCCGGGTATATTCATGAAACTCGGAAGCCCTGCGCCTGTACCTATAAATACCGCCTTGCAACCTTCTTTAAACAACTCCTCTAATGTAGCAGTCACCCCGACGATAAAATTTGTCTTTACCTCGACGCCCAAAGACTTCAAATATCCGACTTCTTTTTTTACGATCTCCTTTGGCAAACGAAATTCCGGTATCCCGTAAACTAAGACTCCTCCTGCAGTATGCAGTGCTTCGAATATGATAACGCTGTGTCCTAATTTAGCAAGATCACCTGCACACGTAAGCCCTGCAGGCCCGCTTCCAATAATAGCGACCTTTGCACCTTTCTTATCCGAAACTGTGGAACCTGACGCTGCTTTACTTTTCAGCTCCCAGTCTGCGGCAAACCGCTCTAGCGCGCCTATGTTTATAGGTTTGTCTTTGACGCCAAGCACGCACACGCCTTCACACTGGTCTTCCTGTGGACAGACACGCCCACACACACCCGGCAGATTATTCTTTTCTTTGATGACATTGATCGCCTCGTCAAATTTTTTATTTTTTATCGCAACGATGAAGCGAGGTATGTCTATTTCGACCGGACACTTTACAGAACACTTGGGTTTTTTACAAAAAAGGCATCGGCTAGCTTCTCCCACAGCCTCTTTTTCCGACATCCCGAGCGCCACCTCGTTAAAATTCTGGACTCTATCTTTAGCTAATTGTTTTCTCACTGTAGTATTCCCCTTATTTTACAGGCATGCTTTTCCTGTTCCTTGAAAAGCTGCTGCCTGGTCATTAACTCTTCAAAATTCACTTTGTGGGCATCGAATTCAGGCCCATCCACACATGCAAATTTTGTTTCATCCCCGATCTTCACCCTGCATGAACCACACATACCAGTCCCATCCACAAGTACAGAATTTAGAGACACCAAAGTCTTTACTCCGTAAGACCTCGTCAAATCCGCGACCACCTTCATCATGATCGCAGGTCCGACAGCATACACAAGGCCTATTTTCTTGCCTGAATCAATCAGTCTCTTTAGGGCACCAGAGACAAAACCCTTTTCCCCCAGAGAACCATCGTCAGTAGTAACATACATTTCGTCACAGACCTTGCTTAGCTCATCTTTAAATATCACCAGCTCCTTCGTTCTTGCTCCGATGATCACTTTAACCTTATTCCCTTTAGCCTTGTATGCCTTTGCCACAGGATACAGCTCTGCGATCCCGACTCCTCCGCCGATACAGCACACAGTACCAATCCCCTGCGTAACTGTCTTGTGTCCCAGTGGCCCGAGGACATCCAGCAGGAAATCTCCTTTTTTCTTTTCCGTTAACCTGTCCGTGGTAACACCTGCCACCTGATAGACGATCGTTATGTTTTTCCCGTCGATACCAGCGATTGTAAGCGGTATGCGCTCACCCTGTTCATTGATCCTTATCATCACAAACTGGCCAGCAGATGCTTTTCGCGCCACTAAAGGAGACTCAAGCTCCATCTTGAAGATCTGGGGCGCTAGTTTTACGTTCGATATTATCTTAAACATTGTTTTCTGCTCCTATCAGTCTTAAACCCTTTAGTGTCAACTCAGGGTCTATTTTTTTAATCGTGTTGCAATAGGGCCCTATCAGTCTCGAAGTCCCGCCTGTTGCCACTACATTGCCCTTTGCGCCATAAATCTTTTTTAACCTTCCGACGACGCCGTCGCATAAACTAGCAAAGCCGTAAACAGCTCCGTTTACCATGCTTTCCCGAGTATCTCTTCCTAAAACACCTTTTGGTTCTTTCAATCTCACCCTTGGCAACATTGCCGCCTTTTCTGACAAGGCACTGAGTGAAATCTCGATACCAGGAACGATCAAGCCCCCGGTGTATTCTTTTCTTTTGTTTACAACATCTATTGTTATCGCAGTACCAAAATCCACGACTATACATGGACCTCCGTACGCCTCATAAGCAGCCCTTGCATTCACAAGCCTGTCCTGTCCGACCTGTCGCGGATTTCCATATCGATTCTTAATCCCGCTGGATATATCCCTGCCTACGACCATCGCCTTTTTACCTAACACTCTCTCGCATATTCTTTCTACCCGGCCTAACGCCTTTGGTACGACACTCACTATTACTGCGCCTTCGACGCCTGCTAATTTTTTAGCATACAGCGCCTCTAGGGTCTTTGCATAAGTAGGCACCCTGAATGCCTTTTTTAAAATCCTGCCGTCAAAAATGCCATTATTAATACTCGTATTTCCGATATCAACTACCAATAACATTCATTCACCTTTTGGTGTCCGGGTATAGATCCTAACGCAGCATCAAGACATCGCCCGCAAGGATCCGCTCGTTAAACCCAGAATCTAGCCTCAATATAAGAGCACCCTCTTCATCCACATCCATGGCTTGACCTGATATAAGTTTATTATGATAGTTTATTTGCACCCTCCTGTCAAGCACCGCTGAAAGTTTCC
This sequence comes from uncultured Planctomycetia bacterium, assembly GCA_964652265.1. Taxonomy (GTDB): domain Bacteria; phylum Omnitrophota; class Gorgyraeia; order Gorgyraeales; family Gorgyraeaceae; genus JAHIUV01. The sequence continues at coordinate 91,386 of CAZZAL010000001.1, forward strand.
TGTATTCTTTAATGATGACATTTGTCTTGCCTTTATTAAAAATCTTATAGTATTTTTCAATATTTCTCAAGAGGGCCTTGGCAAAATCCAATCTGTCTAACGCCTCCCCTTTCTCAATAGCAAGTGAACTCGCACCCTTTGGCAACAGTTCGCTTTTTGTATTTATATTAACGCCTACGCCCAGTATGACAAAATTGATCTTGTCAGCCTCGCCGCTCAACTCTGTCAATATCCCGCAGACTTTGTTGCCGTTCACCAAAACATCATTTGGCCATTTAATAAATGCTGGGAGATTCGTCTCCTCGCGAACCGTCTTTGCTACGCCCAGGGAAGAGATAAGTGTTATAGCGGAAAGTTCTCTCGGTAAAATATCAGGCCTGAGTATTATTGAAAAATACGCACCTTTTGATCTTGGTGAAACCCATTTCCTTCCTAATCTACCCCGCCCCCTGGTCTGGTGTTCTGCTATCACCACCGTGCCTTCAGCTTCTCCTGAGGAAGCCATGCTGTGTGCAATATCATTCGTAGAAGAGATCTCTTTATACGAATAGATCTTTTTTCCGATCAACTCTGTATCAAGCTGCCATTTCAATTCGATTCCAGTCAACCGGTCAGGCACAGAGACCAATCTGTAGCCAAGATGAGGAGATGCCGCGATATCATATCCTTCATCACGCAGTTTTTCAATATGCTTCCATATGGCTGTCCGGGAAATACTGAATACCTCGCTTAGTTCTTCACCAGAGACATAACCATCCCCGCGCTTCTTAAAAAAATTCAATATCTTGTCGTCCAGCATGACTTCTCTCATTAAAACCCCTATACCTAGGACACCTTCAGCGCCTTTATCTGGTCCCTTATCTCAGCAGCCCTCTCAAATTGTAGATTTCTAGCACAAAGCTCCATCTCCCGCTGTAGTTCAGAAACCAATGTCTCAGCCTCATATTCTTCTTCGCTTTGACCAGCAGCCTCCATCACGATCTCATTTGCTTTTTTAGTGCCCTCTATGCCATCCCTAATCGCCTTCTCTATTGACCTGGGTTTTATATTATGCTCCTTATTAAAAGCTATTTGTTTCTGTCTGCGCCGGTCTGTTTCTCTGGTTGCCTTTTTCATGGAATCTGTCAATGTATCTGCATACATTATCACCTGTCCGTTGATATTCCTCGCGGCCCTGCCTGCAACCTGGATAAGAGAACGCTCTGAGCGCAAAAACCCTTCCTTGTCTGCGTCTAGGATCGCCACCAGTGAGACCTCTGGCAGGTCCAGGCCTTCGCGCAATAAATTTATTCCCACAAGGCAATCAAACTTCTGCTTTCTTAGATCCCTCAAGATCTCTGCGCGCTCAATCACACTGACCTCTGAATGTATATACCGTACGCGCAGCCTTGCCTCTTTTAAATATTCCGTAAGGTCTTCTGCCATCCTTTTTGTCAGTGTCGTGACCAGTACTCTCTGACCTAAAGCTGCTCTTTCCTTTATTTTATCTATAAGGTCTTCTATCTGCCCGTCGCTCGGTTTTAAAATGATCTCTGGGTCGATGAGCCCCGTGGGCCTGATCAATTGCTCGACTACCTGTCTAGACTCCTTAAGCTCATACTCGGAAGGTGTAGCAGAAGCAAATACCGCCTCATTGATCAAATCTGTAAATTCCTCGAAATTCAAAGGCCTGTTATCCAGCGCCGAAGGTAACCTGAATCCATAATCAACGAGCGTTTGTTTGCGCGAGCGGTCCCCGTTATACATACCCCTCACCTGAGGTATTGTAACATGAGACTCGTCAATTATCGTCAAAAAATCATCTGGAAAATAATCCAGAAGGCAATACGGCCTTGAACCAGGAGCCCTGGCACTTAAAAGTCTTGAATAATTTTCCACACCGCTACAAAAACCCATCTCCTTCAACATCTCAATGTCATAGCGTGTCCTGGAGCTAAGCCGCTGCGCCTCAAGCAACTTATTCTGCGCCTTCAGTTCCTTAACACGCTCTCCTAATTCTTTCCATATCAAACCGATCGCCCTATATATCTTATCCTTGGTGGTGACAAAATGCTTTGCAGGATATATAGCTATTCTTTCTGTCTCTTCTAGTGCTTTCCCTGTCAGAGGATCAATCTCTACGATCTTTTCCACTGTATCCCCGAAAAAATATATCCTATACGCTGTCTCTTTGTAGGCAGGGAATATCTCTATAATCTCTCCCCTGATCCTGAATGAACCCCGCCTGAAATCAATATCATTTCTTGAGTAGTGTATGCTTACCAGGCGCGAGGTGAGTTCACCTCTCTTTATCATCTGTCCTTTTTCTAAAAATAACAATAGATCCTGATAATCGCCAGGTGAACCCAATCCGTATATGCACGATACGCTGGCTACTATAATGACATCCCGCCTGGACATAAGCGCGCTCGTGGCTGACAGTCGGAGCCGGTCTATATTATCGTTTATCGAAGCATCTTTTTCTATGTAGGTGTCTGTCTGCGGAACATATGCCTCTGGCTGGTAATAATCGTAATAACTGACGAAATACTCTATTGCGTTATGCGGGAAAAATTCCTTGAACTCGCTGTATAGCTGCGCAGCAAGCGTCTTATTATGCGAGATCACCAGAGTAGGCCTCTGGAGACTGGCGATCACGTTTGCTATTGTAAACGTCTTTCCGCTGCCAGTAACACCTAAGAGTGTTTGAAAACGATTGCCTTTCTTTAGGCCGCCTAAAAGCGCCTTTATCGCCTGTGGCTGGTCTCCCTGCGGCTTAAAATTACTGACTAACTTAAATTTAGACATATGGTTTTGTTTACATCTTAAGGCTTCTAGCTATGCCAAAAGCCTCGAGATAGGCAAGCTATGTACAAATCTCCAGTGAAAAGTCAATTGAAGGAGCTGAATGGGTAAGAAAACCTACTGAAATCCTGTCCACGCCTGTTTTTGCGATCTTTGTTACATCCTCTAACCTGACTCCGCCCGAATACTCAAGTAAGGGCCTGGAGCCTTTCTTTTTCTTATTCAACTTGACTGCCTTCCTCAGGTCCTCTATTTTCATATTATCGAGCATTATAATATCTGCCCCGGCTTCCAAGGCTACTTTAAAATTATTCAGATCATCGACTTCTACTTCGATATCTTTATAGTGCCTGGCCTTTGCTTTTTTTATAGCGTCTTTCATGCTGCATAGCGCCAGATGGTTATCCTTGATCAAGACCTGATCCCATAATCCCATCCTGTGATTAAAACCTCCTCCGATCTTGACAGCGTATTTTTCCAGCTCCCTTAAACCAGGTATGGTTTTTCTCGTATCAAAAATACTAGCCTTGGAACCCTTTAGTTTTTCTACAAAGCTACCCGTGAGTGTACTGATTCCTGAAAGCCTTGCCAGAAAATTCAAAGCGCTCCTTTCACCTGTCAGGATGTTCCTGGCCGACCCTTTAAGGGAAGCTACTCTTTTGTTCTTCTTGAGCCTATCTCCGTCTTTGTGAAGCGGATTAAATATCATCCTTTCATCAAGGGTGTTAAAAACCCACTTTACAACATCGACTCCGCAAAGTATGCACGGCCCTTCTGCAATAATACTGGCAGTCACATTTATATCTTTTTCCAGGACTACCGCACCCGTGATATCTCCAGTGCCCATGTCTTCTTTCAGCGCGCTCATTATTATCGGAAGTGCCTTTTCCTTAGCAATCTTCATAAGCTCTTGGCCGTCTCCTTTATCCTTTTTATCTGCTCTTTTAGTCTCACGCTCTTTTCCTTTTCCTGGCCAACGATCTTCTCAGGCGCCTTGTTGACAAAATTCTTATCCTTCAGCCTTCTCTCGGTGAATCTCATCTGCTTCTGGAGATCACCCATCTTTTTATCAAGCCTTGCCTTCTCTGCACTTACATCTATAAGGCCTTCCAGCGGGATAAACACATTGTAGTCTTGGAGCACTGCTGTCGCAGAGGCTTTAGGTTTCCCCATCTTTTCATCTATTATGAAATCTCTGAGCCGCGCCAGATTTTTAATATAGTCGATACCGGCTGCTTCCAGGGCCTTACCTCCGCCTTTCTTCAAAGGCTTGAGATAGGCAGTAAACCTGGTGGAATACGGAATGTTCATATCAGAGCGTATATTCCTTATGCTTACTATTATTGACCTTACTATATCCTGAGTTTTTTCTATATCCTTTTTTATAAGCGAGCTCTTTGTCTCAGGCCAGGCTTCGGTCATTATGCTTTCTCTTTCCATTATATTCTGCCACACTGCCTCTGTCACAAACGGCATAAATGGGTGTAGGAGCTTGAGCGAATCTTCTAAGACGTGTAACAATACCTTTTCTGAAACGCTATCCTTTTTACCTATTTCAGGCTTTATCATCTCCACATACCAGTCGCAAAAATCATGCCAGAAAAAGTCATATACAATCGCCTCTGCCTCATTAAACCTGTATCCTTCGAGAGACTTAGTAACAGCTGCTATGGTGTTATTGAGCCTGCTTAATATCCATTTATCCGCCAGGGCCAGCTCATCATCCGCCGCACCTCGTCCCCCTACCTTGACATTCATCAATACAAAACGTGACGCGTTCCAGATCTTATTGGCAAAGTTCCTGCCAATCTGGAATTTTTCCTTGGAGAGAAAAACATCCTGGCCTGTCGCGGTTATGGCTATCATGCTGTACCTGAGGGCGTCTGCACCAAACTCATTGATGATATCTATAGGATCTATGATATTACCTAGTGATTTTGACATCTTCTTGCCTGTCAGGTCTCTTACTGTCCCGTGCAGGTACACATCCTTAAACGGTATCTTTCCTGTAAATTCTATTCCAGCCATGATCATCCTTGCCACCCAGAAAAACAGGATCTCAGGCGCAGTAACCAAGACATCCGTAGGATAGAAATACTCGAGGCCTTTCCTCTTCTCAGGCCACCCAAGGGTCGAAAACGGCCATAGCCATGACGAAAACCATGTATCCAGGACATCTTCATCCTGATAGATGTCTTTGGATGAACATTCGGGACAGTTCTCAGGAGCTATCTTTGAAACAATCACCTCTCCGCATGCCTTACAATAATAGACAGGCAGGCGATGACCCCACCAGATCTGACGCGAGATGCACCAGTCTCTGATATTTTCCATCCAGTCAAGATAGACCTTGGTCCATCTCTCTGGCGTAAACTTCAGTTTGCCTTTTTTTACTGCCTCGATAGCTGGCTTTGCCAGTTCCTTCATCCTGACAAACCACTGAAGCGACAGGTATAGTTCTATAACAGTATGACATCTATAACAATGGCTAACTGCATGACTATGCGTCTCTATCTTTACCAGCAGTCCTTTTTCTTCCAGCTCTTTTAATATACCCTCGCGCGCCTTGAACCTGTCCATGCCTTTGTAGCGCCCTGCGTTCTCGTTCATAGTGGCATCAGGGTTCATCACTAAAACTGGCTCAAGATTATGCCTCTGGCCCATGCTAAAATCATTTGGATCATGCGCTGGAGTAACCTTGACCGCACCTGTGCCGAATTCCTTATCTACAAAGTCATCTTTGATGATCTCTATTTCACGTCCGATGATAGGAAGGATTAATTTCTTTCCGATGAATTTTTTATACTTCTTGTCTTTTGGATTTACCGCGACTGCAACATCACCCAGCATTGTCTCAGGTCTTGTCGTAGCCACCACCACGCCTTCGGCCTTAATAGCAGGATCCTTAAACGGATATCTTATATAATAGAGCTTGCCTTCTGTATCCACATGCGGCGCTTCCTCGTCGGAAAGGGCTGTCTGGCACCGCGGGCACCAGTTGATAATATAGTTCCCCCTGTAGATAAATCCTCGTTTATGCAGCCTGATAAATGCCTCGAGCACTGCCTCTGAAAGCCCCTTATCCATTGTAAAACGCGTCCTGGCCCAATCACATGAAGAACCAAGCCTTTTAAGCTGCTGAATAATGGTATTTCCGTATTCCTCGCGCCACTTCCAGACCTCTTCTATAAACTTTTCTCTTCCTAGGTCGTCTCTCTTTTTATTTTGTTTTGCGAGCTTTTTCTCGACGACATTCTGCGTCGCAATACCAGCATGGTCAGTACCCGGTACCCATAGACTCGCAAAACCCTGCATCCCCTTCCATCGGATCAGTATATCCTGCAGTGTATTGTTCAGCGCGTGGCCCATATGCAGGATCCCTGTGACATTTGGCGGGGGTATTACAATAGTAAATGGCTTTTTGGAATCCGAGGGCTCCGCATGAAACAGGCCCTCTTTTTCCCATTTTACATATATTGCTTTTTCAAACTCTTGCGGGTTATATCTGGAAGGGATATCTTTCATTGTAATTGAAAACTAACTTCGCTCTATTTATCCTTGTCTTTTAGAAGCTTGTATTCCACGCTATCGACAAGCGCCTGCCAGCTAGCCTCGATGACATTCTCAGACACACCGACCGTGCCCCATGAAGACTTTTCATCCTGCGACTGGATCAAAACGCGCACCTTTGCCGCAGTGCCTGCCTTTTCATCCAGCACCCTTACCTTAAAGTCAGAAAGATGCATATTGGCAAGTGTCGGATAAAATTTGTTCAGAGCCTTGCGTAATGCACTATCCAGCGCATTTACAGGACCATCGCCTTCTGAAACAGTGTGTTCTTCTTTTCTGTTTACCTTCACCTTTACGGTTGCCTCTGAGATCAGGGTATTATCTGCTCTTTTCTCAATATTTACATTAAAACCCTGCAGTGTAAAAAACGGCTTATGCTTTTTCAGCGCCTTTTTCATTAAAAGTTCGAAAGAGGCGTCTGCTGCCTCGAAATAATACCCCTGGTTCTCAAGATTCTGCACCAACCTCAAGATCTTCTTGGTCTGAGGGTCGTCTTTTGAGAGGTCCATCTCCATATCCTTGGCCTTTAAGATAATGCTTGTCTTGCCGCTCAGCTCAGAGATCAGTATCCTTCTGTGGTTTCCGATCACTTCAGGCTCCACATGTTCGTATGTCTGGGGATTTTTCATGACTGCATTGACATGCACTCCGCCCTTATGGGCAAACGCGCTCCTGCCTACAAAAGGCTGATTGTCCTTCTGTCTCATATTAGAGATCTCGCTTACATAATGTGATACCTCTGTCATGTCTTTTAAGCTAGACTTCGAAAGGCAATGATATTTCATCTTTAACTGAAGATTCGGAATAACAACACACAGATCCGCATTGCCGCATCTTTCACCATAACCATTAATGGTACCCTGTACTAGACTGCAGCCTGCCTCGACCGCTGCGATGCTATTGGCAACAGCCATGCCACTATCATTGTGCGTATGGATGCCTAAAGGTAGATCGAGCTCGCTGGAGATAGCCCTGACAATAGTCCCTAGTTCATGTGTGATCATCCCGCCGTTTGTATCGCACAGGACGATAGCGTCGCAGCCTCCCTTGACCGCAGCACGCAATGTCTCAAGCGCATAGTCCTTATTCCTCAGGTATCCGTCGAAAAAATGCTCCGCGTCATAAAAAACCTTCTTCTTCTTTGACTTCAGATATTCCACTGTCTCTGTGATCATGCTAAGGTTTTCCCGTAAGGATACTTTCAGCACATCAGTAACATGCATGTCCCATGTCTTTCCAAAGATCGTGATTGCTTTTGTCTTTGCCCTAAGAATAGCCTTGAGATTAGCATCATTTGCAGGGCTCATCTTTGCCCTTCTCGTACTGCCAAATGCCACAACTTCAGAGTTTTTAAACCTAAACTTCGCAGCCTCTTTAAAAAACCCCATATCCTTTGGATTAGAGCCTGGCCATCCCCCTTCTATATAATGGATTCCAAGGGTATTTAGTTTTTTCGCAATCTTGATTTTATCGGCTACGGAAAAGGAAATACCTTCTCCCTGTGAGCCATCCCTCAATGTTGTATCATAAACCTTGACTTGATACATGAATTACTCCTTTGTAAAAATTACTCTATGTTCAGCCTTATTTCTTACTTAACTCAAATGCGTTGTGAAGCGCCCGGACAGCCTTTTCAGCATGCCTCTTATTTATAACACATGATATCTTTATCTCAGAGGTAGAGATCATACTTATGTTGACCTTCTTGGACGCCAGCGCCTCAAACATCTTTGCCGCCACGCCCGAGTGGCTCCTCATGCCAATTCCCACTATCGAGATCTTTGCGATGTCATTATTATAAGTCGCTCCTCTTGCCTTTACAGCCTTGACTATTTTACCCATCACCTGTTTGGTCTTGTTTAATTCTGCAAGAGGCACAGTAAACGAGACATCTGTATATCCTGTGCGGCTTATATTCTGGATTATCATGTCAACGTTTATACCTTTCTGGGCCAAGCGCTTGAAAATAACCGCTGCTATGCCAGGCCTGTCAGGCACGTCACAGATAGTAACCTTTGCCTCTCCTTTATTTACGGTAACGCCACTAACAAGGACATCTTCCATTGCTCTAACCTCCTCGGAAATAATCGTACCTTCCTTATTACCAAAACTGGACCTTATATGTAAAGGAACAGAAAACTTTTTCGCCACCTCCATGGAACGCGCCTGCATGACCTGCGCTCCAAGTGATGCCAACTCAAGCATCTCTTCGTAACTTATGCATGAAAGTTTCCGAGCATCTCCTACAATGCGCGGATCCGCAGTATATACCCCATCCACATCCGTATAGATCTCGCACACCTTGGCCTTTAGAGTCTTTGCGAGCGCCACTGCTGTCATGTCTGAGCCGCCTCGGCCAAGCGTAGTAATCTCATTTTCAGAGTCTATCCCCTGGAACCCTGCAACTATGACGACCTTTCCTTTTTTTAATTCCTTTCTTATCCTGCCTGCGCTCACGTCCACTATCTTTGCTTTTGTGTGCGACCGGTCAGTCATGATACCAACCTGCGCACCTGTAAAAGAAATCGCGTCAACACCCATCTTATGCAATGCCATTGCCAGAAGCGCCACCGAGACCTGCTCTCCTGTAGATATGAGCATGTCTACTTCTCTTTCGCTGGGCATCGAGGTGATCTTATCAACCAGCTTCAACAGTTCATCCGTAGTGTCTCCAAGCGCTGAAACCACCACCACGAGACTGTTGCCGCGCCTCTTGTATCTGGCGACTCTCTTTGCCACTGCCTTTATACGTTCTATATTGGCGACTGAAGAGCCACCGTATTTTTGTACAATCAAGGAGTTCCGCACTTTAATCTCCGCCTTTTTATCGACGACAAAACATCAATTATCATCATATAGCACAATATTATCAATGCTACGGACACACCTGCGAGCAAGATTTCATTATTTTTTATAAAGCTGACGAGCTGATACAAAAGCGCGCCTATTGAAGTAATGAGCATAAAAACAGCTGGGAAAAACGTAAACCGCGTGCTCTTTCCCCTACACAAAAGCCAGCTTGAGACAACAACAAAAGTAAGCGCTGCGACCAGCTGGTTAGAGGCGCCAAACATGGGCCAGATCTCGCTCCATTTGCCGCTCAAAGCCAGCACTCCACTCGTAGATACTACCACAAACGTGGCAAAGAATCTATTCTTAATTTTAAAAAGTTCCTCGGACAAGTACCTGCATATCCTTGTCGCTGTATCTAACGTAGTAAGGATAAACGCGTTGAGTATCATTATTGCTACCAGATTACCTTTGTCAAAAAGTATCGGAGCAGCTAAAACCCCATAGCCTTTTCCAAACGCGCCTATTGGGCCAGGACCTCCTTTTGAAAGCATGGTCTCCAGTCCACTGGCACTAAGTCCTGCAGAGACTGCTAAAAGCGCCATCACAGCCAAAACCGCCTCGAGCACCATGCCGCCATAACCTATGCGCTTGGCAAAGCGTTCGTTATCCAATTGCTTTGATGTCGTGCCGCTCGAGACCAGGGCATGAAAGCCTGAATTCGCGCCGCACGCTACTGTTACAAAAAGCATTGGCCAGAGCCAGTCATGGCCCTGGGTATTCCAGCCGCTAAAAGAAGCGACATTCACCAGGGGACGCGTCACCATGATACCTATAAACCCGACTGCTATACCAAAATATAAAAGAAAGCTTGAGATATAGTCGCGCGGCTGCAAAAGTATCTGCACTGGGGTAACAGAAGCTAAAAAGGCGTAAACCAAAAGTATGATGCTCCATATTAAAAACGCGTTTTGCCCCAGATCAACAGGAAAACTCCCACCAAGAAAAACACATACCAGTAAAAGTCCGAGCCCTATCGCAGTCGCCAAAAACATATTCGTGCGTAACCTGTAAAGCATAAAACCTACCACGAGCGCCACGCCTATGAGTCCGAAACAAGGTACTACTGTCTTTGGCTCTGCAGTCAATGTCTTTGCGCATATAGAGACAAAGACCGCTATAACCAAAATAAGCGCAAGCCACACAAACCCCAGAAAGATCAGCTTTGCCCTTCTGGAAATCACGCTCTCCGCAATATCCGCTACTGAGCGGCCCTTGTGCCTTATTGATATCATGATGCTCGCAAAATCATGCACACCGCCCATAAACACAGTCCCTACTACGATCCATAAAAGCGCAGGCCACCATCCCCATATCGCCACTGCTATCACAGGCCCCACAATAGGCCCTGCACCTGCAATACTTGCAAAGTGATGACCAAAAAGCACCAGCCAGTTCCTGGCAGGTACATAATCCACACCGTCAAAATATTCATTGGCAGGCGTCACATTGCTAGGGTTTACATCAAAGAGTTTTTCCACTAGGCGGGCATAGAAAAAATATCCTGCCCCGAGTGCTACCAGTGTACCTAACATTATAATCACTGAACTCATCTAGCTGCCTCCTAAAAATACAGGCCTAACTTCATAAATCGCAAAGTTAAGCCTTGATAACATCCCTTTGACGCTCTTTAGCTCAGACTAGTGTATAAAAAATTCCATAAGCTCGTGGCCTCGTGGAATACGAAACCTGCTCGAGCGTCCTTCCTTCTCATTAAAATATACTGCCTCATCAGGTTCGATATCTGTCCCGTACATTGCAAAACACACGTGATCCCTTGCATGTGTCCGCAAGCTTAGCGGCGTTGCATGATCCGCCAGCACTAAGATCCTGAACTCGTCTTTCGAAGACTTGAACGCTGTAAGCACGGTCCCGACCACATGTTTATCAAACTTCTCTATGCTGGCGATCTTTTCCTTGAGGTCACCGTTGTGCCCTGCCTCGTCAGGCGCCTCGACATGGACAAAAACAAAATCCCTGGCCTTTAAAGATTCCAGCGCATATTGTGCCTTACCTAAATAATTAGTATCATAATATCCTGTGGCTCCCGGGACATTTATCACCTTAAGGCCAATGGTCTTACCAATACCTTTAATAAGGTCTACAGCTGAGATGATAGAGCCTTCGACCTTGTAAAGCTCTGAAAACTTGGGCATGGAAGGTCTTGTGCCCTGGCCCCACAGCCAGATCATATTAGCAGGGTTCTCTTTTAGATCCAAACGCACTCTGTTGACTTCGCTAGCAGCAAGAACTGGCTTTGAATCTCCCATTAACCTTTTTATAAAATCTGCGTAATCGCCTTTCTTTGGCAAAAAACTTTCTATCTTTTTTCCAATGATATCGTGCGGAGGAGTACATTTTAGCTTTACCATACCTTTCAACTCTTCCTTATCATTACACTTTACTATGACCAGATGCCTGTAGCTCATGCCCGCATAAAATCTTATATCCTTAGTACTTAATTTAGCGTTCAATGCATTAATGAGCGAGTGAGCTTCTTTATTTGATATATGCCCTGCGCTATAATCAGCCATCTTGCCATCACCTGAAACAGTCACAAGGTTACACCTGAATGCCACCTCGTTATCCCTCATATCTATGCCAATGTTCGCTGCCTCCAGCGGGCCACGGCCACTATAATATTTGTGCGGATTATATCCAAGTATAGAAAGATTCGCAACATCACTTGCAGGCTTCATGCGGCTGGGTATCATATTGGTAAGCCCTACGCGACCCTTTTCAGCTATAAAATTCATGTTGGGTGTCTTTGCTACTTCTAAAGGTGTCTTACCGCTCAACTCTTCCAGCGGCCTGTCTGTCATCCCATCGCCAACAAGCACTATATATTTCATGGATTCTCCTACGCTATATCTTCTTGATATTGCCTTTTTCCCACGCGCGGACAAACGCAGCAACCACTATAGGGTCAAACTGCGTACCTATATTCTTCTTCAGCTCCGCGAGTGCAACTCCTTCAGGCAATGCCTTCCTGTAAGGCCTGTCTGACACCATTACATGATATGCATCTACCACTGAAATAATACGAGCCTCGAGCGGGATCTCCTCGCCCTTCAAGCCATCAGGATATCCAGTGCCGTCATACTTTTCCTGGTGATGCTTGATGATATTTCCAACATTCCTAAGCTTGGCGATTGGCTCAACAATCCTTGCGCCGATCTCGCAATGCTGCTTCATTATCTCCCATTCAGAAGCAGTCAGCTTCCCGTTCTTGTGCAATATTGCATCAGGCACGCCAATCTTTCCTATATCATGAAGATGTAAAGACGTATCAAGGTCTTCCTTATTTATAACAGCGTTAAATTCTGATGACTCCAAGAGTTCGTCTGCGACTCTCATCCCATAATAATTTACATCCTCCAGGTGACCGCGAGTATAAGAATCCTTTTCGTCCACAGTCTGCGCCAGCGCCAGGACAGTCTGGATATAACTCTCTCTTTCCTTCTCCCGTAGCTTCTCGACCTCCATAAAATTCTTTGCGTTCTCAACCGCGATTGCAGCCTCACTCGCCAGCGTAGAAAGAAGATGAATATCCTGTTCGGTATAAATATCTCCTGATAATTTCTCACCCAGAACTAAAAATCCAATGAGGCAAGCTTTGTAAAAACTCGGGACACATATGGCGCCGCCTAAATCAGCCATCTCTTCTTTTATTTCTATAAGCCTGTCTCTTAACCCCTTCTCTTTGCGCAAAAAACGTCCCGATCTCAACCAATCCTCTATCTCATCATAAAGCAATGCCTCTTTGTGTTCCCTGAACCAGCCAACCAGCGCATCGTCTTTATCCAAGGAATATCCGCTATGTCTGCGAACGCTACCCCTGCGAATCCTCAGGACATATTTATTTTTTTCCTCGTCAAGCTGAAAAATAGCAGCACTTTTTATTCTTATGCTCTTGCTCACGATTCGCGCTATCAGACTCAACAGCTTCTTCATATCAGTTATAAGTGCCATGCCTTCGGAGGCTTCTTTTAATGTCTTTTGGTAGTCATACTTTCGCTGAAACAAGATGTTATCCGTAAGGTTTATTAAAAAGTGCTCGAGAGGCCGGATGCCCAGAGTAATCAAAAACACGCTAAAAAGAAAAATCGCATATCGCGTATTATCGCCCAGCAATGCCACTAAAAATTCCTGCGTAAAAAATGTCACCCCTGCAAAAACAGCAAATATAAATGCAAAAACCCCAGCGAAGATTAAAGTCTTCTTGATAACTAACTCTATTTCCATTAAACGATATTTAAACATGGCATATGTGGTGGTAAAAGGAAAAATAAGAATCAAAGTGCTTGCGTATGGGAGCCACGGATAACCAAAAATAAGAGGGAAACAATTAGCTCCGCCGTAAAACCCAAGAACAGTCCCTGTCAGAAAATATTTTAACTGATTGCGTATATGAGGCGTAACCTGCTTGTATGCCTGGATCATCAATTTATGTGCATAAACTACCCAACCGAGAAAGAAAAAAATGTAAACTCCATAACCCAGTCGTCCCACAGGATAATATTTCATGAATAATTTTGGCGTAAGACCAATGACAACAAAAGATGTAAGCGATAATATCGATACTATTCCACAGCTAATATACGCTAGCCATAAAATTCTTTTTTTAAGCCTGTCAAGTTTCAAGAATTCCAATACAAAGTGAAAAAACAAAGCAGCAATTAAAATACCGCAAGCATGTGAAATCTTGCTCGCTAACAATGCATGTTCCTTGAGAACTCCACCTAACATAGTTATATAATAACCAAGGTTCCAGCCTCCTATCATAAGACACAATACAAACCATATCCTAACCAGTTTCTTTTTAGGTTGTTTTGCTAACGCAAAAATCCCTATTGCGAAACCACTAATAGCCGTAGCCAAAGTTAATATCGGGTAAAGTTTGGACAACAAAAATCACCTCATTAATAGCTTAAATATGTGACTAGCTATTATCCTGTGACCATAGTCATTAGGATGTAAACCGTCTGCAGCTAAAATATTATTTTTTTCCTTCTCAAGGGCGACACGAATGTCAAGCAACTGAATGTCTTCCTCATTGGCTATATCATTACAGACATCACTGTATCTTTTATGCCAACTATAAGGGCTCTCATCCATTTTGATAAATTCTTTCTGTCCAGGCAAACTCTTGTAAAATCCCTCGGAGTCAATAGGCTGAAGATTCGCCAATAAAACATTTAACCTTTTAGCTTTAATTGTTTTCACCATTTCCTTCAAATTGGCCCTAAACTCTTTTAAGGGAACTCTTGGCGTATTAACACCGACCAACCGACAATCGTTATTTCCAAAAAGTAGCACAACATGCGAAAATCCTTCTCTTGCTAAAACCGATTCTAACTTTTCAACACCTTCTTTAGAGCTATCGAAACTTCTTGCCTTTATAAGAACAGGTGCATTAATAAACTCTTTTTTTAAAATCCTTGCACAACCTTTATTGCGATGAGAAGCTCCTATCCCAAAAAAAACACTATCCCCGAACAAGATTATTCCCTTGATGCACTCTTTCATATTTCGATAGCTCCTCTATGGCTTCAGCACATAATTCCAAGATTAACTCTTTAGTAGAAACAATTTTGTCCACTCTATATGCATTTTGTCCGCACATGGCGAATCCATGCTTCAAATCTCCTTTTGAGGCATTAATGAGTGCATCTGCGATGCAATAATTCACTTCTGCTGGTATGCAACTTTTAAGACATCGATAAGGACATCTAAATTTAATCTTCTTTCCGCTAATAATTTTCTCGACAAACTTGTTATTGATTACCCTACCAGGTAACCCTACTGGAGATGAAATAATAACGATGTCTTCTTTTTTTGCTTTTAGATAAGTTTCTTTATAAGCAGGGTCAACATCGCATTCATGCGTTGCAACAAACCTTGTGGACATTTGCACTCCACTGGCACCAGTACGTAAAAATTTGGCGATATCTTTTCCATTAAACACACCACCTGCAGCTATAACTGGTATTTGCTTAGAATGCGGTTTTTTAAACACCGATGCAACTTCTAAAACCTCGTTCAAGAGCCTTTTTAAACTATTTTTGCCATTTAAGTCATCTAAGTTAAACCCTAAATGCCCCCCAGCCAGTGGTCCTTCTACAATAAGCGCATCTGGTAACCTAGCGTATCTCTTTACCCAAGTTTTACATATAATCCCGGCTGCTCTTCCAGAAGAAACAATTGGAGCTAGATTGATTGAAGAATTAGTTCCTACGTATTCGGGTAACCTCATCGGAAGCCCTGCTCCTGAACTAATCACGTCTACCTTTTCTTCTGCGCATACCTCTACTAAGCTTTTAAAATTACTAAGGGCTGCCATAATATTGACACCTAAAGGAAGGCTTTTCTCCTGAACCTTCTTTATTTCTGACCTTAAGGCGTCAGCTGAACTCTTGATATAACTCTGTTCGGATTTTTTTTCATCTCCTAATCCTACGCTAGCAATAAATCCAAGCGCTCCCGTAGAAGATACAGCACTAGCCAGAGAAGCTTTTGAAACGCGAACACCCATCCCCCCTTGAAGAATAGGAATATCAAGGACCAGACTACCTATAGTTAACCTCGGTAATTTACCTTTCATCCCCCTGTCCTTCCTTTGCAAAAAGTATACATGCCCCACGAATCTACTGTAACTTCAGCATTGCGTAAATCTGCTTCATCCAACCATTCTTTTAGAACTTTAGGAGCCCTATAAAATAATCTCCACGCCTCACCGGATTTTACCCTACCTAACTGCTCGATCAATTTTCTATTTGGGTTGTTTCTTTGGGCAACAATAAATATCAGGCCATTTCTATCTATACCAGCAACGCTTTCCTTTAATAGTTTCTTTGCGTCTTCATCGTTTAAATATTCATAAAGTCCGGAAGCCATGATTACATTTGGTTTCCATCCTTTTTTCTCAGAAAACTTTTTATAGCGCTCCATTTTAAAAACATTTACTTTTCTATACATTATTGGCTTTACACCAGCTAGTTCTTTCCCTGTTTTTAAAGCTCTTTTATCTATATCTACGCACAAGACCTCCACCCAGTCTTTATTTTCTTCTTTGATTAATTCCACAATATACCGAGCTGGGCCAGAGGCTAAATCTAGTATCCTGGTTATTTTCTTCTCTTCTTTATTCCTGGTAATTTCTTCCTGAAGCATTTTTATTATTACGTCTTTTCTTGTTCTTGTGGCCCTGGCGGATGGAAGATTAAGGAGTATTTTATCTATGAATCTGCCTATCTTTATATATCCTGAAGGACTATTCCTGTAGATATAGTCAAAATTTATGCCTGAATCAGCATAGCCCATCATTGACTTCCTGCCAAGCCTGCTGGTAAATAAGAGACCCCGTAAAATCCTGTTGTAAAAAAAGTTTTCTATTTTCTTCATATATTCCATTAGTATTTATATGTAAATCCTACTGAAATAATATTAACATAGCCGCTGTATTCTCCGTCTAAATCTGCATTGGCACTAGCCACGTCATTGGTAACATCCCGATCCACCATTAAAACTCCAAAATATGCCAGATCGACGGTCAAATCTTCTCTTAGCTTGTAGCCTGCGCCAAGTGTAATGCCATGTCTGTCGCAATCTGGAAGCGCAGTCTCAAAGTTAGCGCTTGGTATCGGAGTCTCGATAAATAAGTAACCACCTCTTAATGTCAACTTATCATTAGCTCGATATTGAGCACCTATGCCATAGGCCATTGAATCATGCCAGTCTTTTGAAACTGGATTACCATCATTAAGAAGGGACAGACGGCTTGCGTTTGACTCTTCTGGATACAGTATAAGTTCCTGCTCTACAGATGCCCAGTCTGTCCATTCTACATCCACTTCAAAAGTCCACTTTTCATTCGGCCTGAACGCATACCCAACGGCCAAAGAGCTTGGCAATATCAGTTTGGACTCCATCGCGGTGGAATACGTGGGTATCGGAACAGCGTACAAGAAATTTGCTGTTGCGTTTAGATCATTAAGTGAAACTGTACCCTCGTAGATCAATTCTATTTCGCTTCTATATGAAACTCCAAGGCTATGCTTTTCTGAATGTTTATAAAGAACTCCTACATTATACCCCCAGCCATCATCATTTCCTTTTAACTGAAAATCTCCACCACCAAGCGCAGGGAGTATCCTTTTGTGTTTTGATACATGTGACGTCATGTAATCAACTCCTACGCCTATAGAAAGGGCATCGTTTACTTTATATGCCACTGATGGATTTAACTGGAAGAACTCCGTATTGGATTCTGTTGCCTGTACACTAGAAAAACTATCATCTGCCCAGTCTGTTCCAAGCCCATATGGCGAAGTCGCACTCAACCCAAATCTCCATCTCTCCAAGCCAAAATCATTGGCCAAGTATAGACTGGGTATATCGAATGTCTGCATCTGCATGCTGCTTTCATTGCCACTTGTATTGGTATGGAAATTTCGCGGGGCTTGGACAGTATTTCCTATCCTGACATAGCTGCCTTCCAGCTGCGTGAGGCCAGCAGGGTTAAAATGTACTGCCGAGGGAGAATCTGCCTGCGCCACAAAGCAATCTGCCATACCGTTTGCTTCAGCATCCAAGGCTGCCTCATTTCTGAAACCGCCTCCACCAACCGCGTACAGCTCACTGCTAAAAACCAATAATAAAGTCAAAAGAGTAACTGTAAATACCAGCATATGTTTAGCCTTCATGAATTTCCTCCGTTTCGCTTCTCGCTATCTTTTATCCATTTTTGAATAGAATCTCGTCTAATCCTCCAACTATCTCCTATCTTAAATGCAGGGATTCTGCCATCTTTGACATATTTATATATAGTCATTGGGTGCACGTCAAGATAGTCTGCAACATCCTTTACTGTCATTACCTGTTTGGATTTAGTCACACTATACTCCTTTAAGCCCTATTGAGCTACAGTATAAGAAAGTATAATGATTTTACCTGCTTTGTCAAGCTAACGTGAGGGATTCGAGGTGGGCGTGGACTGAATTGGCGAGTGAAAAGAGGTTGTAACCGCCTTCAAGGACTGAGACAATGCGGCTTTTGCAGTAGCGCTTGGCCACCTTTTTGATGATCTTGGTCATCTCGCCATAGCCCTTTTCGGTAAGATTTATAGACGATAACGGATCATCTCTGTGCCCGTCAAAACCTGCTGATATTAATATAAATTCTGGCTTGAAATCTTTAACCTGCGGGACAATAACCTCCTGAAATACCTTTATGTACTCATCATCTCCGCTACCTACCTGCATCGGGATGTTCAAATTATATCCCTTGCCAGCACCTGCACCTGTGTCTTTGGTAGCGCCTGTCCCTGGATAATGCGGATATTGATGTAAACTTATATAAAAAACTCCTGGATCCTCATAAAAGATCTCTTGTGTACCGTTTCCATGATGCACATCCCAGTCAATGATCAATATACGTTCTATATTGTATTTATTCTGCAAGTATCTAGCTCCCATAGCAGCATTATTAAATAAGCAAAATCCCATTGCCTGTAGAGATCTTGCGTGATGCCCTGGCGGCCTGACCATGCAAAACGCATTATCCACCTCTCCGCCAAAAACCATGTCTACGGCCTTCATCACGCCGCCTGCTGCAAAAAGTGCAGCCTCATACGAATCCTTTGAGACCCTTGTATCCGGATCTAAATTTCCGCCTCCTCTTGCGCATACCTCTTTTATGCTAGAGATATAATCCCTTCCATGGACAGACGCAATATCATCCACGCCTGCTGCAGATGGCTCTACAAGCTTTAATTTATTAATAAGGGGGGTTTTCTGTAATTTTCTAAGGATTGACTGTAATCTAGAAGCGCGCTCTGGGTGATGCGTGCCTGTATCATGCTTGAGATAAATAGGGTGGTATACTAAAGCTGTCCGCATTATTCTTCTGTCCTGCGAACCTCCTGTATAAATTCTTCCATCAGCTCGATATTCTTCTTGCCAGGGCTTGATTCTATGCCGCTAGAAACATCAACACCATATGGCCTTATCTCTTTTATTATATCATATACATTGTCAGGATTAAGCCCACCTGCGATTATAATACGCCTGCCATATTCCTTTGCCAGGACAGCCAATGTCCTGTCAAAACCTGAACCTGTCCCGCCATATACGCTGCTCTTATATGTATCCAGCAGAAATGCATCAGCATGGCATTCCTCTATAGAAGAAAGGCTGTCCTTGTCTTTGACCCTGATCGCCTTTATAAGCTTAACGCCTTTAAATTTTAAATTTTTGAATTCAAAACAGTATTGTACGTTTTCGTCGCCGTGTAGCTGCACAGCGTTCAAACCGCAGCGCTCGATGCATTCCTCAATAAATGCCAGATCATCATTAACAAAAATGCCTACTGTGCTGACAAATAAAGGCATGTCTTTTATTATCTCCGAGGCTTGTTTCGGGGTAACATAGCGAGGGCTGTCTTTAAAAAAAACAAAGCCAACTGCATCAGCTCCTGCTAAAACCGCCTTTTCTGCATCGCCCAACGAAGTAATCCCGCAAAACTTTACCCTAATCCTCATGACCCCTTATTCCCCTCCCATTATTTCTCTTATCTTCGAGGCTATATCCTTTGCCTCTAAAAACGCCGCGCCTATAAGCACCGCGTTCACTCCTTTTTTTCTAAGCGCTTCTATCTCAGCACTGGTCTTCACTCCGCTCTCGCTTATCTTTACAATCTCCCTTGGCATCCTTGATGTCAATTTAAGCGCATTGGAAACATCTATCTTTAACGTGTCCAGGTTCCTATTGTTTATACCGATAATCTTTGCGCCTGCGACTATAGCCTTTTCCAGATCCTTCTCATCGTGAACTTCTACCACGCAATCCATGCCTATCCTTGAGGCAAGATGCATGAAACTTTTTATCTGGTCCTTGGTCAGGATCCTCGCTATCAAAAGGATCGCGTCAGCTCCGTGGAAACGCGACTCGTAGACCTGATATTCATCCACGATAAAATCTTTTCTCAAGACAGGAAGACTAACGGTCTTACGCACCTGGCCTATATGCGAGAGGTCCCCCTCGAAAAACCTCTTATCTGTCAGGACTGAAATGGCCCTAGCACCATTATCCTCGTATATCTTCGCCAGACCACTGACATCGAGCTTTTTGAAAAATCCTTTTTTCCTCGACGGAGATTTCTTTTTTATCTCTGCAATAAGATTTACACAGCCAGCTACTGATATCGCCTCTTTGAAAGACCTGACGCCTTTTAGAAGGCGCCTCGATCCGACAAAATGCGTAATCGGAGTCTTCTGTTTAAGCGCCTCTACCTCTTTCTTCTTCACATTGATGATTTCTTTCAGGAAACCCTTCACTTAAACTCCTATTTATTGGTAAACTCTATGAGTTTGTTCAATTTATCCAGAGCCTTGCCTGAAGATATTGACTCTCTCGCAAGCTTAACGCATTTTTTTAAATCTCTCGCAAGGCCGCCAGCCAAAAGGGCTGCAGCAGCATTCAAGACCACCACATCTTGCTTCGGGCCCTTTTTCCCTTTAAGTACATCTTTTACGATCCTTGCATTATCTTCTATGCTTCCACCTCTTATATCCTCAAGACTAGCCTTCTTCATCTTAAAATCCTGCGGCTTTACAGAAAAAGTCCTGACTTTTTTATTTTTTAATTCAGTCGTTCTGGTCTTTCCTGTAATAGTGATCTCATCTAATCCATCCGAGCCATGGACAACAAGCGCCCTCTTTGCCCCGAGATTTTTCAATACACCTGCCATCACTTCTGTAAGCTCGGCGCGGTAAACACCAAGGACCTGACAATTCGCTCCTGAAGGATTGGTAAGTGGGCCTAGTATATTAAATATGGTGCGCACGCCTATCTCTCTCCGGGGCCCTATCGCATATTTCATTGCACCGTGAAAAAGAGGCGCAAATAAAAACCCTATGCCTATCTTGTTTATACAAGTCTCGACCTCTAGAGGAGCAATATTAATATTCACACCAAGTTCTTTTAAGACATTAGCGCTTCCGCATTGACTTGAAACGCCTCGGTTTCCATGCTTGGCTACCTTGAGCCCTGCACCTGAGACCACAAATGCAGCTGTGGTCGAAATATTAAATGCATTCGTGCCACTGCCTCCTGTGCCACAGGTATCAACGATCGTGCCCTTGCCTGCGTCTATCCTAATAGCTTTCTCGCGCATGACCATGGCAGCTCCGGTGATTTCCTCCACTGTCTCGCCCTTTAACCTCAGCGCAACAATAAAACCCGCTATCTGCGCTGCAGTTGCCTCACCAGTCATTATCTCGTTCATGCACGCGACCATCTCTTCGCGAGTCAGGTCAAACCCATCTACAACCTTGCCAATAGCTTCCTTAATCATGATTATCTCCTAGAGATTAATAAAATTCTTTAATAATTTCTTACCATGTTCTGTCAAAATCGACTCTGGATGAAACTGTACACCCCACACCGGAAACTTTTTATGCTTCAGGGCCATTATCTCTTTATCTTTCGTGCGTGCTATAACCTTAAGCGTCTTGGGAAGTGACTTTCTGTCTACTATCAAAGAATGATACCTGGTTGCCTCAAACGGACTAGGTATGTCCTGAAAAATGCCCCGGCCCGCATGATAGATCATTGAGATCTTACCATGCATCAAGCGACGGGCAGACACGACCTTGCCGCCAAAGGCCTCTGCTATGCACTGATGCCCCAGGCAAACGCCTAATATCGGAATACGCTTTCCAAATTCTTCTATGACCTCTCTAGAAATCCCAGCGTCAACTGGCCTACCTGGCCCAGGAGAGATCACGATATGACTCGGGTTTAAATCCTCTATCTCTGCGAGCGAGATCTTGTCATTTCTATGGACAACCAGTTTTTCTCCGAGCTCAGATAAATATTGGACCAGGTTATAGGTAAAAGAATCATAATTATCGATCATCAATATCATTTCATCAGCCCTTTTTCTGCTACCTCAATAGCCTTTATCATGGCCTTCGCCTTGTTCACTGTCTCCTGATATTCTTTTGAGGGCACTGAATCCGCTACTATACCAGCACCTGCCTGTATATACGCATTCTTTCCTTTTACAAGTATCGACCTTATATTGATACATGTGTCCATGTTACCTGAAAAACTAAAATAACCCACTGCACCTGCGTAAGGACCGCGCTTCGTATTTTCCAGCTCGTCTACGATCTCCATGGCCCGTATCTTTGGCGCGCCTGTAACAGTGCCTGCCGGAAACGCGGCTGTCAAAACATCATACGCGTCTTTGTCTTTGGCCAGGCGGCCGCGGCAATTGCTGACTATATGCATGACATGCGAATACTTCTCCACTGACATAAACTCTGACACCTTTACTGTGCCAGATCTACACACCCTGCCTATATCATTCCTTCCGAGGTCCACCAGCATGACATGCTCTGCCCGTTCTTTAGTATCCTTCAGAAGCTCTGTCTCAAACGCCGAATCCTTATCTTCATTTTTACCGCGCGGCCTTGTCCCTGCAATAGGCCTTGTCTCAACAATGCCGTTCTCGCAACGCACAAGTAATTCCGGAGAAGACCCTATCAATTTTACGTCTCCAAAATTTAAGCAAAACATATAGGGCGAAGGATTCACTGATCTCAGCGCCCGGTAAAGATCCAGAGGTTCGCAAGAAATCTTTGTCTGAAACCTCTGTGAAAGGACTACCTGTATGATATCACCTGCCTTGATGTATTTTTTTGCTTTTTTTACAGCTTCTTCAAACTCTCGCTTGGTAAAATTAGACTCTATCTTATGCAAAGACTTCTTTTTGGTCTTTGACATCCGCCTTTTTACTGGCCTGCTCAATTTTTTTATGATCTCGTCTATTTTCTTTATTGCCTTTTCATATGAACCTTCGTACACATTTACGACTACCTTGATCCTGTGTGTTGAATGATCAAAGATAATTTGACTATCCGCCATCATAAAAACAGTATCTTCCATGCCCAGCTCATCAGGATTTTTATCAGGCAGGTCTTCAAAAAACCTGACAGTATCATATCCTGCGTATCCCACGAATCCGCCTGAGAACCTCGGAAGCCCTTTTACGCGAGCCGGCTTAAAGCGAGACATGATCTTTTTTATCTCTCTAAGCGGCGAATCTGTAAAAAACTGCTTACCTCTTCTGCCCTCTATTACTTCAACAGAAGCGCCTTTACTTCTAAAAATAATAGACGGCTCTATACCTATAAAAGAGAACCTGGCTATCTTCTCTTCGCCCTCAACAGATTCCAGTAGATACGAATGCCTGCTCTTTAACCTCTGGAAGGCAGAGACAGGCGTCGAGGTATCCCCGAGTATCTCACGATAAACAGGTACGACATTCGCCTTCTTCGCTAATTTTATATACTCTTTCTTCGATGGATAATACATCCTTAAGTCATCTTCCTATAAAAACAGCTGCGGTTCCCAGTGTGACACGCAACACCCTTCTGCTCTACCTTTATGAGCAATGTATCCATGTCACAGTCATAATATATATTTTTTACAAATTGAAAATTTTTCGATGTCTCGCCCTTGACCCAAAATGTCTTTCTGGAACGCGACCAATAACAGGTCTTGCCAGATTTAAGCGTCCTGTCGAGAGACTCTTTATTCATATATGCCAGCATCAGGACCTCGCCACTCTCATGATCCTGCACTATAGCCGGTATCAATCCGTTTTTATCAAACTTCAGCTCATCTAAGTTCATCTCCGCACCTTAACACCTTTCTTTTCTAAATATTCCTTGGCTTCCTTGACCGAATATTCCTTAAAATGAAATATAGACGCTGCAAGTGCTGCATCTGCCTTGCCGTCAGTCAGGACCTTGCGCAAATGCTCCAGGTTACCCGCCCCACCTGACGCTATAATAGGAATGGTCAGATTTTCAGAAAAAGTCTTTGTAAGCTCTATGTCGTATCCGTCTTTAGTGCCGTCCATGTCCATACTGGTAAGGAGTATCTCTCCTGCACCAAGACCCTCTACTTTCTTTCCCCATTCGACTGCATCAATTCCTGTCGGTGTCCTGCCGCCATTGATATAGACTCCCCATTTTATCTTTTTCGAATCTGTACAGCGTTTGGCGTCTATCGCCACGACTATGCACTGGCTCCCAAACCTCTCTGCTGCCCTCCTTACAAGTTCCGGATCCTTTACTGCCGCAGTATTGATCGAGACCTTGTCAGTACCTGCATTTAATAGGTCCCTTATGTCTTCCAGGTTTCTTATGCCGCCACCAACAGTGAGCGGCATAAAAACAGTCTCTGCTGTCCTCCTCACGACATCCAGCATAGTCTGTCTTTTTTCATAACTAGCAGTGATATCCAGAAAAATAATCTCATCTGCCTCTTCTTTATCATATGCCTGAGCGACCTGGACAGGGTCCCCTGCGTCTTTCAGGTCTAAAAACTTAATACCCTTCACGACCCTGCCGTCCTTAACATCCAGACATGGGATTATTCGCTTAGTTAACATATTCGTCTCTTTAAAATTACAATACCGTATTAAGAAGCCTGTTTTATTGCTTCTCCCAGATCGAGTTTCCCTTCATAAAGGGCCCGGCCGACTATAACTCCCTCTAAATTCTTACTGGCAATCGCCTTAAGCTTTTTTATATCTTCCAATCCAGAGACTCCGCCAGACGCTATCACAGAGATCTCCACTTTAGCCAAGATCTCTTTTAAGCCTTCTATATTAGGTCCTTCTAATGTCCCGTCCGTAGCAATATCAGTCACCACAATAGTCTTAACGCCTGCAGCCTCCATCTTGCCTGCCCAAGTTACTGCCAAAAACTCTGTCTTCTCCTGCCACCCTTTCTTCACGACCCTTCCTGCTGAGGAATCTATACTGACCACTATCTTATCGCCAAAGGTCTTTACAAGCTTCTGTAAATAAGACAAGTCTTCGAATGCCTTTGTGCCGATTACAACGCGCCTAGCGCCCTGTTTTAAAAAATACTCTATATCCGCCTCGTTCCGCAACCCTCCGCCTACCTCGCAGGGTACTTCTACAGCTTTTATGATGCGTGCCAAGATGTCTCTATTTTTGACCTCTCCATATTTTGCACCATCTAAATCCACAAGATGTAAAAACTTTGCTCCCTTTCTCTGCCATGAAAGAGCGCTCTCAAGAGGGTCATCTGAATAGATTGTATCCTCGTCAAAGTCCCCCTTAAGTAGCCTCACAACCTTGCCTTTAATTATATCGACAGCAGGAATAATAATCATAGTTCCACAAAATTTTTTATAATCTCGAGCCCTATACTCTGGCTCTTTTCAGGATGAAACTGAAATGCATATACATTGTCCTTATGTATGCCGGATGCAAAACTGACTCCGTATTGTGTCTCACAAAGAATCACGTTTTTCTCATCTGGTTCAACGTAATAAGAATGTACAAAATACATGTAGCTCTCATCAGGTACCCTATTTAATATAGCCTCTTGCCCTCGACTGCCCTTTGCCTGTATCTTATTCCACCCCATATGCGGGATCTTAAGACCGCTCCCCTCCTTAAACCGCCTAACCCTGCCTTTTAAAATACCTAAACCCTTTACCTTGCCGCCTTCCTCGCTCTCTGAAAACAAAAGCTGGATACCCAAGCAGATCCCTAAAAACGGTGTTCCTTTTTTTATGCATTCTTTCAGGGGCGCAACAAGCTTCCTTGCTTTTAACTCTTCCATTGCCTTGCCAAAGGCACCGACTCCAGGCAAGATCACCTTGTCTGCCGAAGCGATATCGGAAGTAGACGAACTCACCCTGACCTTTGGACAATAAAGCTGGAAGGCCTTTTGTACACTCCTGAGATTGCCCATACCGTAATCGATAATTGTAATCACAGACGTCCTTTGGTGGAAGGAACTCCTTTTACGCGCGGATCGATCTGGGTTGCTTCATCCAAAGCCTTAGCCGCGGCCTTAAAAATCGCCTCTAATAAATGATGTGTGTCGGAACTTGCCTGTAGAATAGAAATATGCAGTGTAACAGGAAAGCTGTTTACAAGCGCCTGAAAAAACTGGCGCGCATATTCCAGATTATATCCTCCTTGAACATCTTTTTCCTCATAGGGCCTTTCTGACTTGATATTATTGAAAAAAGGTCTGCCACTTATGTCCACCACTGCGCGGACATTGACCAGGGCTTCGTCCATAGGGACCGTCTTTTCCCCGAATCTCCGGATACCTTTTTTCTCACCAAGGGCCTCCTTAAAAGCCTGGCCAAGACAGATCCCGATATCTTCGTTTGTGTGATGCATATCCACTTCAAGGTCGCCTTTTGCCTTTATCTTTAAATCAAAAAGCCCATGTTTAGCAAAGAGTGCCAACATATGATCCAGAAACGGGATACCTGTCTTGATACTTGAATCCCCTTTTCCATCTATCGTTAATTCGATCGCGATATTTGTTTCCTTTGTCTTTCTCTGTATCTTTTTCTTTCGTTTTTTCATAGCTACTCCTCGCTAAACCCTAAGTCCTGACTTGTCCAGAACCAAGAATAATATATTTATACGAACATAGTTCTTCCAGTGCCATGGGGCCACGCGCATGAATCTTATCCGTGGAAATCCCTATCTCTGCACCAAGGCCAAATTCATACCCATCTGTAAATCTTGTGGACGCATTCACGTATACGCAAGCCGAGTCCACCTTGTTTAAAAATTCATTCGCTGTCTTTTTATTCTTCGTGACTATCGCGTCTGAATGGCCCGAGCCATACTTATTTATAAAATCGATTGCTTCTCCCGTGTCCTCGACTACCTTCACGGCCAATATCAAATCCAGATACTCCTCATACCAGTCCTTTTCTGCAGCCTTTTTTATGTGTCTCACAATCTTCCGCGTCTTATCGCAGCCACGTAATTCCACATCCTTTTCCTCTAAAACACTTGCTACTTCCGGCAAAAACTTTTTAGCTATGTTTTTATGCACCAGGAGCGTCTCAATAGCATTACACACGCCCGGGCGCTGCACCTTTGCGTTTAAAGCAATCTTGGCTGCCTTTTTTAAATCCGCGTGTTTATCGACATATAAATGGCACACGCCTTTATAATGCTTTACAACAGGAATGGTAGAATTTTCCGCGACAGATCTTATCAAGCCCTCCCCACCCCTCGGAATTATAAGGTCTACAAATTCATCAGCCTTAAGCAATACCTCCACTGCCTTTCTATCGGTCTCATCGATCATGCTGATGGCTTCTTTCGAGATCCCAGACTTTGCCGCTGCCTGCGTGATCACCCTGTGTATTGCCATATTCGAATGTATGGCTTCGCTTCCACCGCGCAGCACACAGGCATTGCCTGACTTAAGACATAATGCAGCACAGTCGCTCGTCACGTTCGGCCTTGCCTCATATACTATTCCCACGACTCCGATTGGCACGCGCACTTTTTTTATCACGAGTCCGTTCGGCTTCTTCCATTGTTTTATTGTATCGCCAACAGGATCCCTAAGCCCTGCCACTGACTTCAAAGACTCTGCCATGGCCTTTATCCGCTCATCAGTAAGCTTTAGCCTGTCTATCAGGGCCTTCCTCAGGCCTTTTCTTTTTGCAGACGTAACATCCCTTGCGTTGCACAAGAGTATATATCTAGTATTTTTAATAAGCGCCTTTGCCATTGCCAATAGCGCCTTGTTCTTATCCTTAGCAGAAACACTCGCAAGCGTCCTTGATGCACATCTTGCATCTTTCAATATATTTTCGATCTTGTCTTTCAATTGCATGTCACCACCATTTCCTCATGTCCAAGCTTAAGCCTCGGACATTAAACTCACAATATCACCAGGTTATCGCGATGCACTACCTCTTGGTAAAAACCTTTCTCTATTACCTTTCTAGCCTCTTTCGTAGCCATACCCTTTATCTTCTCAAGATCCGCTGCGCTATAATTGGAAAGTCCTTTGGCAAATTCAACACCATTATTTCCAGAAACCGACACCACATCGCCATACGAAAATTTTCCTTCGACTCCCTTTACGCCACACGCCAATAAACTACTGTTTTTTTTCACAAGTGCGTCCTTTGCGCCATCGTCTACGATTATCTTACCCTGGGTCTTGGCATTATACGCAAGCCATCTTTTGCGCGCCTGCATTTTATCTTTCTTCGGCACAAAAATCGTGCCCACGCATTCCCCCTTCATGATCTTCAATAAAATATCGCTCTTGCGGCCGTTTGCAATCACGCAATTGACACCTGAAGACATCGCTATCTTACAGGACTCTAGTTTTGTCTTCATCCCGCCAAGCGAATATTCTTTTTTCGTGCCGCACGCAGCATCTTCTATTTGAGAATCTATAGAGGTTACCTCTTCAACGCACGCCTTTTTCCCAACGCGCAACCCATCGACATCTGTCAACATAATCAAAAGATCAGCGCCAGCTAGATTAGTCACAAGCGCTGAAAGCCTATCATTGTCTCCGAACTTTATCTCATCGACAGCCACTGTATCGTTTTCATTGATCACGGGAACTACGGATTTACTCAGAAGCGTATGAATAGTGTTCTCGGCGTTCAAATACCGGCGCCTATCCCGAATGTCCTCCCACGTTAAAAGTATCTGTGCTGCATGAAATCCCGCTTTCCTAAAGGCTTCTTCATATGCGTTCATCAAATGGCCTTGCCCCAAAGCAGCGCACGCCTGCTGGTCAGGTAGATTATGCGGTCTCTTTTTAATGCGCAATAAATGCATGCCTGCTGCGATTGCGCCAGAAGAAACAATGATCACTTCCTTCTTCTGCTTCAAAAGCACTGCAATCTGACTGGCAAAATCCTTGATCCATGCCTTATCCAGCGCAGAATCCTTTGAAGCCAGCACGCTTGTACCTATCTTTATGACTATTCTCTTTGCGTTTTTTAAACCTTGTCTATGCATCTTGCCTCTTCCGTTCAAGGCCAAGCCTTGAACATGTTATAATTTTTTATACACTGCCTCGAGTAACTCTTTTATGCCCTCTCCTGTGGCACAAGAGATAGGGTAAATCTTTTTTTTCACTTTCTTCTTAAAATCCTTCAAATTCTCTGAAGCCAGGGGAAGATCCATTTTGTTTGCCGCTATGATCTGAGGCCGTTTTAAAAGCTCAGTATTGTAAAGCCTTAATTCCTTGTTGATAGACGCTAGATCTAAAGCAGGGTCTCTTCCCTCCACGGCTGCCATATCTACCATATGGATTAAAACCCGTGTCCTCTCGACATGCCTCAGAAAATCATCGCCAAGCCCTTTTCCGGCATGCGCACCTTTTATCAACCCCGGTATATCACATATAACAAAACTTCTTTCAGGGCCCAGTTTTACCATGCCCAGCGTCGGTGTCTTTGTGGTAAACGGGTAATTGGCTACCTTTACCTTTGCCCTAGATATCCGCGATACCAAACTGGACTTGCCTACATTTGGATAACCGATGATACCTACGTCGGCAACCAGTTTTAGCTCCAGGACGATATTTTTTTCTTCGCCGTCTTTTCCGGGAGTAGCATCCCTGAACCGCGAATTACCCCTGCCGCCTTCGCCTCCTTTTACTAGTACTACCGAGCGGCCTATTTCATCTAAATCGCAATAAGTAAATCCATAGTCCCTGTCTCTTATGATCGTTCCAAGGGGGACCCTTATGAGAAGGGTCTTGCCTTCTGCACCTTTTTTATGATTGCTGCTGGCATTGGAACCGGATTCTGCCTTAAAATGTTTCCGGTAATAGAAATCGACAAGGGTCTGGACATTATTATCTGCCTTGATAATTATATCCCCGCCCTTGCCTCCGTCTCCGCCATCCGGTCTCTTATACCTCTGACCTTTGCCCTTGGAAAAACTGTGGCAACCGTCTCCACCATCGCCGGCCTTGAGATTTATCTCTGCATGGTCAATAAACATTAGATATATTAGACCACGCTTATCTTTCGCGAGCTGCCGAACGTCACCACGCCATCTTTTAGCGCAAACAAAGTATTGTCTCTACCAATACCCACGCCAGAACCAGGGAAAAATTTCGTCCCCTTCTGCCTGACGATTATGCTGCCGGCGCTCACAACCTGACCGCCAAAACGCTTCACTCCTAGGCGTTGCGCATTACTATCCTTGCCATTCTTTGTGCTTCCCTGTGATTTGGTATGTGCCATGTTATCCTCCCGTTTTTATCTCTTTTACTTTCAGTACTGTATAGTTCTGCCTGTGCCCTATCTTCTTCCTGGAATTACCGAGACGCCTTCTATATTTAAAAGAAATGCTTTTCTTGCCGCGCTTTTCACCGACAATCTCGCAAACTACAGAAGCACCCTTTATATAAGGCTTACCTACCAGCACGTCCTTCTTGTCTGAAACAAAAAGTACCTTATCCAACTTTGCTTCTTTTTTGTCTTTTAAATTCAGCCTCTCTACTTCCAATACATCTCCCTTTGATACCCTGTACTGCTTTGCACCTGTCTCGATTACTGCGTACACCTTGAACCTCCCTTTCTATCTGTTTGAAACTAAATATTTTACAACAATACTGCGTCCGTTGTCAACCGGTTATTAGCGGTGAATACGGAAACGCTCGATGTGCATATCAGGCTCTGCTATGATAATGATCTTGGACCTGTGTTCAGACTCTATCCTGGTTATGGACGGCCTGTCCTCGTTCAAGAGATAATTCGCCACTCCGGGATACACAAACACCCGGATCTCTTTCTGCCTTGTCTTATCCAACTCCTTTTTTATTGCCCTGAGTACCTCTATTGCCATTGTAGTAACTGATTTTACAGCTCCCCTGCCAGTACAATACGGGCACTTCTGATATGAAACCCTGCTGACGCCCTTGCGTATGCGTTGCCGCGTCATCTGCACTATGCCAAACTCTGACATCCTGAGTATCTTGATCCTTGCCTTGTCCCTCTTGACAGCGCCAACCAATATATTGAAAATATTCCTCCTGTGCCTGTCATATTTCATGTCTATAAAATCTATTATGACAATACCACCTATGTCCCTCATCCGCATCTGCCTGGCGATCTCTGCAGCTGCCTCGGAATTGACCTTAAATGCAGTCTCCTCCATGCCCTTGCGACTAAAAGATCCACTGTTCACGTCGATTGCAATAAGCCCCTCTGTCTCTTCTATGAAAATGTAACCACCGCACTTAAGCTGTATCTTCTTCTTGTAGAGTTTCTCTATATCCTTCTCTATGCCACGCGAATCAAAAAGACTGGTCCTTTCCCTGTAAAACATGAGTTTTCTCTTCATGAGAGGCATCATGTTGTTCGCAAAATGGCGCAATTTCTTATACTCGTCTCTATTGTCCACAAGGACTCTCGATATATCCTCGCTGAATATGTCTCGCAAGATCCTGAACGTAAGGCCATGTTCTTCATGCACGACCTGAAGCGCCTTGGCCTTGGAACCATCCCGCTTTATCCTGCGCCACAGCGCGCTTAAGTATTTTGCCTCGCGTATTATATCTCGCTCACTTTTCCCGACGCCAGCTGTCCGCACTATAAGCCCCATCTTTACAGAAGGCTCTATCTTCTTCAATATCTTATACAACCTGCTGCGTTCAGTACGGTCCCTGACCTTTTTGGAAATACCTATATGCTGATCAAAAGGCATAAGTACCAGAAACCTTCCAGGTATACCGATATGAGTCGTAAGTCTCGGACCCTTATTACCCATGGGCTCTTTTACCACTTGGACCAGGACCTCCTGCTTTTCCTTGACGAGCTTATTGATCTCTGAAGGCCTGGGCCTTGGCATGCGCCTTGGCTGAGGCTGTGGCGCTTTTTCATCATCCAGGACATCAAATTCCCGCGACGGCATAAGCATGTCAGCGACGTATAAAAATCCGTTTTTACCTTGTCCTATGTCTACGAACGCCGCGCCTATACCAGAAACAACTGAATTAACAACACCCTTATAAATATTCCCGACCATCGTCACCTCTGATGGCCTCTCGATATAATAATCCTGCAGCACGCCGCCTTCAACAACCGCGACCCGCTTCTCCTGAGATTCAACATTTATTAAAATCTCTTTTTGCATTCCAACACCTTGATCCCTTCTGGTAATTTTTCATTCATCTTGTTTCTAAATTCTTCGGGCTCGACTAAGGCTTCCATCGTAAACACCGCCATCTCGCTTTCGCTTTCAACACCCAGCTTCAAGGCATTTCCAAAACTTATCCTGTAATGCGGGCTATAACCTTTGCTTAGGCTGACCGGAAGGCCAGCCCTTCTTATGGCGCGCTGAAAAAGCCTGACAATGTCCAGATGGGAAATATATTTTAAATCCCCGATTTTACAAAATCTCGCTTCCAGTTTCATTTGTCCGCTGCTACTTCTGTGACGTCTTCTCCCTCGACAATATTTACAGTAATGAAAAACAAAAGATCCGTCGTGTCGACTTCCTTTTCCTTTTTCTTGAATAATAAACTTAAGATCGGTATATCACCCAATATCGGAACCTTGTACACCCTGTCTGTTACCTGTTCTTTTATGAGCCCACCTATTACTATCGTCTCGCCGTTCTTTACCATGACCTGTGTTGAGGCCTTGCGGGTCGTAAATCTCGGAGCCTGGATGGTCCCTCCTGAGGTGGTAAACGTATCCCACGTTGAAAAAGCCGACACCTCTGGCTCTATCTTTACAACAATGTACCCCTCTGGATTTATCTGCGGCGTTACAGAAAGAATGACTCCTAATTCCTTTTCATCATAACCTGTTATTTCATAATTGCCGGTGCTATCGTTGCGTTCGTAAGTCGGTATATTATACGTCGTCGCGACCGTTATCTTCGCCTCTTTATTATCCAGCGTCGTAACCCTCGGGTTTGAAATTATCTTTGTATCTGCCCTGGATTTCAACATCTCGAGCACTGCCTGAAAAGAAGTAAAACTAAGCGTGCCAAATGTAAAGTTACTCGGCAATGCCAAAGGAAAGGCAGTCTTGCCGCCTGATGGAAATGCTCCGGCATCATCACCTGCTTCAGCACTAGTGTCTGCGTCAGGATACAAGTGCCCTCCGGTTATTCCTCTGTGAAACGGCGCGGTTGTGGGACGCGCTGCGCCAGTGGCAGTCGCCTGCATTGTCCAGTTAACCCCGAGCTTGTCATCCTTATCAAGAGTCGTCTCTATTATCTTTGCCTCTATGTTCACCTGCTTGGTCCTCATGTCAAGTTTTTCTATTACCTGCTTGATCTTGTATATGTTTGTAGGAATGTCAGTCACTATGATCAGATTCGCGCGTTGGTCAAATTTAACACTCCCTCTGTCACTCAGCATCTCTTCTATTGCCGCCGGAACATTTGCTGCGTCAGCATAATTAAGAGGAAAAACCTCTGTGGCCAGCTCTTCTCTTTCCAGGTTCTCGGTGGTGGTCACGCGGATAATGTTCTCCTCTCTTTCATACGTGTATCCATATGTCCTCAATATAACATTCAATGCCTTTTCCCATGGCACATCTGTCAGCCTTATGGTAATAGGCCCAGACACGTCCTTGCCCGCGACAATGTTTACACCGCTTTTGTAAGAAAGTATCCTCAAGACATTTGTTATGTCTGCGTCCTTGAAATCCAGGGTAACGTTACCCGAGGATACAGCAGCAAGGTCCTTGATCTCTGGCGGCCCCTGTGCCTCATTCCCTGAGTCTTCCTGGCCAAACACCACGCCCAGCATTAAAAAAAACACAAAGCAGCTAAAAATAAAACCTTTCAATATTTTCATATCATCCCCCCGGTCATGTACGAGACTTTAGCTCGGACATGGGTTACTAATCAACGGTTAACTCGAGCCTTACCTCTTGGTTATCAAGTTCAAAGACCACTCCATCTTTTTCTATTCTCAAGACCTTTACGACTCCCACATCCTGACCTTCCTTGACTATCTCGCCATTTATGATCGCAATGGAACCTTTGGCCTCATCCCAGACAATGCCTTCCAGTCTGACATCTCTTATGCTACTTATGCCATATGCATCAGAAACATATGAACCGCCCTCTGAGATCAAAGGGACAAAAGGATCCCTCTTTGCCTTTGTCTCATACACAAAACTCTCTTCTGCAAACGTAAGCTTAGTACTCAATAATAATAAAATCAATATAATCATCATTGTGTTATATAGGTAGTTACCCGCAATTTTATATGGTGTCGCCGCGGGTCACCAGTCCTTCCTTTTATATCTATATCATCAACCCTTATAAACCTGTCCATGCCTTCAAGCTTATTGAGAAATATCCCACATTGATGGTAACCAGCCCTTGCCTCTATCAAAATAGGAAACTCAGCATAAAAAGCATTTTCGGAAGAGACCCCTGAGGCA
This sequence comes from uncultured Planctomycetia bacterium, assembly GCA_964652265.1. Classification (GTDB taxonomy): domain Bacteria; phylum Omnitrophota; class Gorgyraeia; order Gorgyraeales; family Gorgyraeaceae; genus JAHIUV01. The sequence continues at coordinate 125,858 of CAZZAL010000001.1, forward strand.
TCATTCGCTACCTCCAGCGGCATGACCCTCAATATCTTGGCCCCGGAAGATTCTGCAACTCCTGAAAAATCCTGCAAGAGCCCAGAGACCTGGTCCTGGCGAGCGAATCTCTTCTCAAGAAGCCCGACCTGCTCACTAAGATTAGCATGCTGAGTCTTCATCCTTTCCTCATTGGCGATCAGGGCCTCGGCGCTCCTCACCCTGGCCTTGACAGCCTGAAAGTCTCTATTCACTGTAATAAACTTCCTGAACTGTGGCCTCAGGAGAAAATTATAGTAAAGCACCAGCGCTGCTATTCCAAAAATCGCAAAAAGCACCATCATTTTTTGTTTCTCTTTAGGATCCATCATACTCCTCGAAAATACAACACTATCTTAAAATCCACGACATCCCTATTATCCAGGCTCTGCCTCTCTACTGACTCAAGTTTGACATTTGTAAAATCCTTAAAAAATGCCTCGTTCTCCCTCAAACCCTTCATAAACTTGCCCACAGATGCCATGGCCTCTTCTTTTTTTGATATGACACTACCCTCTACCATCAGCTTGTTTCCTGAATCCATATAAATACGCGTAAACCAGATCCCGGGTAAGATCAGATCTGAAAGTTGATTCAGTTTCTCAGCCCACAAAAAACGCCTCTGAGTGACCTCATCCGACGCAACCATCTTTGCCTTCAAAACAGAAACATCGTCTGAGATCGCCTTGGCCTGTGAAGCCTGCCCTGCCACGGCCTGTTCTCTTTTTATAAGCCTGGACGCCTGAGCCTTTCTAATAGAGGAGCCTACTGAAAAGAAAATAATAAGCACTATCAAGACACCCAGAAGCGCGCCTCCACCTATAAGCCTGACGTTGTTCGCCTGGAGGTCAAGATTAAGCTGAAACTGCTTTTTTTTGCGTAAGTTCTCTGGTAAAAGGTTTATCTCTATCATTTCCGTAATGCTAGACCAACCGCTACTGTAAACATAGCAGGATGCCTGCTGATCTCCTCAAAGGCCCCGTCTATAGCGATACCCTCAAACGGGTTCCACATCATAACATCCACGTGTAAATTTTCTTTTAAAAAATCAACGATATTGAAAAGATACGATGTGCCACCGCTTATATAAATCTTTTCTATGTTCCTGCCGACCTGCGTCTCAAAATAATCGAACGACATCCTTATCTGCTGTGTTAATTTTTCAAGGGCAGGCGTAATAACGCTTACCACCTCTTCCCTTTTTTCTCCAGGGCCTTGTTTCACTTTTTCTGCTTCTTCCGTACCCAGTCCCATGGCATCATTTATTCTCTTAGAGATATCAGCGCCTCCCCAAAAAATATCCCTCGTAAAATACAGAGCGCCTTTTGCTGCTATATTCATATTTGAAAATTTGGCTCCTATATTGATCAATGCGCATGCCCGTTCCTCTTTTCTGTTTCCGGGATTAGCGCTATTAAAAGAATTAAAAAATGCAAAGCTGTCAGCATCTACAGCCCCTATCTCCAGGCCAAACTCCTTGAAGAGTTCCAAAAGATTATTGACCTCTTCTCTTTTGGCAGCTACCAAGAGGACCCTCTGGCTGCCAGAAGAAGTCTTATCCAACACAACGCAATCCACCGTAGATTCGCTTATATTAAACGGTAAATATTTCTCTGCCTCGAACCTTATTGCACTGTCAAGCTCATCTTTCCTCATAGGTGGCATCTCTATATACCGCACTATAACTGATGGTCCTGATAGGGAGACATTCACGCGCTTAAGCGTCAATTTTGCCTGCGACAATAGATCCTTCAGCGCTGTCTTTCTATTACCATTACTAATTCGTACCATGGCGCATTTTGTAAGAGTAGGCCGGCCTTTCCTGTTCTCGAGCTCGACCAATTTTGCGCTATAAGTCCCTATATCAATACCTACTGTCTTCTTCATATCTTGGCACCCATATATATAAAATAGAAGCTATATATTGGCTTTTTATAATTATTGCACAATGGCATCATTTGGGCCTGCTGGACCAGTCGTATTTGCCCTTATAGTACCGCTTTCGTCGGAAAAGAAATACCTTGAGCCTGTTTTTCCAGGAGACGCAGGAGCTGCACTAAAAGTAAAACTTTCAGAATCCACGAGTGCATATGTAAAGTTGTACCCCTGTTTTGTACCGCTGGCAAGGACACTGTCTATATACGGCGGATCAGAGACCGGCAATACCATGTCTGAGAGCTCACTCGGATATATATGAGGGTAACTAGCTGCGTAAAAATTCTGACATGCCGTCACTAAAGTCCTACATGAGGCCACTGCTGCCATCTCGTTGGCATTGTGTCTAGCCCGCAACACACTTGAAATAGCCAGCGTTGCAAGGGTCATAACTATTGCAACAACTATTATTATCTCGATTAATGTAAACCCCGTCCTTGTTTTCATTTATAACAAATTTATACTACTACGCTCGAATTGTCAAGGAAAATAAAAAAATGGTGCCACACATTATGCATGACACCATTTTTTTGATTCTAAAAACCCTAACCGTTTATTCTATTGGCGCACCAGAAGCATTGGTCAGCCTAATAACTCCGCTCTCATCCACGAAGAAAACGCGGGTACCTGTCGTAGCACTGACTGCTGGGCTCGCCGTGCATGTAAACTGGTTTACGTTTGGACGCGTGTAGGTAAAGAAATATCCCTGTCTCGCGCTTGCAGCTGCGACAGCTCCTGCCAGACCTGCATCGATATATACAGGGGCGGTTGCTACCAACGCTGCTAGATTCGCAGGATACGCTGTAGGCGTCTGCGCTGAACGAAAACTTTCACATGCGGTACTGATAGTCCTTAATGCTGCAATGGCCGCTGCCTCATTGGCATTATGCCTTGCTCGTAGTAGGTTAGGAATTGCTATTGCGGCTAATAAAGATATGATTGCGACAACTATCATGATCTCCACGAGCGTAAAACCGTGTCTCTGCCTCAATTTAAGCATGTCCTTCCCTCCTTTCTTAGGGTATAAAAATAGCTACTTGAACAGTAAAGAAGTATATCACGCACTCTATAATTTGTCAAATAAAACGGCCCCTTCTGTTATAAAATAATGAAATGTCCTGTTCCTTAACAAGTGAAATGTCCGCTTTTA
>CAZZAL010000002.1:0-112946 GCA_964652265.1 uncultured Planctomycetia bacterium
GAGGCAATGTCAATTTTATTGGAAGGGGTATTTAAATTAGGCCTTATTTTATGGGCAATCAGGGCTTTATCGGTAAATATAGTATTTATAGCACAAATGTTTTTATTGACTAGTATTATAACTTTAGTATTTACTACGCTTGCCGCGAATATAAGATTTGTGCCTTTAGGGCTATCTTTTGATTTTAAATTCTGGAAAAGATTGTTCATAAATAGTATTCCATTTGCGATCCTGATACTTTTTCACACAATAAATTTTAGAATAGACATAATAATGCTTTCTAAGATGGTGACCAATGTTGTTACGGGGTGGTATAGTGTCGCCATAAGACTTATTGAACCTATATTGGTAATTCCTGTTGTCTTTACGGCAGCGGTTTTCCCCGTAATATCACGTTTATCAAAGACATCCAGGAAGTCATTATCCGAGGTATATAAAAGTTCTATCAAGGTTCTTATCTTGTGCAGTGTTTTTCTGGTAATATTTTTATATTTTGGCGCTAGGTTTTTTGTCCCTTTATTATTTGGGCCAGAATTTATAAAGTCCATTTTTGCAGTAAAGATTTTATCATGTGTTCTAGTTCCTGTATTTTTAAGATTTTTTCTTGACAGTTTTGTTCTTGCCTTAAAAAGGCCGAAAATATTACTTATGAATTATACGGCGGGGACTTTTATTAATATTTTTCTCAATTTGATCTTTATACCTAGATTTAGTTTCTATGGCGCTTGTGTCGCAACCATAATATCAGAATTTATTATGATAGGGTTTTATTTTTTATGGCTCAAAAGAAATTTAGCTGCGGTTGTGATAGAAGGGAAATGATGCACAAAAAAAATACTGCAAAAGATCATCTTAAACATTATTTAAAGCATTATCTCTCAGATTACCACGAGGATATATTAAGTTATGATATAGAAGATAGGGAGATATATAAAATATTTCTTAACCAGGAAAATGAAAGCAAGCCTCTTTGCAATAAATTGGAAGCAAAAATGGGATATTTGAAGGATAAAATGGTTCTTGATGTAGGTTGTGGTCCAGGAGGTAGGTCAGTTGCTTTGGCCTTGAAAGGAGCCCGGGTTATAGGCTTGGAACCTATTATAGAGGGTGCGTATGCATCCATGGCCAGGTCTGCACAATATTCAAATATAGATGCAAGATTTTTAATAGGCATAGGAGAAAAACTCCCCTTTAAAAATAGCTCTTTCGATTTAGTTACTATGTTTTATGTATTGGAACATACCATGGAAATGGATAAGGTTTTGTCAGAATCGTATCGGGCACTAAAGAATGGAGGATATCTTTATTGCGAATTGCCTAATCACCTTTTTCCGAAGGAGGATCACTATGGCATACTTTGGTTTCCATTGATGCCGAAGTGGTTCAATAGGGCATATTTTAAGCTGAGAGGAAAAAACCCCAAAGGTTTTGATGATACGCATTGCATAACAAGAAAGAATATGATTAGAAGCCTCAAGCAGATAGGGTTTAATGAGATAGAAGATGTTAACATTGATTACGTGAAGGAAAGGATCAATAACCCGCAATTAATAGTGAATCTTGCAAGGAGAAAGGTCGTGCATCTTTTAAAAAGACTGAAACTGCATAAGATCTTCAGTTTTTTTGTAGTCAAGTTAGCTTTGTATCCGTCAATTCATTTAATTGCAAAGAAAAAATAGCCATATGATGAGAAGGATTAAAATCTTACAGGTCATAGGTTCTTCAAATATAGGTGGTGCTGAGAGGGCATTTTGTTCGCTGATCAGATATTTGAATAAGGAAAGATTTGAGATATACGTAGTCTGTCCTTCTAATGGGCCTATGTTAAAGGAATATATGAAATATGCCAAAGAGGTAAAGGTATTTAATTTTAATAATTGGCTAATAAGGCTGTACGGAATATTTTATTTAAAACGATATATAAAACGAAAGAAGATTGATGTAGTCCATACGCATCTCTTTAGCGCAGATTTTATGGGTCTTATAGCTGCCAGGTTTGCCGGGGTTCATTCTAAAATTGCAACTATCCAGGGGTATAATTTTAGCCTTACGGGTAAATTTGACCTGAGAACTGTTAAGAATTTATTCTGTTCATTAGCATATCGTACGGTTTATCGATTCTCCGATAAAATTATAGCTGTTAGTGAGGCATTAAAAGAAGATCTTGAACAGAGGCCCGGCATTAAAGTCTGCGGGGAGAATATAGAGGTAATATATAATGCCATTGACCAGGATGCTTTGTCGCACGTAGCAGGGATCGGAGATTTAAGGTTGAAATATGCCCAAGAGAACGGAGTAAAATTAGTGGGAGTGATAGCTAATTTTGACAGGATAAAGGGACACAGGACGCTATTGAAGGCTATTCCGGCAGTACTGGCAAAGGAAAGAGGCGCAAGGTTTATCTTTGTTGGTGACGGAGAAGACAAGAGATATCTGGAGCGGATGACAAAGAAATTAAAGATAGAAGATAGGGTTATCTTTACAGGGACAGTAAGAGATGCGCGCAGCATTATTTCCGCATGTGACCTAGTAGTATTGCCGTCCTTATTTGAAGGTCTTCCTCTGGTGCTTATGGAGGCCATGTTGTCAAGTAAACCTGTGGTAGCCAGTAAGGTAGGGGGAATACCGAAACTAGTAAAAGAAGGCGAAAGTGGTTTATTGGTCCCGCCTAAAGATCATAAGAGATTATGCGAGGCCATTGCGAGCGTATTAAGAGATAAAGATCTAGCTATGGCAATGGGAGCCAGAGGAAAAGCTATAGTTTCGGGTGGGGCGGAGAACAGATTTAATGCCAGATATATGACAAAAGAGATAGAAAAACTTTATGAGAGTCTTTTATGTCTACGCGTAGAGTGAAAATACAGTTTAATAAACCTTTTTTGGGAAAAGAGGAGATATCCGGAGCTCTGAAAGCGCTCAAAAGTGGAAAGATAGGTGGCAACGGTGTAATCGGAGAGAAAACGGAAAGGATTATCGAGGATTTATTCAAAACCAAGTTTGTCTTATTGACAACGTCCTGTACACATGCCATGGAGATGGCGCTGATGGTCCTGGGAATCCAGGAGGGCGACGAGGTGATTTTGCCGAGTTTTGGATTTGTATCTACAGCCAACGCTATAGCGCGTTTAAAGGCAAGACCGGTTTTCGTTGATGTTGAAGACGAGTCTCTTAATATCGACCCTTTAAAGATAAGAAAGGCTATTACTGGAAGGACAAAGGCTATTATCTGTGTCCATTATGCAGGAGTGGGATGTAACATGAAGAAGGTAATGGAAACAGCAAAGCGATATAATCTGCATGTTATTGAAGATGCTGCGCAGGCTGTTGGTTCTAAGTATGGAGATAGCTACCTGGGCACCATAGGTGATATTGGTTGTTTCAGTTTTCATGAGACGAAGAATTTTACCTGCGGAGAGGGAGGAGCTTTCCTGACCAATAATAGAAACATGGCAGAGCGCGCCAAGATCGTACGAGAAAAAGGTACGAATCGATCCGACTTTCTAAAAGGCAAGGCGGATAAATACACATGGGTAGATATTGGCAGTAGCTATGTGCTCTCGGAGATTCTGGCCGCAGTTATTTTTGAGCAGTTTAAAAAAATAAACTATATCATTAAGGCAAGGAAAGGAATAGGCTTGAGATATATAGATGGTCTTAAGGCCTTACAAAAAGATAATAAAATAAGCCTGCCTAAATTAAGAGAGGAAGACGATTTTAACTGGCACATATTTTATTTCAGAGTCCGGGACAAAAAGACAAGAGATATCGTTTTGGCCGAATTAAGGCAAAGAGGTATTGAGGCAACGTTTCATTTCGTTCCTTTACACCTTTCACCTTATGCCGGGAAAAAATACGGATACAGGAAAGGCGACTTTCCTGTATCTGAAAAAGCAGCTTCTACTTTGATACGGCTGCCTATATATCCTGGGTTAAAGAAGATAGAACAGGATTATATAATGGATTCAGTCCGCAGTATTTTAAAAAGATAGATACTCATATGGCAAACATCGATTTAAGTCTCGTAATACCTTGCTACAACGAAGGACCGGTTTTGGAATCAAGCGTAAAACGCATATTCGAAGTCCTTGATAACTCCAGATTCTGCTATGAGATCATTTTTGTCGATGACTATAGCCGGGATGACACGAGAGACATAATAGAAGATATTATTAGGCATAATCCTGACAGAAAGATAACAAAGATTTTTCATAAGAAAAACGAAGGCCGCGGTCAGGCTGTTTCAAGCGGAATCAGAATAGCTGGAGGAGAGGTAGTTGGCTTTGTAGATATAGACCTGGAAATCCACGCTCACTATATTCCGTCGTGTGTTCTAGCGGTAAAAAAAGGGGCGGATGTCGCGGTTGCGCGCCGTATATACAAGTTTCAATTCAGATCCATCCATCGCTATATTATGAGCAAGGGATATATATTCCTTGTAAGGAAATTACTGAACGTATCTCTTAGGGATACAGAAACAGGCTTTAAATTTTTTAACCGTAAAAAGATATTGCCGCTTATAAGTAAAGTAAGAGCAAAAGGTTGGTTTTGGGATACGGAAATAATGGTCAGGGCATATTTTTATGGATATAAGATCAAAGAAATACCCTGTCTCTATCAGAGGAATTTTAATAAACGGTCTACGGTAAATGGCATAACCGACAGCATATATTATTTTATAAGGTTAGTTAATTTTAAAAGGTGCAACATGAAAAATAGACTCTCAAGAAATTACTGGTATTCTGAATCGAGGCTTTATTCTAAATCTTACAGTGACAGAGGCAATATCTTTGTAAGGAGATTTTTAGAGCGAAGAAAGGCCTGTATTGCCGGTTTGATGCACGTAAATAAAGAGACAGAAGCTGTAGATGTTGGTTGTGGTACTGGTGTATTTTCGAAGATTTTACTGGAAAGAGGAGCGAGGGTGACAGCTGTTGACTATTCCAAAGATATGCTGGGTATTTGCGAAAACGAACTAAAAGGGTTATCGAAAGCAGATTACTCTTTAGTTAATTGCGACGCCACATCCTTGCGAGCGCCAGATAATAAGTTTGGTCTGTTAGTTTCAGTAGGACTTTTGGACTATGTCGAAGACATGGATCTTGTTCTGAAAGAATTTTATAGAGTCGTTAAGTCGCACGGCAGGATGATTTTTACAGTTCCTAAAAAATCCAGTCCGTTTTTTTTATTGAGGAGCACAATAGGAAACCATATAAAGAAGAAGATTTTCGGATTACCTCCCATTGTCAATATATTGTCAAAGTCCGAAATAGAATGCTTGCTCGCGAGAGCCGGTTTGACTTTGACGAATATAAGATCATTCTATATGACCATGTGGATTGTTCAGTGCAAGAAGTAGGTATCGTAATTAGTTGTATAACGCCGGATATTCTATGGATAGACAATCATACGAAATTTTATACAAGATAGAGAGAGAACATTGGTGGTTTAAGGGGCGCAGAAAGATATTAGATAGTCTTATTGGTAATATTGATCTAGAATCCGAACACATGCCTCGAATATTAGATGCAGGGTGCTCAGTTGGCACTACTTTGAGTTTTCTTCAGAGATACGGAGATGCACATGGTTTGGACGTTTGTGTGGAAGCGCTGAGGATTTGTTGCCGTCAAAATTTATCTAATATACTTCAGGCCGATGCCCGAAATCTGCCTTTTCTGAAGGAAAGTTATGATTTATTGGTCGCGCTGGATTTATTGGAGCACTTAGAGAATGCCGATCAATGCTTAAAAGAGTTCAATAGAGTTTTAAAAAAAGGCGGATATTTAATTATTTCTGTGCCAGCGTACCAGTTCTTATGGACAAATTTCGATCTCTACGCACATCATTTTAAAAGATACAGGATCAGAGAATTGAAGAAAATGGTAGAGAAAGAAGGATTTACTATCAAAAAGATTTCGTATATTAACTGTTTCCTCTTTTCTATGATTGTGGTGAAGCGACTGGCTGACAAACTCTTCAGGTTCAAGAAACTGCTCATATGGGACTTTAAGATACCCATAAAAATTATAAATACTATTTTAGAAAAGATATTTTGCTATGAGGCTAATTTAGTTAATATGGACGGTTTCTCTTTTCCTTTTGGTAGCAGTATTCTTTGTGTAGCTCAAAAAATTGAGTATGGAAAACAATAAGAAGTTTATGATGATTATTTTTTTATTTGCTTTTTTTATCAGATTAATAACCGTAGTTTTGGCGTGGCATTATGGTTCTCTGCAGGTATGGGAATATGAGATCATAGCCGATAATATATTAAACGGCACCGGATATCAGTTTGAGCATTTAGGAGTTATCCATCATGTTTTCGGTCCACCTCTTTATTCTTTTTTAACTTCTCTAGTATATTTTATCACTAGCCATAACCAGTTGGCACTAGCTGTAATTCAGGCATTCTTATCATCGCTGGCGTGTATATTTATATTTAAGATTGGTTGTCGTCTCTTTGACGCGAAAACAGCTCTTTTAGCTTTCTTAATGACGGCATTGCATCCCGGCTTGATCATTTATGCTACAAAACTTCATGCGTTTAATGTAGATATGCCTTTATTGATTCTCGTAGTCATGTTATTATTCAAAGCTTATGACAGAATGTCAATCGCGTATTTCTCTTTGTTCGGGGCCGTATTCGGATTATGCCTTCTTTCCAGATCCACGGTTTTTTTATTTTTGTTTATGGCTTTTATTTTATTATTGTTCAGATCGAACCAGAAAAAGAGGCTTGCTTCTTATTTTGCCTTAAGTTCTATTATTGCTCTCTTGGTAGTTAGCCCTTGGTTGGTAAGGAATTATATGCTGTTAGGCAGATCTGTCTTTATCCAGAAAGCCGGAGAGGTGTTCTGGAGAGGAAACAACCCCAATGCTACTGGCACTGCGTATGCTTCTGATGACAGGCCAATGATCGATTCTGCACCCGAAGAATTTATCAGAAAAATATATACCTCTGGTGAAGTCGAGCAGGACAGATTATTCTGGAACGCGGCATTTGAGTTCATCAAACGCAACCCCATTAGATTTATAGAACTGACAGCGAAAAAATTTTATTATTTTTGGTGGTTTTCTCCTTATTCGGGGGTGCTCTACCCAGTCCTTTATCTATCGGTCTATAAGATTTTGTATTTGGTTATAATTTTTCTTGCTATTCCTGGAACGATATTCGCTTTAAATTCAGGAGAAAAAAAGAGCATAGAAGGGACATATCTGCTCATGTTGTTCTTTTTTACGATTTCCCTATCGCAGAGCTTTTTTTATGTAGAGGGTAGGCATAGATTGGCAATTGAACCTTTGTTGCTTATTTTTACTGCAAATGGGATAATTCATATAAGGGATAGAATAAAGCAATGCTTAAAAACGAAAACATAATCTGCATATCGAGTATTGATTGGGATTTTATATGGCAGGGTCATCAGGAGATCATGTCTACTTTTGCCAGGAATGGTAATAGAGTCCTTTTCATAGAGAACACAGGGGTACGTGTTCCCGGTGTTAGGGACATAGGACGCATTAAAAATAGAATCAGGAATTGGTTCAGAGGCACAAAAGGCATAAGGAAGGAAGGCGATAATCTATATATATACTCGCCTTTAGTTTTGCCTTTTCCTTATTCCCGCATAGCAAGGTGGGTCAATAAATATCTGATACTGTCAGTTTTGGACAAGTGGATGAAAGCGGTAGATTTCAGCGATCCTATAATATGGACGTTTTTGCCGACACCCCTGAGTCTGGATGTAATCGACGGCGTAATGAAGAAATTCCTGGTTTACTATTGCATTGATAACTTTTCCGCAAGTTCAGTATCGGCAAGAAAAATAAAGAGATCGGAAGAAGCGCTGTTGAAGAAAACCGACGTCGTATTCGTTACCTCTAAGGCCTTGGAGGAAAGATGTTCGAAGTATAATACCAAGGTTTACAGGTTTCCTTTTGGGGTGTGCTTGAAGGAATTTGAGGAGGTAAGGCGCAAGGGTGTGTCGGCACCACGGGAACTAGAAAGTATTAAACGTCCCATAGTCGGTTATATAGGCGGTATGCATAAATGGGTTGATAAAGATTTAATAAGAAAGACGGCAGAAAAGCACCCGGAATATTCTTTTGTCTTTGTAGGACCTATTCAGACGGATGTGGGTATTTTAGAGAAAGTTAAAAACATATATTTTTTGGGGCAAAAGAAACATACAGACGTGCCTCTTTTTGTAAACAGTTTTGACGTGGGCATCATACCTTATCTTATCACAGATTATACGCGAAATGTTTATCCAACGAAATTAAACGAATATCTGTCTCTCGGGAAACCTGTTATTTCTACGGTCCTTCCCGAAGTCGAGTTGTTTAACAAGGATTATAGAGATACTATATATGTAGCCAGGGATGTAGATGAATTTGATTATTATTTGAGTATAGGCCTAAAAGACAGGAATCTTGAATCAGAGAAGAGAAGAATAAAGGCAGCCTCTGAAAATAGCTGGGAGAAGAGGATAGGGAAGATGAATAGCCTAATCATCGGAGAAATAGCGCGAAAGAAATTAGACATAGAAGCAAACTGGAAAGAAACTTTAATAGGGTTTTACAGATTGACGAGAAAGCGTGTTTTAAAGTTTGCGATCTATTGCCTCCTAGCGTATATATTACTGTTTAAGACGCCTTTCTTATGGTTTCTGGCCAAGCCTTTGAGAATTGACAATACACCGCAGAGAGCAGATGTTATAGTCGTATTTGGAGGCGGAGTAGGGGAAACAGGAAGCCCTGGAAAGAGCACTATTGAAAGGGCAAGGTATGCTTCAGAGTTATATAAAGAAGGTTATGCAGATAAGATTATTTTTTCATCAGGATATACCTATACTTACAATGATGCAGAGAATATGCGACTTTTTGCTATCTCTGCGGGGGTACCCAAAAAGGATATTATTTTAGAGCAGAAGGCAAACAGTGCGTATGAAAATGTTAAGTTTTCAAAAGAAATAGTGGATAGAAATGGATGGGATTTGATTATTCTGGTTACCTCGCCGTACAATATGCGTCGGGCATCTTTAGTGCTTAATAGATGGGCTAAAGGGATAAGGATTATTTATCTTCCAGTAGAAAATAGCCAGTTTTATGATAAATCCGAAGGCATAAAGCTAGAGCAGATAAGGGCTATTGTGCATGAATATCTAGGCATAATTTACTATTGGTTTAAAGGATATATTTAAATATGGTTAAGAAAAATGGCACCTTTGTAATTTCATTGGACTTTGAACTTTACTGGGGTATGCGAGACAAAAAGAAGATAGAGGATTATAGAAAGAATCTTTTAGGGGTACGTCGCGTTATCCCTTCTCTTTTAAAATTGTTTGATGAGTGCAGAGTTCATGCGACATGGGCCACTGTTGGATTTTTATTTTTTAGGACACGCGATGAATTAATAGATGGGTTACCTGCTAAAAGGCCTATATATATCGATAGCAAATTTTCACCTTACGGTCATATCAATAATATTGGAACTGATGAAAAAGAAGATCCTTTCCATTATGCACCTTCTTTAATAGAAACAATTAGAGCATTTTCGCCCTCTCAGGAAATAGGAAGTCATACTTTTTCCCATTATTATTGTCTGGAAAAAGGTCAGGACATGGATGCTTTTAGGAAAGACTTAGAAGCTGCTATAAGGGTTGCAAAGAGATATGATTTAGATATTACAAGTTTAGTCTTTCCGAGGAATCAAACTAACTCAGGGTATCTATCTGTATGTAGAAAGATAGGCATTAAGGCCTATAGAGGGAATTCACCATATTGGATTTATAAGGCCTCTGATGAGGGAAGTAAGACATTATGGCTGAAGGCCCTGAGATTGCTGGATACATATTTTAATATTTCAGGACATAACTGTTATTCTCTAGATGAGATTGGAGCGAGTTTTCCATTTAATATTACTTCAAGTCGTTTTCTCCGTTCTGCTCCCCGGCTATTGAATATTTTAGAGCCCTTGCGGTTAAGGCGAATATTATCCAGCATGACTTATGCAGCAAAGAAAGGACTGGTCTATCATCTATGGTGGCACCCTCACAATTTTGGAGTGAACATAGGAAAGAATTCCTCGTTTCTTAAAAGGATACTAAGCCACTATATGTATCTACGAGAGCAATATGGAATGAAAAGCTTTAACATGAAGGAACTTTCTGATAGGTTAATTAAGAAAGGGCAATATGAAGGATGAGACGATAGTTATTCTAGCAGCACCTTGTCAGTTTACAGATATTATCTATAATTCGTTAAAGGATGAGTTTCAAATAAAGAAGGTTATATTGGAAAATCCTATATCAAAATTTGAATTTTTAAAGAGACGCGCAAAAAAGATAGGACTTTCTAAAGTATTTGGGCAAGCCCTTTTTAGGCTGTTGATAGTTCCATGTCTTTATATGTTTTCAAAGAGTCGTATTTCAGAAATTAAAAGAGAATTTAAGCTAGAAGACACGCGGATAGATAGTTCTAATGTAGTTAATGTGAGTTCAGTCAATGCCGATAAGACGTTAGATATCTTAAGACAAATGAAACCCTCACTTATAATTGTTAATGGCACCCGTATCATTTCAAATAAAATTCTTAACGGTGTCCCAGCTAGGTTCGTCAATATGCATACAGGTATTACTCCTTTGTATAGAGGGGTGCATGGTGCTTATTGGGCCTTGGTTGAGAATAATATGGAGGCTTGTGGGGTTACAGTGCATTTTGTTGATCAAGGCATAGACACGGGAGACATAGTTGAGCAGGGGGCAATCGAAGTAACAAAAGAGGACAGCTTTGTTACATACCCATTGTTGCAATTAGCAAAGGGAATACCTTTATTGAAAAAAGCCATAAAAGATATTTTTGGAAATCAGATTGAGATTAAATTTCCTCCAGCGCATACTTCAAGGGTTTGGAGTCATCCAACCCTATTTGAATATATCTGGTATAGGATTCGTTACGGAGTTCATTAGATATGTGTGGTATTTGTGGAAAAATCAGTTTAAGAGACTCGATTGATAAAAATCTTATACATGAGATGTGTGAGGTTTTGAAACATCGGGGGCCGGATGATGAAGGGGTGTATATTGGTTCAAAGATTGGATTGGGGCATAGAAGGTTGAGCGTTATTGATGTTTCTTCTGCTGGGCATCAGCCTATGAGTAATGAGGATAGGTCTATATGGCTGGTGATGAATGGGGAGGTTTATAATTTCCCTGAAATTAGAAAAGATTTAGAGCAAAGAGGTCATGTATTTAAGTCGCATACTGATACGGAAGTTATTTTACATTTATATGAAGAAAAGGGCATAGACTGTCTAAGTGATTTAAGAGGGCCTTTTGCATTTGCTATATGGGATGAGAAGAAACAGAGACTTTTTATTGCGCGTGATAGGATCGGCAAAAAGCCTCTTTTTTATAGGTATAAGAATTCGACTTTGATATTTGCTTCTGAAATTAAAGCCATTCTTCAAGATCCTGAGGTTTCAGTTGAGGTAAATAGAAGAGCTGTTACAGATTATTTAAGTTATGGGTATGTGCCTACACCTGAGAGCATGTTTAAAGGTATTATGAAACTGCCTCCAGCGCACTTCATGATTTATGAAAAAGGTAATATAAAGATCGAGAAATACTGGGAGCTTGATTTTTCAAAGAAGAACAAACTATCCGAACAGGAATATTGTAGTAGAATTATGGATTTACTTGAAGAGGCGACTCGTATAAGGATGATTAGTGATGTGTCATTAGGGGCTTTTTTGAGTGGTGGGATTGATTCGAGCGCTGTGGTTTATATGATGAGTAAGCTGAGTTCGAGACCTGTAAAGACGTTTTCTATAGGTTTTGAGGAAGAGGAGTATAGCGAGTTAAAGTTTGCCAAGATTATAGCTGATAAGTTTGGAACAGAGCACAAAGAATACATAGTCAAACCTAACGCTATAGAGATATTACCTAAACTTGTCTGGCATTATAATGAGCCGTATGCGGATTCTTCAGCTCTTCCGAGTTATTATGTGGCTAAGATGACTCGGCAAGAAGTAAAAGTGGCCTTAAACGGCGATGGCGGGGATGAATGTTTTGGTGGATATGAAAGATTTATGGCTGCCAGATTCGCGGAAACACTCAGAAAAATTCCAGCGTCTGGTAAAATAGCCGGATTTATCGCAGATAGAATTTCAGGAGGACTTAACTCTAAGAATATCGGATCCAAGTTGAAAAGATTTTTGTCGGTTCTGTCAGAGCCTTACTGCGAAAGGCATTATGATTGGATGAGCATGTTTAAAGATAATGAGAAGGAAGATTTACTTAGAGATGATTTTAAAAAAGAATTTGCTATCAGGAGATCTATTTTTTATTTGGAAAATAGTTTTAAAGGATGCAGGTCAAATGATATAGTAGATTTAATTATGTCAACGGATATTAAAACTAATCTATTGGATGATCTGCTGGTAAAGATGGATATTGCCACTATGGCTAATTCATTGGAGGGAAGGTCGCCCTTTCTGGATCATAAGATGATGGAGTTTGCATCGTCCATCCCGAGCAATATGAAAATAAAAAGTACGAGACTTAAGTATATTTTAAAAAAGGCATTGTCTAAGGCATTACCTAAGGAGATACTTGCAAGAGGCAAGATGGGATTTGGTGTGCCGGTAGACAAATGGTTTCGCAACGAACTTAAAGAATATTCTTGCGGGATTTTATTAAGCGATAGATCTATTAAAAGAGGCTATTTTAAGAGAGATGTTTTAAAGAGCATGCTGGATAGACATTCAAGTGGCAACGTCAATAATGGCGAGCGAATTTGGAGTCTTTTGAATCTGGAATTGTGGCACAGGATGTTTATAGACAAGGAGAATATGAATATATGATTGATTATGAACGTGGTGGACGACAGAAAGATTTTTATTCTCAAGATGAAACCATGGAGAGAAAGTGCCCTCTTTGTGACAGTGGTGATTATTTTCAGATTTATATTGAGAGAGACGCTATAGGCATAGTCAGGTGTAAGGATTGCGGACTTATTTATACTAATCCTATGGTAAAGGAGCCGGAGAAGAATTACTGGGGAGATGAAAAGAAGTATTTTGAAGAGGCGAGGTTGGTATTTGAAGGTAAGGGTAAGAGCCATAGAGATGTTAATTATATTGATGACTTAAAAATGATAAAGAGCTTTAAATCGACAGGGGATTTTTTGGACATAGGGACGAATATGGGGATGTTTTTAAGGCATACACGCGGGAAGAAATGGAATGTTACAGGAATTGAACCGTCTCCTTCGCTTTCTGAGATAGCGCGCAAATACTTTGGACTAAACATAAAGACATGTTATCTACATGAAGCGGGTTTCCGGGACGAATCTTTTGATGTAGTTACAATGACTGATGTCTTTGAGCATATAGAAGAGCCTAAGAAGATGTTGGGAGATATAAAGAAAGTTCTTAAGAAAGATGGCGTATTATTTATCAAGATCCCTAACGGAAGATATAATTTATTGAAATTAGGACTGGCTAAAGTGACAGGAAGATTAAAAGAGCATGATATTTTTGATTCTTATGAACATCTTACGCATTTTAGCCATAATACATTAAAAAAGATGCTTGAGGGGTGCGGTTTTAAGATTAAAAAGATCTACATAGGAAGGCCTATTCAGTTACCCGCATGGCATAAATACGTGGGGCATTATTATCAATATCCGAGTCCGTGGATCCTGGATTGGAAAAATTATTTATTGAGATTGGTATTTTATTGGATTTCTAAGGTAGAGCGAGTGTTGAGACTTGGCAATATAGGTTATTTTGCGCCTAATATCGTGGTTATAGTTTCTAAAGTATGAAAATCTTAAGAATAATAGCAAGGCTTAATATAGGTGGACCGGCTAGGAACGCTGTGTTGCTGTCGGATTTAAAGGAGACAGTGCTGGTATGCGGAGAGATTGGCGAAGGCGAAGGGGATATGATGTGGTTGGCAAAGGAGAGGGGCATTAAACCTGTTATTGTGCCAGAATTAGGAAGGGAATTGTCATTTGTCAATGACTGGAGGGCTCTCTGGAAGATATACAGGATTATCGGTAGAGAAAAGCCAGATATTGTGCATACGCATACGGCTAAGGCAGGGACATTGGGAAGATTAGCAGCGGTGTTGTATAATCTTACGCATTGTTTGTGTAAGAGGGGATGCGTAAAGTGTAAAGTAGTCCATACTTTTCATGGACATGTGCTGCATAGTTATTTTGGCAGGGTCAAGAGTTTTGTTTTTATATGGATAGAGAAGATATTGGCGATTTTTACAGACGGAATAGTTACAGTAAGTGATGTATTAAAGAAAGAGCTTTCTGGGATTTTCAGGATTGCTCCGGAGGAGAAATTCTTTGTAGTGGAGTTAGGGTTTGAGTTGGATAAGTTGTTGGGGTTACCGAGGAGAGGCGAAGCAGATTATGTGAATATAGGGATAGTAGGGCGGTTAGTGCCGGTGAAGAATCATAAGATGTTGTTTAAAGTTGGCTCAAGGCTCAAAGCTCAAGGTTTAAAAGTTAAAATTATTGTTATCGGAGATGGGGAATTAAGACATAAACTAGAAGACTATATAAGGGAATTGGATATAGAAGAAATA
This sequence comes from uncultured Planctomycetia bacterium, assembly GCA_964652265.1. Lineage (GTDB taxonomy): Bacteria > Omnitrophota > Gorgyraeia > Gorgyraeales > Gorgyraeaceae > JAHIUV01. Next base: position 14,601 of record CAZZAL010000002.1, read on the forward strand.
GTAGAGTTTAAAGGCTGGATTAAAGACTTAAATGATATTTATAAAGAGTTGGATATTTTAACATTGACATCCCTTAATGAGGGGACACCTGTTTCTATCATAGAAGCAATGGCAGCGGCTAAGCCTATAGTGGCGACAAGAGTGGGCGGCGTGAGCGATATTGTCCAGGATGGGAAGAGCGGGTATCTGGTTCGATCAGGCGATGAGGAAGATTTTAGGGAAAAATTATCGGATTTGATTAAAGATAGAGAGAAGAGAAAGGGATTTGGGGAATATGGCAGGGAATTGGTAAAAGATAGGTTTTCAAAAGATAGGTTGATAAAGGATATGGAAGAGATGTATAACAGATTTTTTGAAAGAAAATAGAGGCTCCTGTGTCTATGTATTGGGAAGGAGGTGAATTTAAAGGGTTGATTTTGGAGATTTGATGGTAGTATAATACACAGGAGGATAAAATGAAGAAAGATAATGCGATGGTCAAAGAAATCAAAGAATATGTGGGGAAGGAAATAAAGGAAATAAGAGATTATATTGACCAGAAATTAAATATCGGAATTAATGAAGTAAAAAGGCATACAGGTGTTGTGGTCGAGGGGTTGCGGTCAGAGGTTAAGATAGTAGCTGAGCAGCATGGAAGTATTATGAGGAAGCTCGAGGAGCATGATAGAAGGTTTGATGAAATTGATATTAGATTTGATCGGGTTGATCTTGAGTTTAAAGGCATGAAGACAGCTTTATTTGACAATAGCCATAGGCTTAATGATCATGAGGGCAGGATCAGGAAACTAGAGATGAGGGATTGAAGATATGAAGGTATTAATTACAGGCGGGGCAGGGTTTATCGGGTCGCACCTGGCAGATGAATTGATCGCTGGCGGAAATGATGTTATGGTTCTTGATGACCTTTCTACCGGTAGTTTTGATAATATCGAACATCTGGACGGGAATAAAAAGTTCAGGTTTGTCGAAGGGACCATTTTAAATGAGTCTCTTGTAGATAAATTAGTTGAACAGAGCGACGTGGTGTATCATCTGGCCGCTGCCGTGGGCGTGGACCTGATAGTGAAAAAGCCTTTAGAGTCGCTTATTACAAATATAAAGGGAAGCGAAGTCGTACTGGAGATGGTATATCGCTATCATAGAAAAGTACTCATAACTTCGACTTCGGAGATCTATGGAAAGAATGCCAACGGCCCATTAAAAGAAGAAGATGATAGGATTCTAGGCTCTCCCTTAAAGGCAAGATGGGGCTATTCTACTGCCAAGGCAGTGGATGAGATGCTCGCTTATATTTACTGGAGGCAAAAAAAGGTACCCAGCGTGATAGTCAGGCTTTTTAATACAGTTGGTCCGAGGCAGACTGGTACATACGGTATGGTAGTCCCAAGATTTGTAAATCAGGCGCTTAAGGACGAAGATATAACCGTGTATGGTAGTGGTAAGCAATCAAGGTGTTTCCTGCATGTTAAAGACGTGGTAGTTACGCTTATAAAATTAATGGATGATAAAGATGCCGTGGGGGAGGTCTTTAATATAGGCAGCCAGGAAGAGATAACTGTAGAGGGCCTTGCGAAAAGAGTGATCGATATCACGAAAAGCAAATCAAGATTAATTTACATACCTTATGACAAGGCCTATGAAGAGGGTTTTGAAGATATGCAGCGCAGGGTGCCCGACACTGCTAAGGTAAGAGATGCGGTTGGATTCAAGCCGACAATAGATCTTAATGGAATAATAAAGAGTGTAGTGGAGTATAGTAGGAAAACTTAGTCCTCTCGATTTCTATGTTAAAAACCTACCTTATACCGTTTTTCACAGCATTCGCAATTTCAATTTTACTGACCCCCGTTATAAAAAGGATCGCTGTTATCAAGGGTCAAGTGGCCAAACCAAAAGGCGACAGGTGGCACAAGAAAGAGACTGCGCTCTTTGGCGGCATAGCCATTTTTATTTCATTTATTATCCCGTACGCTATTTTTGTAAAACCTGACATCGAAGCTATTGGCATTATCTTATGCGGGACTATTATTTTTGTCTTTGGTCTCTTTGACGACATGAGGCATATAAAACCTCATACCAAGCTTATAGGCCAGATCATTATAGCTTCTTTACTGGTCAGTTTTGGCGTAAGCATAAAGATAATTCCCTACCAGGTAATAAGTATGCCGCTTACGATCCTATGGATCGTGGCTATTGTTAATGCATTCAATCTTCTGGACAATATGGATGGGCTTTCAGCCGGCATTGCAGCCATTGTCTCTAGTATTTTATTCCTGTGCGCGTTTTTAAGCGGAAATATTTTACTGGCGTTTCCTGCATTGATATTGACAGGAAGCCTGCTTGGATTCTTAAGATATAATTTTAATCCTGCAAAGATCTTTATGGGTGACTGCGGCAGCATGTTTATAGGTTTTATGCTTGCTGCAATAACATTACAGGGAAGCTGGAAGGAATCAACGCATTTAGTGATGATACTTGCTATACCTGTCCTGGTCCTGGCTGTGCCGATATTTGATACGGTATTCGTTACTCTTATGAGAGGGATGAGTTCACATAAGATATTTGAGGGCGGGAAGGACCATATATCTCATAGGATGGTGGTTTTAGGGCTATCAGAAAAAAATACAGTGTTAGTGCTCTATTTCATAGGTGTATTTTTCGGGAGCATAAGCGTCGCCTCGATGTTTGTAAGTCAGTTAGTAACACTTATGCTTGTCCTGGTGGCTTCTGTGAGCCTTATATATTTTGCGATCTTTTTAGGCAAGGTCAAGGTCTATGACGATGATAAAGCCAAGGGGCTTAAAAAGAAAAACGGAAACGTAATCTTAAATAGTGTCTTGATGCACAAAAGAAGGATTCTGGAGGTTTTTGTAGATTTTATATTGATATGCGTGGCGTATATCTCAGCGTATCTATTGAGATTTGAAGGCATATTATCTCACGGGAACCAAGAACTTATCGTAAAATCGCTACCCATCGTATTGATCATAAAATATGTTGTATTTTTCAAGTTCGGCCTTTACAGGGGCATATGGAGATATGTGAGCGTTCCAGACCTTATAGATATTTTTAAGGCAGTATTGACAGCCTCTATCTTTTCTGCAGCGAGCATACTTTTTGTATGGAGATTTCATGGTTTTTCAAGAGCAGTCTTTGTTATAGACTGGCTTTTGCTTTTTATCTTGATCTCCGGGGCAAGGATACTCGAAAGGATCTACAAGGAGATATTTGACCAGGCGAGTCTAAAAGGCAAAAATGTTTTGATTTATGGCGCAGGGGATGCAGGGGAGATTGTTTTAAGGGAGATAAAGAACAACAAGGTCCTTGGCTATAAACCAGTGGGTTTCTTGGATGACGATGAAGAGAAGATGGACAGGCGCATACATGGCATTTCTGTCTTAGGTTCAAGGGATGATATCTCTCGAGTGGTAAAGCATAAAGAAATAAATGAACTTATAATAGCTATTCCTGACCTTCCAAAAGATATTTTTGAAGATGTAGCAGGTCTTTGTAGAAGCCTAGATGTGGTTTGCAAGAAGATGCAGGATATTTTACCAAAGTAATAAGTTATTTACGCAGGGATGGATTTAGTTCGGGGTCGTTATAGAGCTTGTGTTGAGAGTAGGATTTAAGTCGTTTCCTTCCAGAGTAGTAGTCTTCAAGTAATTCTTCCAGGCATTTTGAGAGATCTTGCGAGCGTTCTTCCACTTTTTCCAGCATATCTTTACATCTTTTAACGTGGGACCTATCAGCATCTTTACGCGAGATCTCCTTTTTAAGTGAATGACTTCTTAAAGCGAGTATACTGAGGCGGTCAAGTATGCTGCCAGGGGTTTCTGAGTTGATGGGCACTGATGCATCAAGAGATTTGACCTTTTTTTCAATATCCTGTTTCAATATAGCGTCTATGGTGTCTATCAGGTCGTTTCTTTTTTGATTATTTTTGTCGATTTCTCTTTTTAGGTTTGCTATTTTGCTATCAGGGACGTCTGTGCGTCTCACCTCATCTTCATATCCCCATATTACGTGGTTTGTCTTAGCGAGTTCATCAAGGGTTTTCTGAATAGGCCTGAAAGATAAAAGCCATTCGTCTATATTTAAAGGTGATTTTCTCATAACGGGTATATTATAACAGTAATATATTTTATTGACAACCCTTTATATTTTGCTATAATGTCCCTACAATTGAATATTGATCTTCGGGAGAGGGTGAAATTCCCCACCGGCGGTATAGTCCGCGAGCCCTTTGCTATAGGCGGAGGAGAGCAGATCCGGCGTGATTCCGGAACCGATTGTTAAAGGCTAGATGGGAGAAGAATAAGGGCGGTGACGCCTGTATACCCGAAGATTTTCTTCGGGTTTTTTATTTTAAGGAGAATCATGAATTTCAATGCAATCCCAGAAGTTATAGATGATTTTAAAAAAGGCAAGATGATCGTTGTCATTGATGACGAGGACCGCGAGAACGAGGGCGATCTAGTCATCAGTGCTGAACATGCAGATGCCGAAGCCATAAACTTTATGATAAAGCACGGCAGGGGCCTAGTGTGTGTACCCATGGAAGGAAAAAGGCTTGATGATTTGGGACTGCAGCCCATGTTTGAAAATAATCAGGACCCTTATAAGACTGCATGGGCTATTTCTATTGATGCTAAAAAAGGTGTGAGGACAGGGATATCTGCGCAGGATCGCTCTGTTACAGTAAAGACACTTATAAATCCCAAGACAAAGCCAAGTGATCTTATGCGGCCAGGCCATATATTTCCTCTAAGGGCAAAAGAAGGCGGGGTATTGACACGTGCTGGTCATACAGAGGCATGCGTGGACCTGGCTAGGCTTGCTGGACTTTATCCAGCAGGTGTTATATGTGAGATCATAAATGAAGACGGAGGCATGGCAAGGACTCCTGATCTTTTAAGATTTTCAAAGAAACATGGATTAAAGATCTGTACTATCGCAGATCTGATAGAATACAGGAGGCTTTCAGAAAAGCTGGTGAAGCGTGTTACCTCAACAGAGATCCCGACAGACTTTGGTCCGTTTAAATTGTATTTATATGAATCTACTGTAGATGGTTCTCATCATATTGCGCTTGTAAGAGGAAATGTAAAGATGAGCGAAACTGTGCTCGTAAGGGTGCATTCAGAATGTCTCACAGGAGATATATTTGGCTCTAAGAGATGCGATTGTGGGGAACAACTCAGGCAGGCCATGAGGATGATAGATGAGAAAGGCAATGGCGTACTTTTGTATATGAGACAGGAAGGTCGTGGCATAGGGCTTATGAATAAGATCAAGGCATATGCATTGCAGGACAGGGGAATGGATACAGTAGAGGCAAATGAGGCACTTGGATTTAAGGCTGATTTAAGGGATTATGGTATAGGAGCCCAGATACTAGTGGATCTTGGTTTGAAGGATATAGAGCTCATGACCAATAATCCCAAGAAGATAGTAGGTCTGGAAGGCTATGGTCTTGAAGTCGTGAAGCGGGTAGCTCTTGAGACAGAGCCAACGCATTCTAATAGACGTTATCTTAAGACTAAGAAGGAGAAATTGGGACATAAACTGGTAAAGTGTAACTAAGAAGGAGGTGTGGGATGGTAAAAACCATTCAGGGAGGACTGATTGCAAAAGGCAAGAAGTTTGGTATTATTGCTTCAAGGTTTAATGATTTTATCACCAATCGTCTTCTCGAGGGATGCATGGACACTCTATTGAGGCATGGAGCAAAGGAGACAGACGTGACAGTAATGTGGGTGCCTGGTTCGTTTGAGATCCCAGTTCTGGCGCATCGTATGGCAAAATCCAAAAAGTATGATGCCGTGATATGTCTTGGCACAGTAATAAGAGGTTCGACGCCGCATTTTGATTATATTGCGAGTGAGGTAGCCAAGGGTGTTGCACATGTCTCATTTGATACGGGAGTGCCGGCTATATTTGGTGTGATCACAGCCGACTCTATAGATCAGGCGATCGAACGTGCAGGCACAAAGGAAGGCAATAAGGGCCGGGACGCAGCTTCATCAGCCATAGAGATGGCAAACCTGGTAGATGAGATCTAGATATGCGTAAACGCACACTGGCGCGCGAATGCGCCCTAAAAATCTTATACAGGATCGAGATCTCTAAGGAGTCAGTCACGGCCAGTCTAAAGGATTTCTGGTCTGTAGAGCAGGTCGATAAAGAGGTAAAGGATTTTACCAATTCCCTGGTAAAAGGTACCCATGGAAACCTCCCCAGGATAGATGAGATCATTTCCAAATACGCGGATAACTGGGAACTCAAAAGGATAGCAGTCATCGATAAAAATGTACTGCGCATGGGTATATTTCAGTTGCTCTACAGGGATGACATACCTCCAAAGGTCTCTATTAATGAAGGCATAGACCTGGCCAAGAAATACGGAGATGTTGATTCAGGGAAGTTTGTAAATGGTATCCTGGATAAAGTCAGAAAGGCAGAATGTTAAAGGTAGCTGATCTGCACGTCCATACACATTTATCAGACGGGACTTTCTCACCTGAAAAGGTCGTGGAATATTCAAAGGCAAGGGGTCTGGGAGCGATTGCCATAACAGACCATGACTGTGTTAGAGGTATAACTCCTGCGATCATGGTAGCCAAGGACCTGGATATAGAGATCATCCCAGGAGTGGAGCTGAGCGCAGAGATAGAGGAACAGGAAGTACATATCCTCGGCTATTTTATAGACTGGCAGAACAGCTCATTTTTAAAAAGATTGGAACAAATCGTAGATGTCAGGCGCGAGCGCGCAAAAGAGATCCTAAAGAAGCTGAGAGAATTTGAAGTCAACATATCCGAAGAAGAACTTTTTGATTTCTCAAGGTTTGGTTGTGTTGGTCGTTTGCACATAGCCCAGCTTTTATTTAAAAAAGGTTACGTTTCCTCTATACCGCAGGCCTTCAAGGAATATATTGGCGATAAAGGCCCTTGTTATGTTAAGAAATTTGAATTATCTCCACGGGAGGCTGTGGGGATGATCAAGGGTGTAGGTGGCATAGCGGTTCTGGCGCATCCAAAGACACTTTATATTAAAGATAGATCCATGGAGGATGTTATCAAGCTTCTTATAAAGGACGGGATAGAGGGTATAGAGGTCTATCATTCTGACAATACAAGAAAAGATGAAGATAGACTTAATGCCTTGGCTGAGAAATATAAGTTGGCTGTAACAGGAGGCTCAGACTGCCATGGCCTTGGCAAGAAAGAGGTGCTCATAGGAAAGGTCAAGATTCCGTATGAGCTTGTAGAGAAGTTAAAGAGATGTGTTTATGAATAAGCACGAATTTTTTATGAAAAGGGCATTGGAGCTGGCTGAGAAGGGCAGGGGAGGAACCAGTCCGAATCCAATGGTCGGTGCAGTAGTTGTAAAAAAAGGAAAAATCATATCCGAGGCACATCATAGGCGCGCAGGTGCACTGCATGCAGAGCCACTTGCATTAAGAAAAGCAGGTAAGAGAGCAAAGGGAGCGACTCTCTATGTTAATCTCGAGCCATGTGCTCATGTAGGAAGGACACCTCCGTGTACAGACGAAATCATAAAAAGCAGCATAAAAAGCGTATATTACGCAATGGCGGATCCTAATCCTTTGAGTAACGGTCGTGGGATTGCTAAGCTAAGGAAAAATAATATCAAGACAACAAAAGGATTATTACAAAAAGAGGCCAGAAAGCTGAACGAGGTTTTCGTAAAATATATAACAAGGCGGATGCCGTTTGTGACATTGAAGATGGCAGAATCCCTGGACGGAAAGATCGCTACCAGAGAAAAAAATTCAAAGTGGATAACATCTGATGATTCCCGTAGATATGCGCACAGGATCCGCAGTGAAGTGGATGCTATATTGGTAGGCATTAATACCATCTTGGAAGATAATCCGCTTCTTACCTCAAGGTCTAGGCGCTCGCCGATCAAGATCATACTTGATCCTGGCTTGAGGGTTCCAGAGCGAGCCAATATTTTTTCAAAAAAATCTCCAAGCCTTTCTATTGTGGCTATATCGAAAAGGTCTTTAAAGAAAAAGACTGTGATAGAGAAGATTAAGCGCCTTAATAAAAGAGGGGTTTTGGTGATAACTTCTAGAGGCAAGAATGGAAGGATCGATCTTAGAACACTTTTAAGAGAATTGGCCGAGCTTGAGATAGCCCATTTACTGGTGGAAGGTGGCGGAGAGACAGCAGCAGGTTTTATAGAAAATCATCTGGTTGACAGGATTTTATTTTTTATAGCACCAAAGATAATTGGTGGGAGGGATGCTGTGACTTCTGTTGAAGGCAGGGGTGTGGATAAGATCGGTAAATCCTTACAGCTAAAGGATGTTGAGATTGAAAAAATTGGCAGAGATATCTTAATCAAAGGAGATGTTCAAGGACAGACCTTGAACAAATAGATATGTTTACAGGAATAGTTGAAGAGATAGGCAGGGTTAGGGCAATAAATCGGACGCGGACAGGGATTTTATTGAAGCTCCAGGCGCCAACCCTACACTTAGACGCAAAATTAGGAGACAGCGTAGCTATTAATGGTGCATGCTTAAGCGTTACTGATATAAAGAAGGACATCCTCAGTTTTGACGTGATAAGGGAGACCCTTTCAAGGACCACGCTGGGCGAATTAAAGATAAATAACTCTATTAATCTAGAGAGAAGCCTGAGGGCAGATTCGAGATTAGGCGGACATTTTGTCTCGGGTCACATAGATTATAAAGGCAAGATAATTGATATATTGAGATCTCAGGAAGGGACTGGATTTAAGATTTCCCTTCCTCCTGAATTTTCAAAATTCCTAGCTTTAAAAGGTTCCATAGCTTTAGATGGAGTCAGTCTTACAGTAGCCGGCCTTACCATGGAAAACTTTACGGTATATTTTATTCCCCACACACTTAAAAATACAACCTTGGAAAATAAGAAAAGAGGAGACTGCGTGAACATAGAAACAGATCTCCTTGCAAAATATCTTGCCAGACAGAGCCAAGGCCCTGGCCTGGAAAACCTTCTGAAAAAATACAGCTATATATAAGTTGAACCATGGAATTAGTTTTAGTATAATAAGACTAAATATAAGGGGGATGCTATGATTATTGTTACTATAAATCTATTATGGATAAGTATAGTTATTATAGGGGCTATATTTCTTATAAGGAGGATGAAAGATTCTTTGTCCAGGGAGGGCGAGGATAAGATCAATGCGCTCCGGAGCGAATGGGGTAATACGCTTTCAAAGAATACAGATCTCATACTAAAGCAATTAAATAATATGAACGCCTCAGTTGGTTCTCAGCTTACCAATACAGCCAAGGTCTTTGGAGAGGTGAGAGAAAGCTTGGGTTCTTTGGAGCAGAGGACACAGCAGATCTATGAGGTCGGCAAGGATATATCAAGCTTGCAGGAGATACTAAGGGCTCCTAAAATGAGGGGTGGCCTTGGAGAGTTGTTCTTGGAGAACCTTCTAGAGCAGATAATGCCTCGTAGGGATTTTTATGAATTACAATATTCGTTTAAAAGTGGAGAGAGGGTGGACGCAGCAATAAAGATTGGAAAAAAACTTGTATGTGTAGATTCAAAATTTCCCATGGAAAGCTTTAAACGCATCATGGGGTCCCAGAGCGATGAAGAGAGAAAACGCGCCAAAAAGGAATTTGTAAAGGCGATAAGAGAGCACATAAACTCTATCGCCAGTAAGTATATCCTACCGGATGAAAACACTTATGATTTTGCGCTGATGTACATACCTGCCGAGAACGTATATTATGAAGCAGTTATAAAGGATGACGATTTCGGAGAAGAAAAATCAATATTTTCACAGGCCATAGCAAAAAAGGTCATCCCTGTTTCGCCGAATAGTTTCTACGCATATTTACAGGTCATTATACTTGGTTTAAGGGGTATGGGCATAGAGGAGAAAACTCAGGAGGTCATCAAGAAGATGATAAGCCTAAAGGGTTTTCTTGAGAAGTTCAAAGGAGATTTTGATAAATTAGGCACACATATAGAGAATATAAGATCCAGTTACGACAGGGCAGAGGATCGCCTTGAGAAGTTTGACAATAAACTATCTACGATAGATTCTTTGGATCGAAAAAAACAGCTGGAAAGAAAATAATTCAACTAGAGTAGGATCAGAAAATCGGGAAGTAGCGCAGTTTGGCTAGCGCGCTTGCTTCGGGAGCAAGAGGTCGCGGGTTCGAGTCCCGCCTTCCCGACCATCCGCAACTTTCGGCAGTTTTTTCACAAAAGAGGGGATTTTTTGAGCTATTTTTTTGCTTGACAATACTACTTATAAGTAGTATACTTGTAGTAGGAGGATAATCAACATGAAGAAGAAAATCTCTTATATTAAAGATGAGCAAAAGAAGATAATGGAAATAGTGACAGAGAAATTCAAGAATTATTATCTAACTGGCGGGACTGGTTTAGGTTTTTATTTTGACCATAGATTTTCTGAGGATTTGGATTTTTTTACCCAGGAGTATAAAAAAGAAGATCCAGATCGAATAATGAATTTTATTTCACAAAAAACAGGTTTTGATTTTAAATTGGATGCGGAGCAGGATGATCCTAAACTAGTACCTATGAAGGTGTATTTTTTGGAACTGAAATATGGGTGCGTTTTGAAAATAGATTTTATCCAGGATTTTATGGATAATATCAAGAAAGTGAAAGGTGGATTACATTCCATAGAAGATATTTATGTCAGGAAGCTGGGTACAGTTATTGGAGCGGGAAAGAAGAAAAGTATCGTAGGCAGGACAATGTCTACAGGTCGACAGACTGCCAAGGATCTCTTTGATATTTATTATCTGTCGGGGAATTATAAGAAGGTGTCTGATTTTTTCTTGAAGTATTTTTCTATTGATAGAGTGGAGAATTTTATTGCTTGGTATAGGGGCTTTAACAGAATGAATTTGAGACTGGAGTTATTGGATTTAGTTGAAGGAGTTGATACAGGTAAGGCGCTGAAGCATCTTGATGATGAGATTTTAAAAAATCTACCGGATAAATTGAGGTAAGGAGGCAATAAAAATGGTTAGGGTAAATTGGTTGTGGGATACTATGCTGGATGAGAAAGAAGTAAGGAAGATTTTGAAGGACGTAGATCATCCAAAATTTGATATTTATGCTGAGAGGCTTCTTTCAAGGGTGTCCGATCCCAAGATGGTGTTTAGCATTCTTCATGAAATAGACTTTTGTAGAAAATGGACTACTATAAAAAGAAGGATTCAAAAGGATCAGTGGCTTAAAGATAGGATTGTATTTTGGCAGACCATATATGAACGCACTTGTGAAAGATTGAAGAAGCAGGGGGTTAGGATAAGGGAGACTCAGGACGCAAATATCCCTCCAGAGCGCATAAAGGTTGCTCATGAGATTAGAAATATTCGCATAAAATTAGGCTATACTCAGAAAGAGATAGCAAAGAAACTCGGTGTAATTCAGCAGTATATTTCTAAAATTGAAAATGGACATGAGAATGTTTCTGTAGATACTTTAAAGCGTATCGCAGATGTTTTTGATAAGAGGTTAGTTATTAAGTTGAGATGACGTAAAGCAGGTAGTCTATCAAGGAATTTTGGGTATATTGTGGGGGTTTTGAAGGATGGGGTAATCAGGGCTAAGAGGTGCTAGACAGTATCTATGCGATGTCCAGTAAACGGTGTCCAAATGGTATCCAACAGATTTTCGACAGGAGATTTATAAAAACACGTTTAATAGATTTCTTCCCTCTTTGCTGTAGCTTTTTTATAAATTGCATAAATAGTTATTTGGCGGTAAAATAATCAAAGGTAGCTAAAGGGGATTTTTGCCTGGTATGATAGGATATAGATACTCTTTTAACTTAACCTATTTTAAGAAGATATTTTCTTAAAATAGGTTTCGAGCTTCGTTAAGTAGCCCGACCATTCTCACAAAAAGATATGCCCCATAAACGCATTCACGTATTTTATTCTGGTTATGTCCAGGGAGTGGGCTTTAGATATACTGTGCGCAGGATTGCTTCAGGTTTGGATCTTCAAGGCTGGGTCAGGAATCTTCCAGATGGCAAGGTCGAGGTGGTGTGTGAAGGAGAAAAAGAAAGGCTTAAAGATTTTTTAGACAAGGTTAGAGGTGAATTTTCAGGTTCCCATCTAAGGGATGCGCAGATAAGCTGGGGAGAAGCTGAAGGAGAGTTTGATAGTTTTGAGATAAGATTTTAAGTCGGGGAACAGATGGGCAAAAAAGATATCGAGAATAAAATCAAAAAACTACGGGAACTGGTCAGTCGTCATGACCACAGGTATTATTCGGAAAATAAGCCTGAGATATCCGATCATGAATATGACCGATTAATGAAGGAATTACAGAGCCTTGAAGAGGCTCACCCGGAATTGATCACGCCTGATTCACCTACTCAAAGGGTAAGCGGTGAGGTCCAAGAAGGATTTAAGACAATAGAGCACAAGATCCCCATGCTCAGCATGGACAACACCTATTCAGCTGATGAGATAAGGGAATTTGACAAGCGCGTGAAGAAAAATTTAGGCGTGGATAAATTAGATTATGCTGTTGAATTAAAGATAGATGGTGTAAGCATTTCACTTCTTTACAAGAAAGGCAGGTTCATCCAGGGCGCAACACGCGGTGATGGTTTCAGGGGAGATGACATCACGATAAATTTAAAGACTATAAGGAGTTTACCATTGAATTTGAGTGTCAGAAAAGGCGCAAGGCTTCCGAATGCCTTTGAGGCGCGCGGCGAAGTTTACATATCTCGCAGAGCATTTCTTAAGATAAATAAAGAAAAAGAAAAAAAGGGCGAGGAAGTCTTTGCAAATCCAAGGAATGCTGCTGCTGGATCATTGAAACTTCTAGATTCCTCTTTAGTGGCAAAAAGGCATCTTGATATGTGGATATATGGCCTTGGATACGAGGAAGGCTCGTCTTTTAAGACGCAATACGAGGCGCTTAATTTTTTAAAGGATGCTGGATTTCGTACAAACCTATATGTAAAAAAATGTAATTCCATAGAAAGTGTCATAAAATATTGCAATGAGTGGGAGGGTAAAAAAGATTCGTTAGATTATGACATAGACGGCATGGTTATAAAAGTAGATTCTCTTTCTTATCAGCGAGATCTTGGTCAGACATCCAAAAGCCCAAGATGGATGATTGCGTATAAATTTCCGGCAGAAAGAAAAGAGACGCGCCTGGAGGATATAATCGTGCAGGTTGGCAGGACTGGTACGCTTACACCAGTAGCCGTGCTTAAACCGGTTGAACTCTCAGGTTCAACAGTGAGCCGTGCAACACTTCACAATCAGGATGAGGTAATGCGCAAAGACATAAGGATAGGTGACCGCGTAATAATAGAAAAGGCAGGTGAGATTATACCGCAGGTGGTGGAGGCATTGAAGAACAAAAGAACGGGTAAAGAAAAGAGATTTTCAATGCCTAAGAGATGTCCTGCATGTGGCTTTAGGGTTGAAAGCATTGAGGGCGAGGTCGCATTGAGGTGCGAAAATCTGAAGTGCCCTGCACAATTAAAAGAAAGAATAAAACATTTTGCTTCAAGAGGGGCCATGGACATAGAAGGGATGGGCGAGGCCATAGTCATGCAACTGGTAGATAAGAAGGTGGTGGAAGATTATGGAGATATATACTATTTGAAACATGATGATGTGGCGTCTCTCGAAAGAATGGCTGATAAGTCTGCGTCGAATTTAATAGACGCTATTAAGAAAAGTAAACTAAGCAGTTTGAATAGATTAATATTTGGGTTGGGTATTCGGCATGTTGGAGTAAGGGCTGCGTGGGTATTAGCTGCGAGATTCGGTTCTCTCGAAGGGATTACTTCTTTAGATATAGAGGAGCTTGAGAAAATAAATGAAATAGGCCCTATCATGGCAAAGAGCATATTTAAATTTTTCAGGTCAAAAGAGAATAAAAATGTGATAGAGAAACTCAAAAAGGCTGGAGTGAATACAAGCTCAAAGCTTAAGGTTCAGGGCTCAAGGGTGTTTAGCGGAAAGAGCGTTGTTGTCACAGGTTCACTGGAGACTTTTTCAAGGCAGGAGATAGAAGAGCTCATAAGGATACAAGGTGGCAACGCATCTTCGAGTGTGAGCAAGAAGACTGATTTTTTAGTGGCAGGAAAAGACTCGGGCTCAAAATTTGATAAGGCAAAGAAACTGGGTGTCAAGATTATAAACGAAAACGAGTTTAAAAAAATGATAAAGTAGAGGAGAGTTATGCTTAAGGGTAAAACTAGCAGGTATGTTCTTATTTTAATTTTATGCGTAGCTTTTTCTGGATGTGCAGGCCTTCAGAGGAAATTCGTGCGGAAGAAGAAGAAAGAAGAAAAACTAGCACCGGTTATTATTACGTATGATTACGAGAAGAATTTAAGGATAGAGGAGCTCTATAAAAAGCGCTTTTTATTCTGGAAGAGCTGGCACGGAGAGCTCATAGACAGGATGGGCGGAACTTATAAGAAGCGCATTGAGTGTTACGATCAGGCCATTATGAATTTAATGGAGATGGAGAAATATCTTGCAGGAGTCAAGGCCCAGGAGATCAAGCCTTTCGTAGAGAAGATGAAATCCATTGATCCAGATATTAAAAAGAAGAAATTGTCAGAAGGCGAACGGATCAGGTTGAAGAGTTTGCTGGAGAAGACCAAACGCCGTGTAGATAAAAAGTTTTCTTATCCTAAGGTAAAGGATTCTTTAGAATTGAGGAAGTAACATGTATCTAAAGACGCTTATTGTAGGCATGATGGAGGCAAATTGTTATATAGTAGGGGAGGAGTCTACTAAAGAGGTTTTTATTGTAGATCCAGGAGGAGATTACAGGAAGATAAAAAAGATAATCGATGGAGACGGACTAAAGCCGCAGGCAGTTATTAATACGCATGGCCATGGTGACCATATAGGAGCTGATAGTGAGTTTGGGTTGCCTGTATGGATACACAGGCTCGATGCCGAATTCCTGCAGGATCCTTCGAAAAACCTTTCAGGCGCCTTTGGATTTTTATTAAAGACAAAGCAGGCTGCAAGGCTTTTAGAAGACGGCGATATTTTAAAGATAGGTAAGTATGAACTTAAGGTCATACATACGCCCGGCCATACGCCTGGTTCCATATGCCTTAAGGGCAAAGGTATTATCTTTACCGGAGATACACTTTTTTGTGAAGGTGTAGGCAGGACTGATTTTTTGTATGGGTCGCAGGAAGATATAATGCGTTCAATAAAAGAGAAGTTACTGACCTTGGATGATAATTATATAGTTTACCCTGGCCATGGCCCGAGTTCAACAATAGGAAACGAGAAAACAAACAACCCTTTTATTAACTAGTGTGTTTACCATGAATGAACTCATTGAAGAATTTCTGAGTTACCTTTCTGTAGAAAGAGGCTTGGCCAAGAATACGCTGGAGTCATACAAAAGGGATCTTGTCAGGTTTTTTGATTATCTCAAATCCCGGCGCATTACTTCCGTAAGTAACATTACGAGACAAAAGATCACCTCCTTTATGCTCTCTGAAAAAGACAGGGGACTTTCCTCGAATTCAATTTCCAGAGAACTTGCCTGCCTCAAGAGTTTTTTTAAATTTCTTGTAAGGGAGAACAAAATAAAAGAGGATATAACGAGTGTTATCGAATCGCCTAAGTTATGGAAGAGGCTTCCGGATACTTTAAGCCTTGCTGAGGTGGAGATGCTCTTAAAGGCGCCCAATATAAGAGATTTGATGGGAGCTAGAGACAGGGCATCTTTGGAGCTTATGTATGCCACAGGTATGCGCGTGTCAGAGCTTATCAATTTAAAGATGGACGATGTGAATATGGAAGTAGGGTTTGTGAAATGTTTTGGCAAGGGCGGCAAGGAAAGGATAGTGCCTTTTGGGAAGAAGGCAAAGGAGAGCGTAGAAAAGTATCTGGAAAAAGCCAGGTCATCTTTTTTAAAGAAAAAGGTTTCAAATTTTTTATTTCTTACAAGACTTGGCAAGCCTATGTCACGCCAGACATTCTGGAAGACAATAAAGAAATACGCCAGAGAGGCAGGTATAAAGAAAAAGATAGCACCTCATAGCTTGAGACATTCTTTTGCAACGCATATATTGGAAAGGGGTGCTGATCTCAGGATAGTGCAGGAGATGCTGGGTCATTCTGATATATCAACCACGCAAGTTTATACGCATGT
Organism: uncultured Planctomycetia bacterium; assembly: GCA_964652265.1. Classification (GTDB taxonomy): domain Bacteria; phylum Omnitrophota; class Gorgyraeia; order Gorgyraeales; family Gorgyraeaceae; genus JAHIUV01. The sequence goes on from CAZZAL010000002.1 coordinate 30,800, forward strand.
AAGCAAAGACAGGCTCAAATCCATTCATCATAAATTTCACCCTAGACCGTAGTGCTAAAAGGAGAGGCGATGCAGGATATAGTAGGAGCAGTAAGGCGCTATCTGGAGATGGAAAAAGAGGGCGGGGTGTCTGAATTTCTTTTTTCGTCTCAGGGAAAGGCGACAAAACTCTCGCTATTGAAAAATAAGACAATAGAATGCAAGAGGTGTCAGCTGGCACGCTCAAGGTGTAGTGTTGTTTTTGGCGAAGGCAGCATAGATGCAAAGTTGGTGTTTGTAGGAGAAGCGCCTGGCCATGAAGAAGACAAACAGGGCAGGCCATTTGTAGGCGAAGCAGGGATACTTCTTTCAAAGATAATCGAGGCAATGGGATTAAAGCGAGAAGATGTGTATATATGCAATATCTTGAAATGTCGGCCGCCTCAAAACAGAAATCCGATTCCAGAAGAGATCTCTCAGTGCATAGGGCATCTTTACTCTCAGATAGAACTCTTAAGGCCAAAAGTTATATGCGGGCTTGGGAAGTTTGCAAGTCAGACACTTTTGGATATAAAAACTCCGATTACGAAATTAAGGGGCAACTGGCATGAATTTAAAGGCATAGCTTTTATGCCAACATATCATCCAGCGTATCTTCTTCGAAACCCCCGCGATAAAAAGCTTGTCTGGCAGGATATGAAGAAAATAATGGAGAAACTGTGAGCGAGGAAAGATTTGCGGATATTGTCATTAACCGTCCTGTCGAAGGACCCTTTACATACTCTATCCCTGAGGATCTAAAGGGCTTTATGAAGGTAGGTTCTTCTGTTGAAGTATCCTTTGGCCCTAAGAATGTCACGGGTTATGTAGTCAGGATTTTTTCAATATCTAACATAAAAACCCTTAAGCCGATAGTGCGTGTGCTTGATAGGGCGCCTTTGATCGACGAGGTAATGCTTGGACTTACAAAATGGATATCGGAATATTATTATTCATCATGGGGCGAGGCGATTTCAGCAGCCCTGCCCGCTGTCTTAAAAAGGAGTATAAAGGGGACGAGACGTAAGAGGAAAAAAGAGCCAGAGGAGGCTGAAGTAGAATTTATAGATGGTTCAGACAAACACCTGAGTCCGACAATAGAGCAAAAGCAGGCGCTAGATTCAATAAAAAAATGTATAGATGAGAAACAACACAAGGTCTTTTTGCTTCACGGCGTAACAGGCAGCGGAAAAACAGAGGTGTATCTTCAGTCTATTGCGTATGCGCTTGAGGATGGTTATTCGAGCATAGTGCTTGTCCCTGAGATTTCTCTTACACCGCAGACTGTTGCGCGTTTCAAGGCTAGGTTCGGAGATAAGATCGCAGTGCTTCATTCGCGGCTTTTAGGCTCGAAGCGTGCGTCTGAATGGAAGAGGATCTCTTCTGGAGAGGCTAGAATCGTGGTAGGTGCCCGTTCAGCAATATTTGCCCCTGTAAAAAATCTGGGGCTTGTAGTGGTGGACGAAGAACACGAGACCTCTTATAAGCAGGAGGATGTCCCGAGGTATAGCGCAAGGGAAGTTGCAATTAAAAGGGCAGAGATCACAGGTGCTGTTGCTATCCTTGGCAGCGCTACGCCGTCTCTCGAGTCATTTTATGCTGCAAGACAGGGGCGATATGAGCTTGTAGAATTACCAGAAAGGATCGATTCTAGACTCTTACCCGAAGTCGAGATAGTGGATATGCGAGAGGAATTGACAATAGCAAAGAGATTTCCTATTTTTTCTAGGAATCTAAAGACATGGATAGACAAGGATATAGCTGAAGGTAAACAGGCAATACTTTTTTTAAACAGGCGTGGCTTTTCGACATTTATAAGCTGCAGAAAATGCGGCCATGTGCTTACGTGTAAACGCTGTAACGTAAGCCTTACGTATCATTTTCACACCAAAGAACTTTCTTGCCATCATTGTAATTACAAGATACCCCCTCCTGAACTGTGCCCGGAGTGCAATTCTAGTTATGTGAGATACTGGGGCATGGGTACTGAAAAGGTGGAGAGCGAGATCCACAGGCTTTTTCCAAAGGCCAGGATAGCCCGCATGGATAGTGATACTACACATAAACGTGGCACGCACGAAAAGGTGTTGATTAAATTTAAGGACCATAATATAGATATATTGATAGGCACACAGATGATAGCAAAAGGCCTGGATTTTCCAAAGGTAACACTGGTAGGAGTTGTATCAGCTGATACTGCCTTAAACCTTCCTGATTTTCGTTCAGGCGAGCGTACCTTTGGTCTGTTGACTCAGGTTGCAGGTCGCGCAGGACGGGGTGACCTAGGAGGCAGGGTGATCATACAGACGTATACACCTGGTCATTATGCGATTCAGGCAGCTAAGAGTCATGATTACAATACTTTTTTTGGTAAGGAGTTATCTTTTCGCAAAGAGCTGAACCTTCCGCCATTTTGTCACATGGTAGCCTTGACCTTGAGAGGCAGGAGAGAAGAAAATGTCATAAAGGCAGCTCAGTTCCTGAGGCACAGGCTAGAAAAAGAAAACCAGTCTGAAAAAATAAAGATCCTTGGTCCAGCTCCTGCTCCTGTTTCGCGAGTGAGGGGCATGTATCGCTGGAATATATTTTTAAAAGCCGATAAGGTATTTCAGGTTACTTCTTTACTGGAAAAGATATTAGGAAACAGGCGGAGGGAAAAGGGAGTTATTGTAACAGTTAACGTCGATCCTTAGTAGAGAAATTCCCAGTTGCCAGACAGGGAGCCTGCCTGATTCATTGATATGGTTTGTCCTGAGCGGAGGCCTCCAGCTCTAGTAGCAGTAGCAGTGAAGGTTGTAAGGGTAGGAGCGCTAATCGTAATGGCCCAATACGTCTGCGGCAGGCTTATATCCAGATCCTCTAAGTTAGTCGTGTAATATTCGTTTTCTGCAAAAAATATCTTTTCACCTGTCTGGATATGGCCCAGGCCTGCCCTTGCTTCAACGCCCTTTGCTTTTTCAATGCTATCCGCGAATTGAGGTACGCCTATTGAAGCAAGAATGCCAATGATTATAACGACTATAAGTACTTCTACTAAAGTAAAGCCTTTTTTATCCAATGTTTTCATAATAGTGAGTTTATTGATTAAATTCACGCTGTATCGTGCCAAGGGCATCCAGGTTTTTGAGGGCCTTTAATGCTTCTGTGTCGCCTGGATCTATCTTAAGGGCGGCATCGTAATTGGACTTGGCGTTTTTATAGTCTTCTTTTTTTAGATAGACCTCACCCAATTTTTTCAAGACGCTTGTATCATTTGGGTTTATAGATTTTGCTTCTTCAAGATTTTGGATCGAGTGAGGAGTAAACCCTTTTTTATAGAGCACATCAGCTATTTTTTTCAGGGTTTCAGTATCATTTGGATTAGAAGAGAGGATCTTTTCTAACCTTTCAAGGGCTCCGGAGATATTGCCTTTTTTTAGCATGGATTCAGCAGAAAATGTACCAAAGAGCCTGTTGACATAATTGATAGCATTTGTGATAAAAGAAGCATCGGTCTCGCCGACCTTATTTTTTAATGATAGATGCAGGTAGTGCCGGGCCTGAAGATGGTCGTATTTTGACGATACGATCTGAGAAAAGATCTCGATGGCGTAGTCATAATTCTTTTTTTCAAGCGCCAGAATTCCTTTATTGTAAAATTCTTTTAGATCTTGCTCGCTTATTCCGTTTGTCATATAGCACAAGTTTACAGCAAGGTTATCTCGTTGTCAAGATGGAAGGAATATGTTAAAATAACTAAGTTATGAGGAAATTACAAATCAGGGTATATCCGGATAAGATATTAAGAAAAAAGGCCGCGGTAGTGAAGGCTATAGGAGACCATGAGCGTAAAATGGCTTCTCTTATGATAGAGGCCATGCGCGCTTCAGATGGCATTGGTCTGGCAGCTCCGCAGGTAGGCATCAGTAAGCGTATTATAGTCATAGAGGATGTTGAAAATAAAAATAATGGCCTGCCGTATGTATTTTTTAATCCCAAGATACTTAAGAAAAAAGGCAGATGCAGTTTTTGCGAGGGGTGTTTGAGCGTGGTGGATGTGACTAGTGATATCTCAAGGCCAGAGTTAGTCCTTGTAGAGGCGCTTGATCAGGACGGAAAGCGAGTCAAGATAGATACAGGCGGGATTTTAGCCAGGATCTTGCAACATGAGATAGACCATCTGGACGGCATCCTTTTTATAGACCGTATAGGTTTTTTAAAGCGGAAAAGGATCTTAAAAAATATTTCTTCAAAGGTCTGTACAAAGTTATGAAAATAATATTTTTTGGAAGTTCTGAATTTGCAGTGCCTGTATTAGAGGCCTTAAAGGCAAGCGAAGAGGTCAGCCTTGTCGTTACCCAGCCAGATAGAAAAAAAGGCAGGTCCCTTAAGCTTACCCCTACGCCTGTAAAAGAGGCAGCTATTAGATTAGGCATAAAGACTTTTCAGCCGGATAGTGTAAATACCAGGGATTCAATAGAATATCTAAAGAAGTCCAATGCTGACATATTTATTGTCGTAAGCTTTGGCCAGATCTTATCAGGAGAAATACTGGTCCTGCCCAAGTTATATTCGCTTAACGTGCATGCCTCGCTCCTTCCAAAGTATCGCGGGGCAGCTCCGATAAACCAGGCTATTGCAGGTGGCGAAAAGGAAACAGGCGTCAGTATTATAAAAATGGATGAACGGATGGACGAAGGTGAGATAGCTTTGAAAGAGGCAATCGCGATAGATAAAAGAGACGATGCGATTACTCTTTCAGAAAAGCTTTCAAAAAAAGGGGCTGAACTTTTATTAAAAGCAGTAGATTTAAGCAAGAGTAAAAAAATAAATTTCCTCAGACAAGATGATACGCTCGCGACTTATGCGCCTAAACTCAAGAAAGAAGATGGGCTTATTGACTGGTCTTTAAGCGCAGATGAGATTTATAACAGGATCCGGGCGTACCTACCATGGCCAGGTTGCTTTACACACTGGAATGAAAAGATCCTTAAGATATGGAAGGCAACACCCGTAGAGACTACTGATTCAGGCTCAAAGCCAGGCACGGTTTTAGAGGTCAGAAAAGGCAATATCATTGTAAATACTGGTAAGGGTGCAGTTGCCATAGAGGAGATTCAATTGCAAGGCAAGCGCCGCATGAAAGTCGAGGAATTCATCGCGGGTCACAAGGATATGTTGTCGGGTATCAGTTTTTACTAACTTGATGTTTTTGGTATTGTCAAAGTCGTCAAGCTAAGGTATAATCACATCTTAATATGCCAGAGTTAAGAAGAGATCCTATAATCGGAAGATGGGTAATAATCTCGGTTGAGAGGGCAAAAAGACCGACTGACTTTAAGATCTCTCATATAAAGGAGGCAGAAGGCGTGTGTCCGTTTTGCGAGGGGCATGAGAAAGATACGCTTCCAGAGGTCTATGCGATCAGAAAGCGGAGCTCAAAAAAAGATGGACCTGGCTGGAATGTCAGGGTGGTGCCGAGTATATCCGAGAGATTAGATGTAAGTTATAGCCTGGATAGACGCGGTGTCGGCATGTATGATGTGATGGATCCTATCGGGGCACATGAGGTAATAATAGAGTCGCCAAAGCATTTCGCAGATATCCATGAATTGCCTGCGAAACAAATAGAGAATGTGATAAATGCGAGTTCCAAAAGGATTACAGAGTTAGGAAAAGACCAGCGCCTTAAATATTGCCTGCTTTTTAAGAATCACGGATTAAGGGCAGGGGGTTCAAAGGCCACAAAGCACGTACGATCTCAGATCATAGCTACGCCTGTCACGCCTACAAGGGTCAAGGAAGAGCTCAGGGGAGCCAGGTTTTATTATAAATATAAAGAGCGGTGCATATTCTGTGATTTGTTGAGGCAGGAGTTTGACAATGCCAGCCGCATTGTCATGGATACAAAGACTATTGTGGCTATCGCGCCGTTTGCCTCAAGGTTTCCTTTTGAGGTGTGGATATTGCCGAAAAAACATTGTTCAGATTTCAGGGATATTGGAAGGGCTGAGGTGAGGGACCTCGCAATTGTATTTAAAAGATTATTCGGAAAGCTCTCAAAAGCACTTAATGACCCGCCGTATAATTATATGTTGCATACTGTGCCTTTCAGACACGCAAAAAGACCTGGCTACTGGCATACTATAAAAGAAGACTATCATTGGCACATAGAAGTTACACCGCGTATAACGCATATAGCGGGTTTTGAATGGGGTTCGGGATTTTATATAAACTCAATGCCTCCTGAGGAGGCAGCAAGATATCTGCGGGAGACAAAACTTTAGATGTCACAATTGCGACGTGATTCAATAACAGGAAGATGGATAATAGTGGATATCAGTGATCCAAAAGGGCCTGATGCGTTTGACCTTAAGCCTCAGTCAAGGAAAGGCGGGGTATGCCCTTTTTGCACAGGCAATGAAAAGATGACGCCGCCTGAAGTAGAGGCTGTACGCAAATCCAAGACAAAACATGATGAGCCTGGTTGGTCTGTCAGGGTAGTTCCTAATAAATTTCCTGCCTTGAGCATAGAGGGTAATTTAGATAAACGTGGCATAGGTCTGTATGATATGACCAATGGCGTTGGCGCACATGAGGTCATTATTGAAAACCCAGATCATGATAAAGACTTGGCTGATTTAAAAGTAGCTGAGATAAAAGATGTTATTTTTAAATACCGCTCAAGGATCCTGGAATTGGAAAAAGATGAGAGGTTTAAGTATGTATTGATTTTTAAGAATCACGGGGAGGCAGCAGGTGCTTCCCTGGAACATGCACATACGCAGCTCGTTGCACTTCCTATTGTACCAAAGAGGGTAAAGGAGGAGCTGAGTGGTGCTGCCAATTATTTTGGCTATAGAGAAAGATGTGTTTTTTGCGACATGATCGCTCAAGAGCTGCAGGATAAGATAAGGATAGTGTCAGAGAATGCGGATTTCCTTGCGTTCTGTCCGTTTGTACCGCGCTTTGCCTTTGAGACATGGATATTGCCAAAGAGGCACGATCAAAATTTTAAGTCAATAGATGATAAAAGGATTTCTAGTATGGCAGCAATATTAAAGGATACACTTATGAGAGTGAAAAAAGTCTTGAAAGACCCGGCTTACAATTTTATAATACACACTGCTCCGATTAGAAATGGGATCAATGAGGAGTTTCACTGGCATCTTGAGATAATGCCGAAGTTGACAAGCGTTGCTGGTTTTGAATGGGGTTCAGGATTTTATATTAATCCGACATCACCTGAAGAGGCAGCAAAACATCTAAGAGGATGAAAGGGGGAAGGACATGACAGTAAAGGTTGGTATTAATGGTTTTGGTAGGATAGGCAGAAATGTTTTCCGCGCAGCGATCGAAAACAAGAACATTGATTTTGTGGCGGTAAATGATTTGCCTGTCCCGATCTCATCTTTAGCGCATCTTTTAAAGTATGACTCGATCCTTGGGGAGCTAAAGGTGAATGTGGAAACAAAAGATGGGATGCTTGTAGTGAACGGGAAAGAAGTAAAGGTCTTAAACTATAAGGATCCTGCAGAGATCCCATGGAAAAGCATGGATGTACAGATAGTGGTGGAATCTACCGGTATATTCAGGGAAAAAGAAAAGGCAATGAAACATATCCAGGCAGGTGCAAAAAAGGTGATCATAACCGCCCCTGCAAAGAACGAGGATATCACGATAGTTCTTGGCGTAAACGAGAACATGTATAATCCTTCAAAGCACCAGATAATCTCGAACGCCTCTTGTACGACTAATTGCCTTGCGCCTGTTGCAAAGGTATTGATAGAAAATTTTGGGCTTAAGAGGGGATTGATGACTACTATACACTCTTATACAAATGACCAGAAGGTGCTGGACCTTGTGCATAAAGACCTGAGGAGGGCCAGGGCAGCTGCAGTTTCTATGATACCGACAACGACTGGGGCGGCAAAGGCGGTGAGCCTGGTATTGCCAGAGTTAAAGGGCAAGCTCGATGGACTCGCGATCAGGGTGCCTACCCCGAACGTTTCACTCGTGGACCTTGTCTGCGAGGTCGAGAAAGACACATCCAAGGAAGAGGTAAACAGGGCTATGAAAGAGGCAGCAGAAGGAAAACTCAGCAGGGTACTCGAATATTGCACAAAACCGCTTGTGTCAAAAGATTTCAATGGTAATCCGAAATCTTCTATTGTTGATGCAGATCTAACTACTGTAATCGATAAGAGGCTTGTAAAGGTCATGAGCTGGTATGACAATGAATGGGGTTATTCTTGCAGGGTCGTTGATCTTATAGAACTAATTGCAAACAAAGGCTTATAAATAAAATGGTGTCGCGCACTAGTGCGTGGCACCGATCCATTTGTGAACATACTATTTGTTTCCTCAGAGGTTTTTCCTTTTGCAAAGACAGGGGGTCTAGCAGATGTTGCCGGGGCCTTACCTCAAGCACTTAGCAAAAGAGGACATAACTGCAGCGTAATCCTGCCACTTTATAAATCTGTCAGAGAGAATGGTTTTTCCCCTGAACTTTTGAAGAAAGAAAAGGATTTTAACCTGTATTTTTTAAAACAGGGCAGTGTAGATGTATATTTCATAGAGAAAGACGAATATTACAATCGGGATCAGCTCTATGGAACCCCTCAAGGTGATTATCCGGATAATGCATTGCGCTTTGGGTTTTTCGCAAAGGCCGTGATAGCATCGTTCGTCCATATAGGTAATGTGGATATCTTGCATTGCAATGACTGGCAGTCAGCCCTTATCCCGCTTTACGTAAGACTTTTTCATAAAGAAGATCCCGGGTTCAAATCTAGGAAGATAATCTTTACAATACATAACATGGCGTACCAGGGGCTTTTTGGAAAAGAGGTCATGGATGAGCTGGATATTCCCAGAAGCTTATTTACCATGCACAAGCTCGAGTTTTGGGGCAGACTTAATTTTATGAAAGCCGGTATAATCTATTCAGACGCTGTAACTACTGTAAGCAAAGGCTACGCCAGCGAGATTTTGACACCTGAATTCGGATGCGGACTTGACGGACTTTTAAAGACAAGAAAAAAGGATCTCCATGGGATACTTAACGGCGCAGATTATTCTATATGGAATCCTAAAACAGATAGATTTATAAAGACCAAGTACTCCAAGGAGGATCTGGACGGAAAAATCGAGTGCAAAAAAGACCTCGTGAAAGACTTCGGCATAAAATACGATAAAGACCGTCCTCTTATTGGCATGATAACAAGACTTGCTGAACAAAAGGGCATTGACCTTGTTGCCGATGCAATGGAGGAGATGATCAGGGTGGGCGTTGATTTTGTGCTCCTGGGGTTTGGCGATGAAAAATACAATAATATATTCAGGGATCTTGCAGCCAGGCACAAGGGACACGTAGGCGCAAAGATAGATTTTGATAATGCGCTTGCTCATAAAATAGAGGCAGGTGCAGATATGTTTCTTATGCCGTCGAGATATGAACCGTGCGGCCTAAACCAGTTGTATAGTTTTAAATATGCTACAGTCCCTGTTGTGAGGGCAGTCGGGGGTCTGGATGATACTGTTATGAATTTCAATTCTTCCGCAAAAGAAGGCAATGGTTTTAAATTTAGAGATGCCACTGCCTGTGCACTCTTGGGAGCTATTAAGGAAGCCTGCAGCGTTTTTAAAGATAAAGAGCTATGGACAGCACTTCTATATAATGGCCTATCTTGTGATTATTCCTGGAATTCATCCGCAGAGAAATACGAAAACCTGTACAATAAATTGTAATGCAAAAATAGCATATGAATAAGATCAGTTTTGCAATGGGCCTTCATTTTCACCAGCCTGTTGGAAATTTTGGCGAGATCCTTGAACGTTCCTACCGCAATTGCTATAAACCTTTCCTGGAGGTATTTTCTAAATATCCCGAGGCAAGGATGACATTTCATTTGTCAGGCAATCTCCTGGATTATTTCCAAGACTTTCATCCCGAATTTTTAGATAAGGTAAAGGCGTTGGTCGACAGCGGTCGGGTAGAGATCATGGGCGGAGGATATTACGAGCCTATTTTTCAGGCGATACCAAGGCGCGACAGGATCGGCCAGGTACAGATGCTCTCCGATTATTGTAAAAATAGATTCGGAAGGAGACCTTTAGGCATGTGGATGCCTGAACGGGTGTGGTCTCCCGAGCTTATAGGAGACCTCTATAGCTGTGGCGTAAAATATACTGTTTTAGATGATGCACATCTTATGAAGGCCGGGGTGAGCGAGAGAGAACTTTGTAGCTATTTTACGACATCTCATGAAGGAAGTAGGTTAGCGATTTTTCCTTCAAGTAAGACCTTGCGATATAGTATTCCTTTTAAGGCCCCTCGTCAAATAATAGATTATTTTAAAAAGATAGCCAAAGACAAAGAATACGTTTTGTTTACATATGGCGATGACGTTGAGAAATTCGGGGAATGGCCGTGGACGCATGATTGGGTTTACAGGAAAGGTTGGCTTGATAATTTTTTTAAGGAATTGACTAAAAATAGACACTGGATAGAACTGGTTACGTTTTCTGAATACATGGATTCTCATCCTCCAAAAAGAGACATATCTATTCCAGAGACCTCTTATGAAGAGATGCTAGAATGGTCCGAAGGCTCATGGATGAATTTTTTATCAAAATATCCTGAGTCAAACCAGATGCACAAAAGGATGTTGTACGTGAGCCGTAAGATTAACGAGGTCGAGGTCCCAGAATTTACAGAAAAACTGAAAGAAGCCAGGAAAGAGTTATACAAGGCCCAGACTAATTGTGCCTACTGGCATGGCGTGTTCGGTGGTATTTATCTTTATCATTTAAGGAGTGCAGTCTATGAGCATCTTATAAATGCAGACAGGATCATCGATAAGATAGAACACAAGCCTCAGGAAGACTGGAAAGAGGCCAGGAGAGTCGATCTTTATAAGAATGGAGAGGATTCCATAGTTTGTGAGAGTAAAGATTTTTTCATGAGCATAGATCCTGGATGCGGCGGTATCATAAGGGAGCTTGATTACAAACCTGAATCTATTAATCTAGTAAATACACTTGCCAGACGCAGGGAGTCTTATCATAGGAAAGCAATAGAGAAGCTTAATAACAGGATTACCTCGTCCCTTAAGATTTATGAGGCGATTAAATCCGTGGATAAAAGGATAAAAAGAGGCATCTTTTACGATAGGTACTTACGTTCATGCCTCGTAGATCATTTTATAGATAGGGATTTAGAGAAGAGAGATTTCGCAGATTGTAATTATACTGATTCAGGGGATTTTGCAGATGGTATGTATGCTGTTAGTTTGAAAGACAAGAAGGTAATATTAGAACGGGAAGGTAAAGTCTCAGGTACGCCGGTGTTTATCAGAAAAGAGATATGTATTTATTCAGAGAAAGAGATAGGAATCTTATACACCATTAAAAATAAGGGTACCGATAAATTGAATGTTTATTTTGGGACAGAATTTAATGTAACGATGCCGGGTGCTGAATCAAGCGAGGTTCTTGGGTTTTCCACAGAACCTGAAAAGATATGGAATTTTCCTGTGGAGACTGTCTCACAGTCAGAGCGTTCATATGATATGAATTACCAGTCTACCTGTATATTTCCGATCTGGCATATAGGACTTGGTGCTGGGGAAGAGAAGAGGATAGATATAAGTTGGAGGATGCTTGTCCAAGGCTTGGCCTTGAAAGAGACATGAGATTTTTCAGTTGCATACAGTACATATTTATGCTATATATAATATCTTATTAGGTGTGGAGGTATTGATTAATGGATAAAAAGACCATAAAGGACATTGATATTAAGGGTAAGCGGGTTCTCATGAGGGTGGATTTTAATGTTCCTCTTAATAAGGACCTGGAGATCACGAGTGATGCAAGGATAAAAGCAGCCATACCTACGATAAAGTATGCGCTTGATTCTGGGGCAAGGCTTATTTTGATGAGCCATCTTGGAAGGCCCAAGGGCAAGGTGGAAGATGGCATGAGACTTACCCCTGTCAGCGAGAGGCTTTCAGAGCTCCTGAGTAGAGAAGTCATAAAGTTAGATGAATGTATCGGCCCTAAGGTAAAAAAGGTAGTCTCTGGTATAAAGGATGGCGAGGTCGTACTTCTTGAGAACCTGAGGTTTCATGCTGAAGAGACAAAGAACGATACTAGTTTTGCGAAAGAACTTGCAACTCTCGGTGAAGTATATGTGAATGATGCTTTTGGTACTGCGCATCGTGCACATGCATCCACAGAAGGTGTGACTAAATTTTTAAAGGTAGCGGTTGCAGGATTTTTACTTGGAAAAGAGATCGAATATTTTGAAAAGGCGCTTTCTGATCCGCCAAAGCCGTTTGTCGCGATACTGGGCGGGGCAAAGGTGTCTGACAAGATCACAGTAATAGAGAATCTTTTGGATAAGGTCAATGCATTGCTTATAGGCGGCGGTATGGCCTATACATTTATAAAAGCTGAAGGCAAAGAAATAGGCAATTCTAAATTAGAGCCTGATAAGCTGGATATTGCAAGGACATTAAAAGAAAAGGCAAGACGAAAAGGCGTGAAGATAGTGCTGCCCGTAGATCATTTGATTGCTGATAAGATAGACGCAGATTCTAGTACCAGGGTTGTGGACGAGACAATACCTCAGAACTGGATGGGAGTTGATATTGGCCCCAAAAGCGTCGATGAATTTAAAAAGGAATTAAGGAATGCAAAGATGGTTATATGGAATGGTCCATTGGGTATTTTTGAGATATCGAAATTCGCAAGGGGGACAGAAGACATAGCCAGATTTGTTGCAGGACTTAAGGCGACTACGATTATAGGCGGAGGCGATACAGCGAGCGCTATTTCTAAGCTTGGCTTAGAGAGTTCCATGTCACATATCTCTACTGGAGGAGGCGCATCGCTTGAATATATGGAAGGTAAGCCACTTCCCGGAATTGCTGCTTTGAATGACAAATAGATGTATAACTTTAACCTGAGACTTTTGATGTCGCTGAGGAGGTTCAGGTTAGTATAGAGGAGTATAAGATGCGTAGACCGATTATTGCGGGAAATTGGAAGATGAATAAGACAGTACAGGATGCCGTAGATGTGGCTGTTGGGCTTAAAAGGAAATTTTATACATTTTCAGATGCAGATATTGTAATAGTGCCTCCTTTTACAGCACTAGCCAAGGTACATGACGAGATTATAGACTCGAGTATTATGCTGGGCGCGCAGGATATGTACTGGGAGACAGAAGGCGCCTTTACAGGAGAGGTTTCTCCTATGATGCTTAAGGATGCAGGATGCAGGTATGTGATAATCGGACATTCAGAAAGAAGGCATATTTTCGGGGAGACTGATGAGGAAGTGAATAAAAAAGTTCGCATAGCGTTAAAGCATGGCATGGTCCCTATAATGTGTGTAGGTGAGAAGCTAGAAGAAAGAGATACTGGCATGACGTTTGAGATCCTGGAGAAACAGCTTTCAAGAGGGTTAAAGGATATGCCTAAGGACGAGGTTGCGCGAATAGTTATTGCGTATGAACCAGTATGGGCAATAGGTACTGGCAGGACCGCTACCCCGCAACAAGCGCAAGAGGCGCATAAGTTTATCCGAGATTATATAGAACGTTCCTATAATAAAGAGACTTCTGTAAAGATAAGGATACAGTACGGAGGCAGTGTGAAGCCGGGGAATATAGCAAAATTGATGACACAGGAAGATGTTGATGGTGCGCTTGTAGGCGGAGCGAGCCTTGACGTGAATTCATTTACAGAGATCGTGCAGAACGCGGTATTATAAGGAGGAGAGGTAATATGTATGCGATTTTAATTGTAGTGCATGTGATAGTCAGTATTTTTTTGATAGGAGTGATCCTGCTTCAGGCAGGTCGCGGCGGGGGGCTTGCTGATTCTTTTGGCGGTTCACAGATGCAGAGTTTGTTCGGCACAAAGAGTACGACAGTCCTTACAAGGATGACTACGGTGTGCGCTGTTGTTTTTATCTTAAGCTGTCTTTCGCTGGCGATCATCTCTAGTCGTAGGTCCAAGTCTTTAGTGGAAAGAGTTGATACTCCAGTGGCAACAGAGACAGTTGAGGTGGATGATGCTGCTGAAGCTGAAGAAATTCCGGATACAGTCCCTATCTCAGAAGAAACGCAAGGGAGTACGAACGAGGCAGAATAAGTTGGCTATTCAAAAAAGCATTATCAGAAAAATAAAGACCGTCTTTCAAAAGGCGGTCTTTTTGTTTATAGGACTACTCCTTTTGGGATTCAGACCGGATTACGGTGACGCAATAGTAGTCGGTTCTATTGGTGAACCGCGGACGCTCGTCCCTATTCTGGCTTCTGATAGCTCTTCAGGTGCGATCTGCGGACTTGTATTTAATGGCCTTGTAAAATATGACAAGGATTTAAATCTAGTAGGAGACCTTGCTGAAAGATGGGATGTCTCAGAGGACGGGCTCGAGATCATATTTTATTTAAGAAAGGGTATCAGGTGGCAAGACGGCTTGCCCTTTACAGCAAGAGATGTAGAGTTTACGTACAAGAGCCTGATAGACCCGGATGTAAGGACGCCTTACAGCGGAGATTTCCAGATGGTCGAAGAGTTTGCGATCCTGGATGATTACACGTTGAAGGTTGTATACAAAGAGCCGTTTTCCCCAGGTCTTTCCAGCTGGGGCATGAATATCATGCCTAAGCATCTGCTTGAAGGGGAAGACCTAAATAGTACAGATTTTTCAAGAAGTCCTGTTGGCACAGGGCCGTATAGATTTAAATTGTGGAAGACAGGCGAGAAGGTAGAGCTATTGTCTAATCATGATTATTTTGAAGGCAGACCTGGCATAGACCGCTACATATACCGGATTATACCTGACCAGGCGACGATGTTTCTGGAGCTAAGGGCAGAGGGAGTAGATTATATTTCTCTTTCACCTTTACAGTTTAAGAGGCAGACAGACAACAAGTTTTTCAGGGAGAATTTTCAAAAGTTTAATTTTCCAAGTTTTGGATATACGTATCTGGGATACAATCTAGAAGATGGAAGGTTTAAGGATCTAAGGGTCAGGCAGGCAATAAATTATGCAATAGATAAAGATGAGATCATACGGGGAGTGCTTTTGGGACTCGGGAGAGTCGCGACAGGACCTTTTATACCAGAATCATGGGCCTATAACAAGGATGTACGGCCTCTAGAGTATGATCCTGGAAAAGCAAGAGCACTTTTAGAAGAAGCAGGGTGGCGCGATGAAGATGGAGACAATATATTAGAGAAAGACGGTGCAGAATTTTCATTTACTATCATTACAAATCAGGGTAATAACGAGCGCAGGATGACAGCGGAGATCATACAGAGGAGATTAAAAGAGGTCGGGATAGATGTCAGGATAAAGATAATAGAATGGAGCACTTTTGTCAGCGAGTTTATAGATAAAAGAAGATTTGACGCAGTGCTTCTGGGGTGGAGCTTGAGTTTGGATCCTGATATGTATGATATATGGCATTCGTCAAAGACCATGCAGGGTGAATTTAATTTTGTCGGGTATTCAAATCCTGAGGTCGATAGATTACTTTTGGAAGGCAGAAGCAAATTTGACCAGGCCGAGCGGAAGAAGATATACCACAGGATCCATGAGATCTTATATGAGGAGCAGCCGTATCTATTTTTGTATGTGCCCTTAGCATTACCTATTATCCATGACCGGTTTAAAGGTATTGAAGTAGGTGCCTCAGGCATTGGCCATAATTTTATAAAATGGCATGTGCCAAAGGCAGAGCAAAAATATACAAGATGATCAAATATATTTTACGCAGGATATTGGGTTTGGTTCCGCTTTTATTGGGTATAACTATTATTACCTTTGCAGTGATCCATCTTGCCCCAGGCAAACCCACGGACCTCGAAGCGCAGTTTAACCCAAAGGTCTCTATGGAGGCGCGCGAGAGGCTCGAGCGGCTCTATGGCCTGGATAAACCTATTCACATTCAATACACAGATTGGCTGAAACGACTTTTACGTTTTGATTTCGGGATATCTTTTGTTGACTCAAGACCTGTTATCAAGAAGATCGGGGAACGTATACCGGTCACACTTGGTATAAACCTGGCCTCGATCATCTTGATATTCTTGATAGGCGTGCCCATAGGTGTGAGTTCGGCGGTCAAAGAAAAAAGTTTTTATGATAGGTTCATGACAGTGTTTGTGTTTGTCGGATTTGCGATCCCTACCTTTTGGCTAAGCTTGATCCTTATGGATCTTGTAGGTGTAAGGTGGGGGCTTTTACCTGTATCAGGTATAAAGTCTCTTGAATTTGATAAATTCAGTCTGATTGAAAAGATAATCGATGTTGCGAGGCATCTGGTATTACCTGTTTTTGTATCAGCGTTTGGCGGTCTTGCAGGGATCTCGCGTTATATGCGCAGCAACATGGTACATGTCTTGAGACAGGACTACATAAGGACAGCAAGGGCAAAGGGATTGAAAGAAGGGGACGTGGTTTATAAGCATGCCTTGAAAAATGCACTACTTCCTGTTGTCACTATTTTAGGATTATCTGTGCCAGGGCTCATAGGGGGCAGTGTTATCTTTGAATCCATATTCAGTATACCAGGCATGGGCAGACTTTTTTACGAATCAGTAATGGCAAGGGATTATCCTGTTATCATGGGTGTCCTGGTGATTGGCGCGGCCTTGACGCTTTTAGGCAATCTTCTTGCAGATATTTCATATGCGGCTGTAGATCCGCGGATAAAACTCAATGAATAGATTAATGATTTTTGGGATAGGGATAGTGCTTTTCTTTGCAATAGTGGCGGTTTTCGCGCCTCTTATTGCCCCACATGATCCTGGCCAGATTGATATTGAAAATATACTTACAGGACCGTCACGACAGCATCTCTTAGGTACCGACAGTTTAGGCAGAGACTTATTCAGCCGCATGGTTTACGGGACTCGCATATCTTTACTCGTTGGTTTGATAGCTGTGGGTATCTCTGCTATTATCGGAATACTCCTCGGGTCTTTAGCTGGTTACTATGGTAGGTGGGTTGATGTCTTGATTATGCGGTTTGTGGATATAATGCTTTGTTTCCCGACGTTTTTTCTGATACTTGCAGTGATCGCGCTTTTGGAGCCGAGCATTGTCAACATCATGATAATAATCGGAGTCACGAGCTGGATGGGCGTGGCGCGTCTTATAAGAGCAGAGATATTGAGTTTAAAGGAGAGAGATTTTATATATGCTGAGAAGGCTATAGGTGCAAGTGACCTCAGGATTATTGTAAGACACCTGATCCCAAATGCCATTGCCCCGGTACTCGTGAGTATTACACTGGGGATCGCTGCTGCAATTCTTGTGGAGTCGAGCCTGAGTTTTCTTGGTATAGGTGTGCAGCCTCCTACGCCAAGCTGGGGGAATATCTTAAGCGAGGGCAAATCTGTTATGGGAGCGGCATGGTGGATGATGCTTTTTCCAGGCCTGGCAATTTTTATAACAGTCCTTGGTTATAATCTTCTTGGCGAAGGCATAAGGGAGAAGTTTCTAAGGGTTTAGCTTAAAAGCTTTAGGCACAAAAAGGACAGTATGATTCTGGAGATAAAGGGTTTAAAGGTAAGCTATAACGATATAGAGGTAGTGCGAGGGGTTGATCTCTCTATTGATAAAGGCGAATGCGTTGGGCTGGTCGGCGAGTCAGGTTGCGGCAAAAGCACAATAGGGCTTTCAATAACAAAGCTTATCCCTAGGGAAAAGGGCAGGATCGATGCAGGCAGTATTTTACTGGAGGGCAAGGATATCTTGTCCTTGGATCCCGATGGATTGAGGACGATCAGGGGGAGAAGGATATCTTATGTGTTTCAGGATCCATTTAGTTCCTTAAACCCTGTTTTTACGATTTATGACCAATTAAAAGAGGCCTTACCTGGCAAGGAAAATACTGAAGAGGTTATCTCTGGGATACTAGATAGTGTTGGGCTTTCTAAAATAGCAGGTAATAAAAAGATCTATCCACATGAATTATCTGGAGGCATGCAGCAGCGCGTGATGATAGCAATGGCGATTGCTTCAAATCCGGATTTACTGGTGCTGGATGAGCCGACAACAGCGCTTGATGTCACGATCCAGAATCAGATATTAGAGCTCATCATGGAACTAAAGAACAAGATGAGGCTCTCGATTTTATTTATATCACATGACTTAAAGACGATTTTTAGACTTTCAGATAAAGTAACTGTTATGTATGCTGGTAGAATAGTCGAAGATGCCTCAAAAGAAAATATAATCTCGCAGCCCATGCATCCCTATACCATGGGCCTAGTAGGTTCGATACCGTCTTTTGAACACAGAAAAGAAAGGTTTAACGCTATAGAAGGCAATGCCCCTCTTTTTTCAGATCTGCCAAGGGGCTGTAAATTTCATCCTCGCTGTAAATTTAGAATAGATAGATGCTTAAAAGAGGAACCGCAACTGGAAGAGACTTCAAACGGAGGCGTTTCCCGCTGCATAAGGGTAAAGGAGCAATTCTTTGATGGAGCTATTAAAAGTACGTAAGCTAAAGAAGGTTTTTCCAAAACATAAAGTGGCTGCGGTTGACGGCGTGGATTTTTCCATCTTTAAAGGCGAGATACTGGGTCTTGTAGGTGAGTCTGGTTGTGGCAAGACTACACTTTCAAGGACTCTCTTGCGGCTTACCGATGTCCATGAGGGAGAGGTTTTTTATAGAGGGAAGGATCTGTTAAAGATTTCTCATGAAAAGATGAGGGGCATGCGTAAGAATTTACAGATCATCTTTCAGGACCCATATATGTCTTTAGATCCTCGGATGAAGATCGGAGAAATCCTGGAAGAGGTTTTCCTGATTCACGAGAGGCTTACAGCACTAGAAAGAAGAAAAAAGGTAGTAGAAATCCTGGAAAAAGTAGGCCTGGGAGAGGTCTATTTAAGGCGACTTCCGTCTGAGGTTTCTGGAGGAGAGCGGCAACGCGTTGGAATTGCTCGTTCATTAGCCACTGATCCTGAATTTATAATATGTGATGAGCCTGTTTCCAGCCTTGATATATCTGTGCAGGCCCAGATCCTGAATCTCTTGATGGATATCCAAAAGAAGAAGAACCTGACTTATTTTTTTATAAGCCACGATCTGAATGTCATAGCATCTATATGCGATAGAGTAATAGTGATGAAATCAGGTAGATTTGTAGAGATAGGTTCTTGTGAGGATATCTTTAAAAATCCTCAGCACGCCTACACAAGGAGCCTGGTTGATTCAAGCCTCGCTTGAGTTTTTGGTATTGCTGAAAGGGCTAAGTTAGTATATAATAGGCGTCTATATAGGAGGTAGAGTTGAAGAATGTGCTTGCATTTATAATGGCTGGAGGCAAAGGCGAAAGGCTTTTCCCTCTTACAAAAGACAGGGCAAAGCCAGCAGTGCCTTTTGGTGGCGTGTATAGGATCATAGATTTTACACTTTCTAATTGTATTAATTCGGAACTGCGAAAGATACATATCCTGACCCAGTATAAGTCATCTTCTCTTACAAAACATATTGTCAGGGGTTGGAATGTGCTGAATGGAGAACTAGGGGAGTACATAGACGTCATACCTGCCCAGCAGAGGGTTGATGAGCGCTGGTATGAAGGCACAGCAGATTCTATCTATCAGAATATTTATGCGATCGAGGATGAAAAACCGGATTATGTCGCTATCCTTGCAGGGGACCATGTTTATAAGATGGACTACAAGGAGATGTTTGATTTTCACGTGGCCAAAAAGGCTGATCTTACAGTAGGAGTTGTGAGTATGCCCAAAGAAAATGCGTATGAGTTGGGCGTGTGTGAGCTTGATGGAGCAGCGGGTATCAAGACTATTACTGAAAAACCCGGCTCCGGCGCAAAGTTATTCAAGGATTCCAAAACAGCATATGTTTCAATGGGCATATATATTTTCAATAGAACGGTGTTGAAAGAGGTTTTATCACAAGATGCCAAAGACAAGAAATCGTCGCATGATTTTGCAAGGGATATCATACCTTCGATGCTAGGTAGATACAAGGTCTGCGCTTATAATTTTATAGATAAAGAAAGGAATGAGCCGAGGTACTGGAGGGATGTCGGAGATATAGATGCGTATTACGAGGCCAATATGGACCTTGTAAAGATCTTGCCAGCGTTTAACTTATACGATAAGGAATGGCCTTTCAGGACATACCAGGAGCAGTTTGGCCCTGCAAAGACTGTGTTCGCTCACGAGGACAAGAAAAGGATAGGCATGGCTCTTAATTCTCTTGTCTGTAATGGTTGTATTATAAGTGGAGGTAAGGTGCAGTCGAGTATACTTTCGCCCAATGTCAGGATAAACAGTTTTTCAGAGGTGTCAGATTCTATTCTTATGGAAGGTGTGGATATAGGAAGACATGCTAAAGTAAAGCGCGCTGTCATAGATAAGTATGTAAGGGTCCCGCAGAAGATGGAGATAGGTTTTGATTTAAAAAAAGACAGCAAGCGTTTCAAGGTGACTGCCTCAGGCATAGTTGTTATACCAAAGGGCACGGTGTTGTAGCATGATAAGAAAAGCCCATGTAGGAGATATAAAGGATATCCAGGAATTGATAAATTTTTATGCAAAAAAAGACGAGATGTTGCCTCGTTCATTGAACGAGCTGTATGAAAACCTCAGGGATTTTTTTGTCTATGAGGAAAAAGGTAAGGTCACCGGCTGCGTGGCATTGCATGTTACATGGGAGGACCTTGCAGAAGTGAGGTCTCTTGCGGTGCTTGCCTCAAGCCAGAAAAAGAAGGTCGGGAGTGCTTTGGTAAGCGCAGCCTTCCAAGATGCGAAGAGGCTCAAAGTGAAACGCGTATTCGCACTTACATATGTTCCTTTATTTTTTGAGAAATTTGGATTCAAAAAAGTCGATCATTCAGACCTGCCGCATAAGATCTGGTCAGAATGCATAAAATGCGTCAAGTTTCCTGATTGCGAAGAAGTGGCACTGGTGATAGACTTATAGGATTAATCATGGCATATACAATAACTGAAAAAATATTACTAGCCCATACAAAAGAAAATTCTATTGCTCCGGGAGATTTTATTTACGCTAAGATAGATATGGCGCTCGGAAATGATATTACTGCACCTATTGCTATAAAGGAATTCGAAGTCTCTAGGGCCAAAAAGGTATTTAATAGGAAAAGAATCGCTCTTGTGCCAGATCATTTTACGCCTGCGAAGGACAGGAAGAGTGCCTTGCAGGCAAGGATCTTAAAGGATTTTGCCAAGAAGCATAGAATAGAGAATTATTTTGAAGTAGGCCGTATGGGCGTGGAACATGCGCTTTTGCCAGAACAGGGTCTTGTGGGATCAGGTGATTTGATCATAGGGGCTGATTCTCATACTTGTACGTATGGCGCGCTTGGCGCATTTTCAACTGGCGTGGGCTCTACAGATCTTGCAGCTGGTTTTATTACAGGCTGCGTGTGGCTGAAAGTACCTGAGACAATGAAGTTTGTTTATCACGGGAAGATGCCTAAATGGGTGAGCGGAAAAGACCTGATTCTACATACAATAGGAGATATCGGCGTAGACGGAGCTTTATATAGGGCTATGGAGTTTAGTGGCGAGGCCATCCGTAGATTGCCCATGGATGATAGATTTGCGATGTGCAACATGGCTATTGAGGCAGGAGGGAAGTCAGGGATCATAGAACCAGACGAGATCACGCGCAGGTATCTGGCTAGTACAAAGTATAAAGTAAAAAGCAAAAGGTTTTTTAAAAGCGATAAGAATGCTAAATATCATGAAGTCCGCGAGTATGATGTTAAAAAGATCGAACCACAGGTCTCTGCTCCACATCTGCCGAGCAATGCCGGAGGAGTGACTAAGTTTAAAAATGTAACTATTGATCAGTCAGTGATCGGCTCGTGCACAAATGGCAGGATCAGTGACTTAAGGATAGCTGCCAGGATATTAAAAGGCAAAAAGGTCAACTCAAATGTCCGTCTGATAATAATACCTGCTACCCAAAAGATCTATCTGGAGGCCATGAAAGAGGGCCTTGCTGATATATTTTTAAACTCAGGCGGTGTTTTTTCAACTCCGAGCTGCGGTCCCTGTCTCGGAGGCCACTTAGGTATTTTAGGAAAAGGTGAGCGTGCGATCGCAACTACTAATAGAAATTTCCGGGGTAGGATGGGACATCCTTCCAGCGAGGTCTATCTTTCCAATCCAGCCGTGGCTGCAGCAAGCGCAATAAAAGGCAGGATCGCGCATCCTGACGAGGTAATCTAATATGAAGTTCAAGGGCAAGGTCTGGAAATTCGGGGATGATGTAAATACAGATGAGATAATACCGGCCAGGTTTCTCAATACCCAGGATGAAAAGGAACTTGGAGAACACTGCATGGAAGATATCGATGCCAGCTTTGCAAAAAAGGTCTCCAAGGGAGATATAATAGTCGCTGGCAAGAATTTTGGATGTGGCTCTTCAAGAGAGCATGCCCAGATCTCAATAAAAGGCGCAGGTGTTTCGTGCGTGATAGCAGAGAGTTTTGCCAGGATCTTTTACAGGAATGCGATAAATGTAGGTCTCCCCATACTAGAGATAGATGATGCAACGAATATCCATGCCGAAGACTATCTTGAGGTGGATCTGGATAGGGGCGAGATCTTAAATCTATCCGAAAACGAACAGTGCAAGGTCCAGCCTCTACCTAAATTTATTCAGGAGATCATAAAATCAGGCGGACTTTTAAAATGGATCAAAAGGAGAGCTAATAAATGTACAAGATAGCGGTGATCGCAGGAGACGGGACAGGACCAGAAGTAGTAAGAGAGGGACTAAAGGTTCTTGAGGCATTAGGCAAGAAAAATAATTTTAAATACGAGACAGTAGAATATGATCTTGGCGGAGAGAGATATCTAAAGAAAAAAGAACTCGTGCCTGATTCTGTCTTAAAGGAACTTTCTAGTGTGAGCGCGATATATCTGGGCGCGATAGGACACCCAGACGTCAAGCCAGGCATATTGGAACAGGGGATACTTTTAAAACTCAGGTTTCATTTTGAGCAGTATATAAACTTGAGGCCAGTAAAACTCTATCCAGGGGTGTGGACACCTTTAAAAGACAAGAAACCAGAGGATATAGACTTTGTCGTTGTAAGAGAAAATACAGAAGGCCTGTACAAAGGCATGGGTGAATTCCAGAAGAAAGGTACAAAAGATGAAATAGCTCTTCAGGTTTCTCACAATACAAGAAAGGGTGTTGAGCGCTGCGTCAGATTCGCGTTTGAGTATACTAAGAAGAGAAACAAAAGAAAGGACCTTACGCTTTGCGGAAAGACAAATGTTCTGACTTATGCGTGGGATCTATGGGACAGGACGTTTAATGAGGTCGCAGGAGAGTACAAAGACGTGAAGACAGATTATGCCCACGTGGATGCGACTTGCATGTGGATGATAAAGAATCCAGAATGGTTTGATGTCATCGTGACAGATAATATGTTCGGAGACATTATTACTGATCTTGGAGCTATGATCCAAGGCGGTATGGGTATTGCTGCAGGAGGCAATATAAATCCTTTAGGAATTTCCATGTTTGAGCCAATAGGCGGGTCTGCTCCGAAATACACAGGAAAGAACGTGATCAATCCTCTTGCCGCTATCTGCGCATTGGGGATGTTACTGGAATCTCTGGGCGAGAAGAAATCCGCAGTAGAGCTGGAGCGTTCAGTGATGAAGGTGACCGGAGAAAAACTAAAAAGTCTTTCAGCAGGCAAGATGGGTTATTCTACGAGTGAAGTCGGTGATTTAGTAGTAAAGAATTTATAACAAACGAGGTATTTATGGCTAAAAAATATAATGTTGCTATAGTCGGGGCCACTGGAATGGTGGGTGGCGAGTTTATAAAGATACTACAGGAGCGTAAGTTTCCTGTCAAGGAGATCCGGCTTTTAGCATCCGGTCGCTCAAAAGGGAGGAAACTGAAATTCTGCGGAAAAGATCATGAGGTGCAGGAACTCAGGAAAGATTCTTTTAAGGATATAGAGATTGCCTTGTTTTCAGCAGGGGCTGGGATCAGTAAAGAATTTGCACCTATTGCTGCAAAGGCAGGTTGCGTGGTAGTGGATAATTCTAGTGCTTTTAGGATGGATCCCGGAGTACCTCTTGTGGTGCCTGAAGTGAATCCCGAAGTTATAAAGAGACATAAAGGTATTATAGCAAATCCGAATTGCTCCACCATACAGATGGTCGTGGCCTTAAAACCGCTCCATGATGCAGCAAAGATAAAAAGGATAGTTGTCTCTACCTATCAATCTGCTTCTGGATGGGGAAAAGAGGCAGTGGATCAGCTATGGGAAGAGACTGAGGCAGCTGTTAGGAGCAAAAGACGAGAGGCGAGTAAGGACGTAAAGAAGGTCAAAAAGGTGCTTCCTGATCAGATCGCCTTTAATGTCATCCCTCACATAGATGTATTTTTGCCAAACAGGTACACTAAAGAAGAGATGAAGATGGTAAATGAGACCAGGAAGATCATGGAAGATGATAACATAAGGATCACTGCTACTTGTGTGCGTGTCCCGGTTTTGACGTCACACGCAGAGGCAGTTAATATTGAAACCGAAAAGAAACTGACTCCGGATGAGGCAATCGAGATCTTAAGAAATACCCCTGGCGTTGAGATCATAGATGACATTTCAAAAGAGCAGTACCCCCTTCCACTAGATGCTGCAGGAAAAGATGCTACCTATGTAGGCAGGATCCGCGCGGATGAATCTGTAGAAAACGGTCTTAATCTTTGGGTTGTAAGTGATAATCTACGTAAGGGCGCGGCATTGAACGCAATCCAGATCGCAGAAGCCTTGATCAAGTGATACATAATATACACCTTACAATCGAATATGACGGCACCAGGTTTTGTGGCTGGCAGAGTCAGCGTCGAGGCAAAAAATTAAAAACAATACAAGAAGAGATTGAAAAAGCAGGAAAATGCCTTTTTGGAAAAAGGATTAAGGTGGCGGGTGCTGGCCGCACAGATTCAGGCGTTCATGCAGAGGCCCAGTCAGCAAGTTTTAAAATAGATTCAAACCTACCTTTACGTAATATAAAGAGAGGCCTTAATAGTTACCTCCCCAAAGACATTGCTGTTGTTTCTACAGAGGCAGTAAAGTTGGATTTTCATCCCAGGTTTGATGCCAAAGAAAAGCTCTATAGGTATATCATAATCAACAGAAAGATACGTTCGCCTTTACTGAAGAGGCATGCTGCCCTTGTTTCTTATGACCTGGATATAGACGCGATGAAAGCGGCGGCAAGATATTTTATCGGAAAGAAAGATTTCAAGTCCTTCCAGGCAAGCGATAAAAAAGAAAAAGGCTCTGTGCGTACTATTACGAGATGTAATGTCGTTAATAAATCTCCTATAATAGAAGTATATATACAGGCAGACGGTTTTTTGTACAATATGGTCAGGAATATTGTCGGCACATTGATAGATGTGGGTAGGGGCAGGACAAAGCCAGGCGAGGTGAAAGTTATCTTATCTAAAAGAGAGCGCCGGGCAGCTGGTCAGACCGCGCCGGCAAAAGGCCTTTGTCTGGTCAAGGTATTTTATTGATAATGGGATACGAGGCGTCTCTGGAAAAGGCATGGGGAGTGTTTGGTGCTGGGCTCGGAAACAGGCGCATAAGGTTTTTGGGCGACGAGTACGAGGTGGATTTTTCTAAAAGTGAGATTCTGTCTTTATCCCGCAATATCAAGGCAAAGGATTATTATAAGATTTTAATACTTCATTATCTTGCGGCTGAAAATAAAATCGGAGATACAAATAAAGACAAATGGATATCATTCAAGGAGACAGAAGGTGGAAAAGAATATTTTCCAGCATTTCGCAAAAGAGCTATAGAGCCTATACTTAAAAAATACGGAGATAACCCTGCTTTAATATTTGAAGTAGCAAGACCTTTAGGAGCAGAGAAGATGGACGCAGGAAGCGCAGCTGTATCTATAGAGGTATTTCCGGGGGTAAAGGTCGGAGTAGTCATTTGGGCCAAAGATGATGAGTTCAGTGCAGATTGTAATATTTTATTTAACGAAACCATAAAAAAGATTCTGCCAACCGAAGACGTGGCTGTTCTTGGAGGGATAGTAGCTCATTCTTTATAATATGCCTAAGAATATTGTTTACATAATTATAGTAGTAATGTTTTTATTAGGTTATTTACGTTATTTTGAATACAGATCTCTTTATTTTCCGATGGAAGATTTGGAATATACCCCAGCTGATATAGGCCTATCTTACAGTGACGAGTATGTCGTTACAGATGACGGTAAGAAATTGAATGCCTGGCTGATCCCTGCGAAAGATTCACGATTTACTCTTTTATTCTGCCATGGCAATGGAGGAAATATAAGCCACAGGATATATAAGATAGGGATATTGAATAGTTTAGGCGTTTCCGTCTTTATCTTTGATTATAGAGGGTATGGAAGGAGCACTGGAAGGCCTTCTGAGAGAGGCCTTTACAAAGATGCTCTGGCCGCGTATGAATACCTGGTTTCCGAAAAAAAGGTCTCTCCTGACCGGATAATCCTTTATGGCGAATCTCTTGGTGGTGCGGTCGCAACCCATCTTGCCTTACAAAGGCCTGTAGAGGCGCTAATAACAGAATCCGCTTTTACATCTACGCCAGATATGGCAAGAGAGATTTATCCTATATTTCCCACGTTTTTTATCTCTTCGAGATTTGATATCCTGACCAAGATAAAGGATGTGGGTATCCCAAAACTTATAATGCACTCCAAGGATGACGAGATAGTGCCATTCGGTCATTCTGTAAAACTCTTCAATGCTTCTTCTGGAGAAAAAACGCATCTTGTGCTAAGGGGTAGTCATAATAGCTGCTACCAGGATTCAGGGGATAGATATTCTTCAGGGATCAAGGGATTTTTAGAAAGACTATGAAGTCGCGAATTTTATACGAGGTAGATCCTCACAATAGACTTATCGTTAAGAAGTCTAGCAAGCGATCTGAAGTCAAGCAATTCCGTCAGGTCGTGAGTGGCCGGTTTAAGACGGATAAAAAGAACAAGCTTTCCTACGAAATCCTTAAATCCTCCGCATCTAGCATTCCTCAGAAGATAAAATTTTCCGGCAGGTATTTACTGAATGAAAAGCACAACCTTGTTTACGTCCTGGATAAATGGAATAACCAGTATGCGGGGAACCGACTCAGGTTAAAGACAGGGATCATAGATGCACGCTCTAACGAAATAATCTTTTTACTGAATTCCAGGCAATCCAAAAATAAAAGTTCAGTTTATACCATGAAGCTCCATGGCGCGTGGCAGGCAGATAAACATAATCGGCTTACCTTTGGCGTAAAGAAAGGAGATGGGAGATCTGACACCCTGACTTTTTTTAACGCATGGAAAGTAAATAAAAATAGAGAAATAGAATATATATTTGGACCAGGGGAGAATTCTATAAAGCTTAAGGGTTCCTGGTGCATAAAGAAGAGGGGCCGGCTCAGTTACATTCTGGATAAAAGGATTGGTTCGGGGTTTAATTTTCGGACATCACTAGGTCATGTAATCCCAAAAAGAGGCAAGACTTATCTCATATTTAACATTATAATAGAGATATCAAAAGGGAAGCACATCAAAAGAAAGATTATTTTTTCAGGCAAGTGGAGCGTGACGAAGGGTAGAAAGATCGAACTGGAGCTTTCTCCCAGCAGAAAAAAGATTATAACCCTAAAATTGACAAAAGATATCTTGGATAAAAAAGGCATTGCTTATATAGAGTCTTTCCTTAAGGAGAGAGACAGGTATTTAGGCGGAGGAGTTTCATTAGGATGGTAGCTTATAGCATGAACGAGAATTTTATTAGATCGGTCGAGCAATTCCAGGATAGGATTGCAATCGAGAATAGGGCAGGCGGTAGATTTAAGACCCTGACTTACACTGAGCTGGATAAAGAGGTGAAGGCTGCAGCCTGTTTCATATCCTCGATTGGCATCAGAAAATCTGACAGAGTGATAATTATCCTTGAGAACTCTCCTGAGTGGATAATAATCTTTTTTGCGTTAGCTTATATAGGCGCAGTTGTAGTACCTCTTGATCCGCGGATGTCTGAAAAAGGTATTAAAAATATAATCTCTGATTCCGGAGCAACGCTTGCTTTTATTTCCAAAGAGGACCAGAGGCTGTCTGAATCCTTAAAAGAAGAAATCCGTATTCTTACATTTGAAGATATAAAAGAATCGCCCTTGCAGGGAAAGATCGAAAGCGCTCGCGTGGAGCCAGACGAGACAATGGTCCTTTTATATACCTCTGGCACCACAGATCTTCCAAAAGGCGTGATGCTGACGCATAAAAACCTCTGCGCAAATTTTTATTCCATGAAACAGATGAAGATCTTTTCTACAAGAGATGTAATATTATCTGTCCTGCCACTTTATCATTCATATTCACTTATGACCACGTTTATCGCCCCGTTTTTTTCAGGCTCCAGGATCATATATGTGCCACCTGACTGGCCGGAGAAATTGAGCGACTATATGAAAGAAGTAGGCGCGACCATGTTTATTGGCGTGCCGCAGATATATCATATGATGCACGCTCGCATGATGAAGAAACTCGATAAAGTAGGAGGCGCTAGAGGGCTCTATATAAAATTAGCGATATCTCTTGGTCTTGCAAAACCTTTGATACCTGGCCTCAGAGGTGCCTTTGGAAAAAAACTTCGTTTTTTTATAAGCGGAGGAGCAAAGCTTGATGCGACCGTAGCGCGAGATTTTTTTAAGCTTGGCTTTAAGATATTAGAAGGATATGGCCTGACAGAGACATCTCCTGTTGCCAGCTTAAATCCAATAAGAAGGCCAAAGATCGGTTCGATCGGACAGGCTATACCTGATGTAGAGCTAAAGCTCCTCAGTAAAGATGTGAACGGAGTAGGGGAGATCGCTATCAAAGGTCCGAATGTCATGAAAGGATATTATAATAATGAGGCAAAGACCAGGGAAGTGATCAAGGACGGCTGGTTTTTTTCAGGCGATCTCGGGTATGCGGATAAGGACGGGTACTTTTATATTACAGGCCGGTCCAAGGAGATGATCGTCCTTTCATCAGGAAAAAACATCTACCCTGAAGAGATAGAAAAACATTATTCTGTGACACCCTATATAAAGGAGATGTGCGTTTTAGGTGTCTTAAAAGATAAGGGCGGAAGTAAATTAGAATATTTGCATGCGGTCGTGGTACCGGACTTTGAGTTTTTTAAGGAGCGGGGAGAGATGAATGTACGAAAGGTAATAAAGGCTACATTTGATAATCTTTCAAAGGACCTGCCGGGTTATAAGCACATCATGGGATTGAGTGTTACCCAGGAAGCCCTTCCTCGCACAGTGCTCGGGAAGATGAAACGCTACGAGATCGAAAAAAAGATCATGCCTGTTATTTTAGATGAGAGGAAAGAAGAGAAAGAGCTGACGCCTCAGGAAGAGGCGATGGCCGGGTCTCCTAACGCAAAGAGATTGATCAAGTGTATACAGGATGCGCTGGATGTCAAAGGCCCGATACATCTTAATGATAGCATAGAGCTTGACCTGGGTGTTGATTCGCTCGGCAGGGTGGAGCTCGTGCTGGCTATTGAAAAATGTTTTGATATAACGTTTCCTGAAGAGATGGTCGCAGGAGAGATCTTTACAATAAAGGACGTACTCTTGAAAGTAGAGGAATTACTTGGAGAAGGCGAGAGAAAAGGATCTAAAAGCGAGAAGGGACAAGGAAGAAAAGCCATATCATGGCCTGAGATCCTAAGACAGCCTTTGCCAGAAGAATTTCAGAAAAAGATATTATTGCGTATAAGCTGGGTTGATTACGTGATTACTTTTTTGATCACGGGACTCTTTAAGATATTTTTCAAGATTTTTTATAATCTTAAAGTGGAAGACGTTAATAAGATTCCGAGGAAAGGGCCGTATGTCCTGTGTGTGAATCACACGAGTTTTCTAGACGGCTTTATCGTGGCGGCTGGAGTTCCGGTCAGGATAGAATTGGATCTATTTTTTATTGGATTCAGGCGGTATTTTATATTTCCTATAGTGAGGAACATGGTAAGGCGCTCAAGGATCATTCCTATAGATGCTACCGAGATCATAGAGGCCATGCAGGGTTCGAGTTTTATTTTGAAACATAATAAGGCCCTGTGTATTTTTCCAGAAGGCGAGCGTTCTATAGATGGCGAGCCAAAGGAATTTAAGAAAGGCATAGGTATAATCGCCAAGGAATTAGGCGTGCCTCTTGTGCCTGTTTTGATCAAAGGTGCATTCCAGGCATGGCCTAGGACAGAGCGTTTTCCGAGACTCGCTCCAATAAAAATAAGATTTGGAGACCCTGTAGCTAGTGCTACGCTTATTAAGAAAGGCAAAGTCCTTGGCGGGAGAGATGATGAAGAAGCTATTTCCCTGGCTATCAGAGAGGAATTGGTCAGATTAAAATGTTAAAGAAGCTAATACTTGTTTCAGTCAGCTTTCTCAGTCTTTTTCTGGAGCTCTGCCTTATACGGTGGATACCTGCGCATATTTTTTCCATAGCATTTTTTTCAAATACTGTTCTTATAGCTTCTTTTCTGGGGCTGGGGCTTGGTCTTCTTCTGTCAGAAAAAAAGCGAGACCTCTTCAGTGTCTTTCCGTGGATCTTTGCCATCAGTGTAGTAGTAGTTTTGTTATTAAAGAATATTCAGGTTGATATCCCTGCTGATGCCGAGACCTGGATATGGAGCTACTACCACGGGAATAGACTATATGTGCCTCCGTTTAAGATTTCCATTATCGCAGTCCTTGGTTTTGTCTTTAGCGTGACGATTTTTATTTTTATTCCCATCGGGCAGAAGATAGGGAAACTAATGAAGGATTTTTCTCCGCTCCATGGCTATACGTTAAATATTATAGGTAGCCTGCTTGGCGTTATAGGTTTTGCAATAGTCAGTTTTTTAAATGCCCCGGCTTTTTTATGGTTTTTGATAGCAGGGCTTATTATTTTAGCGCTATTTTATAAAAGACGGGGATTCATCGGATGCTTGGCTATAGTTATTTTTATTGTGGCTATGGTTGGATTAGTAGAGAAGGATACAGTCTGGTCCCCTTATTATTCTATCGAACTCTCAGAATCGGACGAGGATGGGTTTAGTCTTTATGTAAATCAGCTTTTTCACCAAAGGGCAGTAGATTTTGATAAAGAGTCGTATGCGGCTGATAAATTTTTGTTCCCCTATAGATGGTTTAGCCCTGAGAGAGTCCTTATAATAGGCTCTGGTACTGGAAATGACGTATGGGCTGCCAGAAAGTCTGGGGCGAAGCATATAGATGCTGTTGAGATCGATCCTGTGATTGTTGAGCTGGGCAGAAAACGCCATCCTCAACTTCCGTATGATAGTGATAGTGTTAGAGTTTTCATGGATGATGCACGTTCCTTTATGCATAAAAGTTCTCAGCCGTACGATATGATAGTATATGGGACCCTGGATTCCCATGCCACGCTTTCAGTGACTTCGTCCATTCGCCTTGATAACTACGTGTATACCCGTGAGGCGTTCGAGGAGACACGGAAGCTTCTTTCTCCGGATGGGGTCATGGTGTTACTTTTTTCAGTTCCGACTGAGTGGATAAAACAAAGGCTTTTAGAAACCGTGCGTTCTGTTTTCAGGGAAGATGAAGTGCGATATATAGTCACAGATCCTTATTTGTTTAATCTTATAATATTTGCAGGACCTGGCCTTGATACGGCGCTTTCAAGATATCCTGAATTAAAAAGCACGCTGTCAGGGCCGCCTTTAAAGGCAGATATAAAGATCCCCAAGGATGATTGGCCATATTTATATCTTAAAAAGGCCGGGATCCCACATCTTTACCTGATTACCCTTCTGACGCTCATCTTTATTTCCGTTACAGGGATATTTGTTTTTACGCCTTTAAGGCGGGGGAGAATAAATCCGTTTTTTCTTTCTATGGGATGCGGTTTTCTTCTTCTTGAGACAAAGAGCGTGACCACGCTTTCATTGCTTTTTGGCTCTACGTGGATAGTAAACGCAGTGGTGTTTTCAGCCATCCTTTTTCTTGCGTTATTGGCTAATTGGCTCGTGATGACAAAGAAGCTGGATGAGACAAAGTGGTTTTTTGGGGCCCTTGTTTTGTCTTTAATCGGCAGTTATTTTTTTCCTTTAAATAGTCTTTTGAGATTGAGTTTTTTCATGAAGGTCTTTGCAGCAGGTCTCTTGGCAGGGCTGCCTATTTTCTTTGCAGCTGTTATATTCGCTATTGTTTTTAGGCGCACTAAGTATGCTGGTATAGCCCTTGGCTCTAATCTTATAGGAGCAGTAATCGGAGGTTTTTTAGAATATAGCTCTATGTTATGGGGGTTAAGCGCGCTTTATATAGTGGCATTGGGATGGTATTTGATTGCTGGGTTTTGTTTGTTTAATCCGCTATCTTCATCATTGTCAAAAGCATAATTGACGTGTGAATTATTGAGGAGAAGGACATGAAGAAGGGCATAGATTATTTTACAAGACTTTTACCTGTGTGGACAGTGCTTGCAGGTATCCTGGGGTATTTTTTTCCAGCTATACTCGTTCCGTTGAAAGGGCATATTGAATGGCTTTTTATGCTGACAATGTTGGGCATAGGCACGGTCTTGAATTACGAGGATTTTTTACCGATAATTAAAAAACCTCACACTGCTCTCTTGGGTACCCTTACGCAGTTTGCAGTGATGCCTCTTCTTGGATTTACAATAGCAAGGATATTGAATCTTTCACCAGCCCTTACTTTAGGGCTTGTGCTGGTCGGAAGCGTGCCAGGGGCGATGGCAAGTAATGTAATCTCTTATCTGGCAAAGGCAGATGTCGCGTATTCTATTTCAGTCACGACTACCTCTACGTTTCTTGCGCCGCTTTTAACACCTCTTTTCATATATATCTTTGCGCATACGATAATAGAGATACAGTTCTGGCCCATGTTTTTTAGTATTGTAAAGATGGTCATAGTGCCGCTTCTTGCAGGACTTTTTATAAAGAGACATTTTAAAAGATTGCTCGAGACATTTTCAAATATCGCTCCTGCGTTTTCAACAGTTTTTATAGCCCTTATATGCGGCTTGATCGTGGCGTTAAATAGAGACCATTTATTGAGCGTGAGCGTGGTTGTATTTATAGCAGTGTTCTGGCATAATCTATTAGGCCTTGCTTCAGGATATGGCGCTGCCAAGCTTTACGGATTTGAGGCAAAAAGGAGACGCACGCTTTCTATAGAGGTAGGCATGCAGAACGCAGGACTTGGCGCAGTGCTTGCCCTGAAACATTTCAGTGCAGATGTTGCTATAGTGCCTGCGCTTTTTGCTACGTGGTGCGTGATAACAGCATCTATACTTGCAGAGTTCTGGAGCAAAAGGAGGGTAATATGAGTAAGGTAGTAGTCAGAAAGGGAACAAAAGAAGAACTGGAGAAGTTGGGCGTGGATAAGTGGCCTACATGGGAGAGCGAGGTAAAGAAGTTTGACTGGGAATATGATGATGACGAGACATTTTTTGTGCATGAGGGCAAGGTAAAGGTAGTAACATCTGACGGCGAAGAAGTCGAATTTGGAAAAGGTGACCTTGTCACGTTTCTAAAAGGCGTAAAATGTACGTGGGATGTAAAGGAAAGAATAAGAAAGGTATATAGGTTCGGATAAGATTATGCGAGTAGGGATGTATTATACAAATAAAGATGTGCGGGTAGAAGAAAGGCCTGTGCCAAAGATAGGTTCGGATGAGCTTCTTGTACGCGTAGAGGCAAGCGGTATATGCGGTACAGACGTTGTGGAGTGGTACAGACGCGACAGGGTGCCTTTGGTTTTAGGCCACGAGATAGCAGGAGAAGTGGTTGATGCGGGAAAAGGCGTGAAGGGATATAAACAAGGAGATAGGATTTCTGTATCGCATCATGTGCCGTGCGGAGAGTGTCATTATTGCCTGAGTGATCATCATTCAGTTTGTGAGACCCTGCGCAAGACGAGTTTTGACCCAGGCGGATTTTCAGAATTCGTAAGGATACCAGCTGTAAATATAGAAAAAGAAGGCGTGTATAAACTGCCAGATGAGGTATCTTTTGAAGAAGCGACATTTGTAGAACCATTGGCATGCGCCCTGCGTGCACAGAGGCTTTCATGGAAAAGACCAGGTCCTGGCCAGAGTGTTTTAGTTGTCGGAAGCGGCCTTTCAGGGCTTTTGCATATTCAGTTGGCAAAGTTAAAAGGTTTTGGTAAAATAATCGCCACTGATATAAATGATTATAGGCTAAAACAGGCCTTAAGGTTTGGGGCGCACCACGTGATTCATGCAAAGAGAGAGGTACCTGGCAAGGTAAAGGAACTTAATAACGGCAGGTTAGTGGATTTTGTTATTTTGTGCACTGGCGCTCGTTCAGCTATTGGGCAGGCATTTGATTCTTTAGATCGCGGAGGCGTGATTTTGGTTTTTGCTTCAACAGAAGAAGGCTTGAAGTTTTCATTACCTGTAAATGAATTTTTCTGGAGGAGTGAGCGGACGATAGTCTCTTCTTATGCGGCAAATCCTCGCGAGCATAGAGAAGCACTAAAGTTAATAGAAGAGAAAAAGGTAAACATCAAAGATATGATAACGCATAGATTTGGTATAAAAGATATTCAAAAAGGTTTTAACCTTGTTAGAGACGCAGGAGAGTCGATAAAGGTAATAATAGAGCCACAAAAGTAGAGAGGAGAATGTTATGGACTGGGGGATGAAGAACCGCCTTTCGAGGATAATAAAGCCAGAGACCAAAAGGACTGTCATGCTGGCTGTTGATCACGGTTATTTTTTAGGACCTACGAGTGGACTTGAAGAACCGGGTAAGACAATTAAACCGCTTCTAGGGCATGCTGATTCGCTCATGTTGACAAGAGGAGTTTTACGCGCATCAGTCGATCCTGGTATTTCTGTCCCGATCGTACTAAGGGTATCGGGCGGGAACAGCATAGTAGGAGATGACCTTTCAAATGAGACGATAACTGTTTCTGTAAAAGATGCAATACGTCTTAATGTCAGTGCAGTTGCGCTTTCAATATATGTAGGCTCAAAGTATGAACACAAGACCTTGAAGAACCTGGCTACGCTTGTAAGTGAATGTGAAGAGTATGGTATCCCGGTTTTGGCTGTTACTGCTGTTGGCAAGGAAATGACAAGGGATGTGAGGTACTTGAGTCTTGCATGTAGGATCGCAGCGGAACTGGGCGCTCATATGGTAAAGACATATTACTGTAAGGATTTTACAAAGGTCGTACAGTCATGCCCTGTCCCTGTAGTTATTGCAGGCGGCAAGAAGATCCCTGAAAAAGATGCCTTGGAACTGGCTTACAATGCAGTGAGTGACGGCGCAACAGGTGTTGACATGGGCCGCAATATATTTCAGTCAAAGGACCCAGTCGGCATGATAAAGGCTGTACGTAAGATCGTGCATGAAAATGCAAAACCAGGCGAATGCTATAAGGACTTAAGGATTTGACCTATGTTTTTTAAGATAGTCGGGATATTGTGGATAGGCCTGGGTATCTGGTGGGTGATGAGGCCACAAGGCCTAAAGAGGCGCTTTAGAAAAAAGGTAAAAAGATCCAGGAGAAAGCTATTATTTTTGATAATACTTTTAATGGCAGGTCTGTTTTTATCCGCTGCAAAGTACGCACATGGCCTTCTTGCCAATGCGTTTCTCATAATAGGGGTCTTGGGTATCATAAAAGCAATATTTTTCTTTTCCTCAAAAGCTGCTGAAAGAGCAATTGACTGGTGGCTCGAAAAACCCCTCTGGATGTGGCGTATATGGGCCGCATCTTTTATTCTTTTAGGCATCTTATTCCAGAAAATCGGTTGATATTTTTCCCTTGACAGCGTAAGGTTTTATGGTATAATTTAGCTTTCTCAGAAAAGGGTATATTATGATTACAACCATGCTAAATAAGAACAATGTATTGCGTAAATACTATCTTGTAGACGCTAAGGACAAGATCCTGGGCCGCGTTGCAGTCCAAGTGGCTCTGGTTTTGAGCGGAAAGCGCAAGAATAGCTATACGCCTAATGTGGATAACGGTGATTTCGTGGTAGTAGTGAATGCAGGAGGAGTGAAGGTAACAGGCGCAAAGCTCGAACAGAAGACATACAAGCATTATACAGGATATCCTAGTGGCTTGAGAATAAAGAACTTAGAGACACTTTTAAGGACGAAGCCCACAGAGGCGATTCATCACGCAGTGAAAGGGATGTTACCCAAGAATAAATTGGGCTCAAGGATGATCGTGAGGTTAAAGGCATACGCAGGGCCAGAGCATCCGCATCAGGCTCAAAACCCTGAAAAATTAGAGATATAAGGAATAAGCCATGATAGAAGAAAATATACAAGAAAATCAAGAGAACGTACAACCTAGTATACTGCAAGGTGTTATCTGGACAACAGGGAGGCGTAAGCGGTCCATAGCTCGCGTGCGACTAAT
This sequence comes from uncultured Planctomycetia bacterium, assembly GCA_964652265.1. GTDB lineage: Bacteria > Omnitrophota > Gorgyraeia > Gorgyraeales > Gorgyraeaceae > JAHIUV01. Next base: position 67,312 of record CAZZAL010000002.1, read on the forward strand.
GTCCGGAAATGGCGAGATACAGGTCAATAAAAAGCCTCTTGATGAATATTTTAACAGGCCTACTTCAAGGTTGATCATACGCCAGCCACTGAAGGCCACCAATCTTCTTGATAAGTATAATATAATTGCGACTGTAAAAGGTGGTGGAAAATCAGGTCAGGCTGGAGCTCTTAGGCATGGTATATCAAGGGCCCTTGCAAAAATAGGCCAGGAAACAAAGACATCATTGAAGAGAAAGGGATTTTTGACCAGGGATCCTCGGGTAAAGGAACGTAAGAAGTATGGCCAGAAAGGTGCCCGAAAGAGATTCCAGTGGACCAAGAGGTAAGGTAGTTCAAAACCAGAGAATATATCGACGCCTATCCAGTCATTTTCCGACGAGAAATACATTGACAGGATAGGCGTTTTTATTTTATAATCGTCTATATTACAGACGGAGGCAGGCATGTTAAAAGTTGGCATAATGGGTGCGAACGGCTATGCTGGAGAAGAGCTTCTAAGGATTTTAGTAAAACATCCTGAAGTAAAGATCACAGTAGTCGCCGGAAAAATAGATACTACTTATATATACGAGCTATATCCATGGCTGAATGGAATACTTGATCTGGAGTGCTCTGATCTAAGCGCAGAAGAGGTAGCCAAGAGATGCGATTGCGTGTTTTTGGCGCTTCCGCATATGGTCTCGATGCAGTTTGCGCCTCTATTTTTGAAGAAGGGCGTAAAGGTAATCGATCTTAGTGCTGATTTCAGGCTAAGGGACGTAGGCATATATGAAAAATGGTATGAGAAACACACTTGCCCTGAATACATAAAAAAGGCAGTGTATGGTCTGCCTGAGTTTTATAGAAAAAGAATAAAAGAGGCAGAGCTAATAGCAAACCCTGGGTGTTATCCTACAAGTATTATTTTAGGTTGCGCGCCGTTTTTAAAAGAGGGAACAGTAGACACTAAATTTATTATAGCTGATTCAAAATCAGGTGTGAGCGGAGCTGGCAGGGTGCTGAACCAGGCATTTATGTCCAAAGAGTTAGAAAACAGTTTCAAGGCGTATAAAGTAAATGCACACAGGCATATGCCAGAGATAGACCAGGAATTGAGCGTTCTTAATGGCGCAAAGGTAGCTGTGAATTTTATACCGCATCTTATTCCAATGGAGAGGGGCATAGAGAGCACGATCTACCTCAAGTTAAAAAAGAGGACAGATATGAAGAGTGCACTTGGGCTCTACAAGGATTTCTACAAGAATGAATATTTTGTAAGGGTCTTGGACCAGGGCGTATGCCCTGATACAAAGAACGTTGTAAAAAAGAATTTCTGCGATATTGGCATACAGGTGTTTCCTGAAAAAGAAATGGCGATCGTGATGACTGTGATCGATAATCTTACTAAAGGCGCAAGTGGCCAGGCAGTACAGAACATGAATATCATGTATGGATTCAAGGAGAAGCTGGGATTATGAAGATCATTAAAGGTGGCGTGACTGCACCAGGAGGATTTTTAGCAGGTGCGGTTAATTGTGGAATAAAAAAAAGCAAAAGACCTGATCTGGCGCTTTTGTATTCTGAGAAGCCTTGTGTCTCTGTAGGCACCTTTACTACGAATAAGGTTAGATCTGGATCTGTGGAGTTATGTGAAAGGCATCTTAGGGATTCAAGGGCCCAGGCAGTGATCGTGAATAGCGGCAATGCAAATTGCTGTGTTGGGAAAAAAGAGATAAAGGATGCTGAGGTGATAACGGGTTTGGCAGCTAGAAAAATAGGTCTTACAAAGGCCATGGTCTTGATTGCTTCAACAGGCATTATAGGAAGGCCGCTCCCTCTGGCTAAAATAAAAAATAAGATACCGGCTTTGACAAAGGCCCTGAAGAAAGACGGCCATCTATTTGCAAAGGCTATAATGACAACAGACACGGTTCATAAAGAAAAAGCAGTCATGATAAAGATCGGCGGTAAACTGGTGAAGATAGGCGGGGCAGTAAAGGGCTCAGGCATGATCTGTCCGAACATGGCTACAATGCTTGCATTTTTTACAACAGATGCTGCGATCGAAAAGACCGCATTAAAGAAAGCCTTTAAGGAAAGCGTGGCTGATTCTTTTAACAAGATCAGTGTTGACGGAGACATGAGCACAAATGACAGCGCTATTATATTTGCAAATGGCATCGCAGGAAATAAAACCGTAAAAAAAGGTAGCGCAGATTATTCTAGATTCTCCAATGCCCTTAAGTTTGTATCAGGTGAGCTTGCCAAAAAGATAGTATTGGACGGGGAAGGCGCTAGGAAATTTGTAGAGATAAAAGTATTGGGTGCAAAGACTAAAGGCGATGCGGAAAAAATCGCAAGGCATGTTGCGGATTCAAGCCTTGTAAAGACCATGATAGCAGGTGGTGATCCGAATTGGGGCAGGGTTAGTGCAAGTGTTGGCTCGAGCGGAGTCAGCATAAAACAGAATAAACTAAGTATATATTTTGGAAATAAATTAGTCATGAAAAATGGCGCAGCAGTCAATGTTTCAAGAAAAGCGCTCGTTGGTATTTTTAAGAAAAAAGACATAGAAGTAACTATTGATCTTGCTTTGGGGAGCTCATCCAGCAAGGTCTGGAGTTGTGACCTGACAGAAGAATACGTAAGGATAAACTCGGAATACGAGACATAATATGAAAGAAGCCATAAGAAAATCAGAGGTACTTATAGAGGCCTTACCTTATATAAAGTCATACGCCAACAAGATCTTTGTCATAAAGTATGGAGGTAGTGCACTTATAGACCCCCAGATCAAGAAAGGGGTCTTAGAAGATATTGTCTTTATGAGTTATGTCGGCATAAGGCCGATCCTAGTGCATGGCGGAGGCCCATTTATCAACGATGAACTAAAGAGATTAGGTAAAAACATAGAATTTAAGAATGGGTTAAGGGTTACTCCTTTAGAGACCATGGAAGTAGTTGACAGGGTCTTGAGTGATGTCAATCATGCAATCGCCTCAGATATCAAGGGATTAGGAGGCAGGGCAGTAAGTTTAAATACGCTTGAGAAGGGTGTGATAAAGGCCAAGCCGCATAAAGATTCCAAGGACATGGGATTTGTCGGCGAGGTGGATAGCATAGATGCAGGACCTATAAAAAAGGCAGTAAGACCAAGATCAGTGCCTGTGATATCCTCTGTTGGCATAGGAGGAGATGGCAAGCACTATAATGTAAATGCAGATGAGGTAAGTTCAAAGATCGCTGTGGCTATAAAGGCAGTTAAGCTGGTGCTTCTGACAGATGTCAAAGGCATAATGAAAAATAAAGGAGACGAAGGCACGCTGATCCCTACCCTGACCATGGAAGAGATAGAGAGGCTCATAGGTGATGGTGTTATCCAGGGAGGGATGATACCAAAGGTCAAGGCCTGTACAAACGCCCTCTCTGCTGGGATTTCAAAGACACATATAATAGACGGTAGGATCCCGCATAGTTTGCTTCTCGAGATCTTTACAGACAGGGGAATAGGAACGGAGATTATAAAATAATGAATACAAAAGAGATAATAGCCCAGTATGAAAGATTTGTAATGGGGACATACTCAAGGGGCCCTGCAGTTATGGTCAAAGGTAAAGGCCTTAAACTCTGGGATCTGGAAGGAAATGAATATCTGGATTTTTTCACGGGCTGGGCTGTGAGCGGCTTAGGGCATTGCCATCCCATGGTCGTGAATGCTGTGAGGAATTATCTTAAAAAGATCATTCACGTTCCTAATAATTATTATAATATGCTCCAGGGAAAACTGGCAGAGAAGATAATCGAGCATTCTTTTGAGGGCAAGGTCTTTTTTTGTAATAGCGGCGCCGAGGCAAACGAAGGAGCAATAAAGCTTGTAAGGGCATATGGTACCTTAGGAGGTAAATACGAGATCATTACGATGCAAAATTCTTTTCATGGAAGGACGCTTGCGACTGTAACAGCAACCGGCCAGGAGAAGTATCATAAAGGTTTCAAGCCCCTGCCAGCTGGGTTCAAGACAGTTCCTTTTAATGATATAAGCGCATTGGAAGATGCGATCACAGATAAGACTCAAGGTATAATGCTGGAGCTTATACAGGGAGAAGGCGGTATAAATGTCGCAGATAAAGATTATGTAAAAAAAATCAGAAAGATCTGTGACGAGAAGGATCTTGTACTTATCTTTGATGAGGTCCAGACAGGTATGGGGAGGACTGGTAGTATGTTTTGTTTCAAGGATTATGGTGTTACTCCAGATGTCATGACACTTGCAAAGTCCTTGGGCGGTGGCCTTCCAATAGGCGCAATGGTAGCATCTTCGAGGTTCGCAGATGTCTTAAAGCCAGGCATGCACGCCTCGACTTTTGGCGGCAGCCCTATTGCTTGCAGCGCAGCCTTGGCTACATTTGAAGCCATTAAAAAAGAAAAGCTACTTTTAAATACAAAGAAGATGAGCGCCTATCTTGTCGAAAGACTCGAGGAACTAAAGAAGAAACACCCTGTTATAAAGGAGGTAAGGGGCATGGGCCTTATGATAGGCGTAGAGCTTACAATAGAAGGCAAGGATATTATTGAATCGTGTTTCAAAGAAAAAGTATTGATAAATTGTGCACATGGTCATGTATTAAGGCTTATGCCCGGCATGATAGTGACTAAAAAAGAGATAGACAGGACTATTAAAATTCTGGATAGGGTGATGACATGAAAAAAGATCTAATAACCATAAAAGATTTGACTGTCTCTGTTGTGAACGAACTTTTTAGCCTGGCCGGAGAACTAAAGAAAAAGAGAAAGACGCACGAAAAGTCCTTGAATAATAAGACGCTTGGCCTTATCTTTGAAAAACCATCTAACAGGACCAGGGTCTCCTTTGAAGTAGGGATGTTCGAGCTTGGCGGGAGGACTATCTATCTTGGGTCTGATGAGATAAGGCTTGGAAAAAGAGAGGCTGTCAAGGATGCGGCAAAGGTACTTTCCAGGTATTTGGACGGTATTGTTGCAAGGACGTTTTCTCACGCAAGGCTTCTTGAGATCGCAAAGAATTCAGATGTCTCTGTGATAAACGGCCTGACAGATCTATTACATCCATGCCAGGCGCTTAGTGATATCTTTACTATAAAGGAGAAAAAGGGGTTAAAGGGAGTTACACTTGCTTTTATAGGAGATGCCAATAATGTTTTAAATTCGCTTCTCCATGGATGCAGCAAGGTAGGTATCAAGGTGAATATAGCAAGCCCTAAAGGCTATGCCCCAAAAAAAGAGGTCTTAAAGGATGTCGGAGGCGCTGTAGAATTATTCGATTCAGCAAGGGATGCTGTAAAAGACGTTGATATTATTTATACAGATGTATGGACCAGCATGGGCCAGGAAAAGGAATATAAAAAGAGGTTAAGAAAATTTAGAAAATTTCAGGTGAACTCCGATCTATTGGGCTTAGCAAAAAAGGATGCGCAAGTCATGCATTGTCTTCCTGCACATAGAGGAGAGGAAATCACAGACGAAGTCTTGGATGGTAAACAGTCGATAGTCATTGACCAGGCAGAGAACAGGCTGCATGTACAAAAGGCAATACTAGTAAAACTTTTGAGAGGTTGATATGAATAGAAAAGTTGTTTTAGCGTATTCAGGTGGATTAGATACTTCAGTGGCAGTGAGATGGCTTGTTGAAGAGGGCTACGACGTGATTGCCTATATGGCTGATGTAGGTCAGGGCGGAAATTTCACAAGATTAAAGAAAAGGGCCCTTTCAGCTGGCGCTTCAAAGGTAGTCCTCCAGGATCTGAAAAAGGAATTTGCCCAGGACTTTGTCTTTAAAGCACTTAAGGCAGGAGCGGTCTATGAATCAGAATATCTCCTGGCAACCGCGCTTTCAAGACCTATCATAGCAAAAGGCCTTGTGGAGACTGCTAAAAAAGAAAAGGCAAGCTCTATAGCGCACGGCTGTACAGGAAAAGGAAATGACCAGGTGAGGTTTGAAGTGACAGCCATGGCACTTGCACCGGGCCTAAAGATAATTGCACCTCTTAGGGAGTGGAATATGTTTTCAAGAGATGAAGAGATAGAGTATGCCCATGAAAAAGGTATAGATATAGATGTTACAAAGAAGAGTCCATATAGCCTGGATCAGAATATCTGGGGCATAAGCATTGAATGCGGTGTATTAGAAGATCCATGGAATGAGCCGCCACAGGATGCCTACAAGATGAGTGTGGACCCCAAGAAGGCGCCAAATAAAGCAACATATGTAGAGATCGGTTTTGAAAAAGGTGAGCCTGTAGCGATCAACGGAAAGAAATATAAACCCGTGGATCTGATAACCAAGCTCAATAAGATCGGTGGCAGGAATGGCATAGGTAGAACTGACCTCGTAGAAAACAGGCTTGTTGGCATCAAGTCAAGAGAGATATATGAGGCGCCTGCAGGATGGATCCTGTATAAGGCCCATAAAGATCTAGAGGCGCTTGTATTGGATAGAGAGATATTACATTTTAAGGAAAGTATTTCCTTGAAATACGCAGAGCTTGTTTATTACGGTCTATGGTTTACGCCTTTAAAGAAATCGCTCGATGCCTTTATAGGCGAGACACAGAAGAATGTTACAGGCAAGGTAAAGATGAAACTCTTAAAAGGCGTAGCAGGTGTAGCAGGGAGAACTTCGCCTCATTCACTCTATAAAAAAGAAATGGCAACGTATGAAGCAGGCGATAAATTTGATAGATCTGTAGCAGAGGGATTTATAAAGGTATGGGGTATGCCGTATAAGAAATAAGGAGTTTTTATGAAGAATAAATTATGGGGTGGAAGATTTACTAAGAAGACAAATCCTTTAGTGGATGAATTCACAAGATCGATTCAGTTTGATAAAAAACTGGCTGAGTATGACTGTATAGGTTCGCTTGCGCATATCAATGTGCTTAAAAAGGCAGGACTTTTAAACGTCGCAGAACACAAGAAACTGGAAACCGGTTTAAGAGGTATACTAGATTCAATAAATAAAGGCGTTTTTGAGATAGAGCCTAAATTTGAGGATATCCACAGTTACGTGCAGCATCTTTTAGAGGCAAAGGTGGGCAAGGTAGCGCTTAAGCTCCATACATGTAGATCAAGGAATGATCAGGTGGTGTTTGATACAAAACTTTATTGCCTGGAGAATGCAGCATCATCTTTAGGGCTTTTTTCAGGACTTGGTAGGAAATTGACCAAGTTGGCAAAAGATAATCCCAAGCAGATCATCCCTGGTTATACGCATATGCAGCACGCTATACCTGTAAGTCTGGGGGATTATTTCCAGGCGTATTCTGAAATGCTAAAGAGAGATGCCAATAGACTCCAAAGCGCTTCAAAGAATATATCCCTGACAATGGGTTCCGGTGCTATTGCCGGCACATGTATTGATGCACAAAAATATGAAGATAAAGAGATCGCACCAGCTTCTAATGGCATTGATACTGTAAGCGACAGGGATTTTATCATAGAGATACTGAGCTCTCTTGCGATAGCAGGTATGCACCTGTCAAGGCTTGCAGAGGATCTGATCCTATGGTCAACGAGAGAATTTGATTTTATAGACATAGATGATGCCTTTTGCACAGGCAGTTCTCTTATGCCGCAGAAGAAGAACCCGGATGTATTAGAACTAGTAAGAGGAAACACAGGGAAACTCTATGGAAACCTTATGAATGTACTCGTAATGATGAAGGGTCTACCTTTATCATACAATAGAGACATGCAGCTAGATAAAGAGCCTCTATTTAGTTCTTTTGAGATCATACAGCAGGAATTAAAGGTTCTGGCAGCGCTCCTGCCAAAGATAAAGTTCAAAAAACAAAATATTGCCAAGCAGCTCGAAGACGAATGCCTATACGCGACTGACATAGCAGATTATTTAGTTCAAAAAGGCGTTGCGTTTAAAGATGCACATGCGATCATAGGTAAACTCATAGCGTATAAGATTAAAACCGGCAAGGAAATAAAGAAGATGGCTAACCTTGAACTTAAAAAGTTCCATCCTTTATTGACTTCTAAGGAGATGAAAAGAATAATAAACCCGGAGACATCCATCAAGTCAAAGAAATCTATAAAAAGAAAGAAAAGGTAAAGATATGCACGACTTTAAATATAAACACAATCAGCTTTATTGCGAGGGAACCCGCATAGATAAACTCGCAAAAAAATATGGCACACCTCTTTATGTATACAGTCGTAAGACTTTCCTGGATCATTACAGGAAATTGCAGGCTGCGTTCAGGAGTGTGAGGCCCCTTATATGTTATTCAGTAAAGGCGAATTCCAATCTTTCTATACTAAAGATGCTTGTTAAAATTGGCGCTGGGTTGGATATTGTCTCAGGGGGAGAACTTTCTAGAGCGCTTAAAGCAGGGGTATCTCCGAAAAAGATCGTATATGCAAGCGTAGGAAAGAAAGAAAAAGAGATAGAGTATGCCATAAAAAATAATATCCTTCTTTTCAATGTAGAATCTTTGTCCGAAGCTAGGATGATTAATAAAGTTGCAAGGAGACTACGCAGGAGACAGGCTATTGCCCTTCGTGTAAATCCTAATGTTAAGGCAAAAACGCATAAATATATCACGACCGGGCACAAACAGAATAAATTCGGTATTGATATAGAGACAGCGAAAGATATGTTCTTAAACCGGAGAGAGTTTAAAAACCTTGATGTAACCGGTGTACACCTGCATATTGGTTCGCAGATAGTCGAGGCAAAACCATTTGTAAAGGCAATAGAGAGACTGGCGGGTTTCGTAAAGGATATGGAATCCCGCGGCATAAGGATAAAATGGTTTAATATCGGCGGCGGGCTCGGAATAATCTATTCCGGCGAAAGACCGCAGACTGCCCAGGAATATGCAAAAGCAGTCCTACCATTATTAAAAAAGTTGAATGCAAGAATAATACTTGAGCCAGGTAGGTTTATCTCTGGTAACGCAGGAGTGCTTGTTGCAAAGGTGTTGTATATAAAAGAAGTCCCTGGCAAGAATTTTGCAATAGTGGATACAGCGATGAATGACCTCCTAAGGCCGAGTCTTTACGAGGCATATCACGAGATATTACCTGTTGAGTCAAGGCCATACAGATCCTCGAGAAGGATCCGCAGGTATGATATAGTAGGCCCTGTGTGCGAGAGTGGAGATTTTCTTGGCAAGGACAGGAAGTTTATTGATTTAAAAGAAGGAGATCTTTTGTCTGTCATGAGCGCAGGCGCGTATGGATACAGCATGGCCAGTAACTATAATTCCAGGCCACGGCCAGCAGAGATATTAGTGGATGGTAGTCGCGCAAGACTCATAACGCGTCGCGAGACATACAAAGATCTAGTACGATTGGAACTGTTCTAAGACTAGGTCCTGAACAGTATTGAGAATAATATGGGAAGATTAAAATTTACAAAGATGTCTGGTGCTGGAAATGACTTTATAGTAGTCCAGACCAGGCTAAAGGGGTACTCCAGAGTCGCGCAACAATTATGTCAAAAAAACACAGGTATAGACGCGGACGGACTGTTAGTTTTAGAGAAGTCAAAGAAAGCGGATTTTAAGATGCGGATATTCAATACAGATGGCAGCGAAGCTGAGATGTGCGGCAACGGGTTGAGATGTGCAGCGCTTTATGTCGGTAAAAAGGGAAAGATAAAGATCGAGACGATAGCAGGCATATACGAGGCCCAGATCACGGCTAAGGATAGGGTCAGGATAAAGATGGAGGAACCAAAGGCAATAAAGCGCGATTTAGTTATAAAGGTAAATGCTAGAAACGTAAAGGTGGGTTGCCTAGATACAGGGGTTCCTCATGCAGTGATCTTTGTGCAGGGGATAGATAAAATTAACGTGGATTCTATAGGTCGAAACATAAGGTATCACGCAAAATTCAAGCCGCGTGGTACAAATGTTGATTTTGTCGAGATAGTAGATGATAAAAATATAAAGATGAGGACGTATGAACGCGGTGTAGAGGGCGAGACCCTTGCATGCGGTACAGGCGCAGTGGCATCTGCCATAATAAGTGGTCTTAGCTCTCGAGGTTCAGCGTACAAGATAGACGTTCATACAAAAGGCGGGATTTTGAAGGTTTATTTTAAAAAATCCGGAAAAAGGATCAAAGATGTCTATTTAGAAGGTGAAACAAGAAAGGTTTTCAAGGGAGAGGTGGATTATGTTTGAAGGTTCAATGGTAGCTATTGTAACGCCATTTAAAAAAGGAAAAGTAGATGAGAAGACTCTAGCGGAACTTGTAGAGTTTCATATTAAGAACGGGACCAGCGCTATTGTGCCATGTGGCACAACAGGCGAGTCAGCAACGCTTTCCTATGAAGAGCATGACCATGTTATAGACGTAGTAATAGAGGTTAGTAATAAAAGGGTACCTGTTATGGCAGGGACTGGTTCAAATAATACCAGTGAAGCTATAATGCTGACAAAACATGCAAAGGCCAAAGGCGCAGACGCATCACTTCAGATCACCCCTTATTATAATAAACCCACGCAGGAAGGGATTTATCTCCATTTCAAAAAAATAGCAGATGAGGCAGATATTCCTTTGATCGTTTATAATATTCAATCGCGCACAGGTGTAAACATAACTCCTGAGACAATGGAGCGCCTGAGCAAAGTAAAAAATATCGTAGGCGTAAAAGAGGCAAGCGGAAACCTGGATCAGATGTCCAGGATACGAGAATTATGCGGTGATGACTTTGATCTGATATCAGGAGATGATGATATGACCTTACCTGTTCTTAAAATAGGAGGCACAGGCGTGATTTCAGTAGTAGCCAATATCGTGCCAAAGGATGTCAGCGATTTAGTTTCTAAATTTAAAAAAGGAGACGCACAAGGCGCAGAGAAATTACAGAATAGGCTTTCTCCGCTTGTAAAGGCAATGTTCATAGAGACGAATCCTATTCCTGTCAAGACAGCAATGGCGCTTATGGGTATGATAAAAGAGCCAGGGCTTCGCCTTCCTATGTGTGACATATCCAAAGAGAATCTAGTAAAACTTAAAAAGGCACTGAAAGATTATAGTCTCTTGTAAGGAGATAACATGATAAGACTTGTTATAAGCGGTGTAGCAGGAAGGATGGGAAAAAGAATAGCGGCTCTTGCGTCAGAAGATAAGGCGTTTGAGGTAGCGGGTGGCTTAGAGTCACCAGATTGTCCTCTTATTGGAAAAGATATAGGGGAGATTCTTGGCCTTGGAAAGATCGGTAAGTCCCTAGGGACTGAATTTAAGAAAGTAGCCGGAGACTGTGACGCATTGATAGAGTTTACATTTCCTTCTGTGACCATGGAGCACCTGGAGGTTGCCTGCAAGAATAAGATTGGGATGGTGATAGGCACTACAGCCTTATCTTCTGAAGACATGGAAAGAATAAAAAAGGCCTCTAGGGAGATCCCTATAGTATTTTCTCCAAACATGAGCGTTGGTGCAAATCTATTATTCAAGATTACTGAGATTGTTTCAAAGGCATTGAGCAAGGATTATAAAGTCCAGATCGTAGAGGCCCACCATGCCAAGAAAAAAGATGCACCCAGCGGCACTGCCAAAAGATTAGGAGATGCGGTTTTGAAGGTTCGGGGCGAGACCCCTCCTATAGAGTCTATAAGAGAAGGTGATATAGTAGGAGACCATACTGTAAGGTTCCAAGGAGGAGTAGAGACAGTAGAGCTTACACACAGGGCGCATTCAAGGGATGCATTTGCAAAAGGAGCACTGGATGCAGCAAAGTTTTTAACAGGCAGAAAACCAGGCTTCTATACTATGCACGATGTAATCGCTATGTAATTAGAAAGGATCGTAACATGGATTTCAAATTTACTGACAGGTTAAATAATCTTCCGCCTTATTTATTTGTAGAGGTTGATAAGGCGAAACGTAAAGCCATAAAAGAAGGAAAAGACATAATAGACCTTGGGATAGGAGATCCTGATGAAGGCGCCCCCAAAGAGGTGATTGATTCCCTCTGCAGGGCCCTGCAGGATTCTGGCAACCATCATTATCCTCTTGACCAGGGGATTCCCCTCTTAAGAAACAAGATAAGAGATTGGTATAAAAAGAGGTTTGGTGTATCTCTTGATCCAGGAAAAGAGATCCTTGCATTGATAGGTTCTAAAGAGGGCATTGCCCACATGCCTCTTGCGTTTATCAATCCAGGAGATGTGTCTTTGATCCCTGACCCCTGCTATCCGCCGTATCGAGGCGGCACGATCCTGGCAGGGGGAGACGTATATAATATGCCTCTTCTGGAAGAGAATAATTTTCTACCTGATCTAAATAAAATAAAAAAGGATGCATTAAAAAAAGCGAAGATCCTTTATATAAATTATCCAAATAATCCTACAAGCGCGGTATGCGAAAAAGGTTTTTTTGAGGACGTGGTACTTTTTGCAAAAAAACACAATCTGATCGTAGCCCATGACGCAGCCTATTCTGAGATAATGTTTGACGGATACAGGTCGGATAGTTTTTTAAAAGTAGCTGGAGCTATGGATGTAGGGGTGGAGTTTCATTCTGTTTCCAAGACCTGCAATATGACTGGCTGGCGCATTGGATTTGTCTGTGGGAATGAAAAAATCATATCCGGGATAGCCAAGGTAAAGTCCAACATAGATTCAGGTGTATTTACTGCAATACAACTCGCAGGTATTACTGCTTTAGATATTGCTGAAAAACATCTTGAGAGGATGAACAGGGTTTACCAGGAAAGAAGGAATGTCCTGGTCGACGGACTTAATAGAATAGGTTGGCCTGCCAGGAAACCAAAGGCAACGTTTTATGTTTGGACGCGAGTTCCAAAGTCCTACAAGTCTTCTATAGAGTTTGCTGCGATGGTGCTTGATAAGGCGGGCATAGTCATAACACCTGGCATAGGCATGGGAGATAGCGGCGAGGGTTATGTGAGGATGGCACTTACTGTCTCCAAAGAAAGGATGCAGGAGGCAGTAGACAGGCTCCAGAAGATCTTATAGATATGCGGTGTTACATAGGTGTTGGCTCAAATCTCGGAGATAGAGAAAGGAATATCGAAAACGCGATTCAGAAATTGCGTGAGGCGAGAAGCATTGATGTAAAAAAGACATCTCAGATTTATGAAACAGAGCCAGTGAATGGACCACTACAACCAAGATACCTTAATGGTGTTATAGAGATCGAGACAGAAATAATGCCACAGGAGCTTCTTTGCGCTCTACAGAGAATAGAAAAAGAGCTTGGTAGAGTAAGACTGATTAAAAATGGACCGCGTACTATAGACCTGGATATACTCACCTATGGCGAGGAGAAAATAGATGAACCTGATTTAAAGGTTCCACATCCGAGAATGAACGAACGCGAGTTTGTACAGCGACCATTGAAGGATCTATTATAAAAGGCGGGCATGGAAGTTTATCGAGGCGTAAAACCGTTAATAGACAGGATAGATAAGGTAAAAAAACAGGGTAAACGCATAGGTTTTGTGCCTACCATGGGTTTTTTACACGAGGGCCACTTAAGCCTCATAAGAAAGGCAGCCAAGGATACAGACTGCGTGGTAGTAAGTATCTTTGTAAATCCTATCCAGTTTGGACCAGGGGAGGATCTTGAAAAATACCCCAGAGACTTAAGGCGCGATTTAAGGTTTTGCAGGGATAATGGTGTGGACGCTGTATTTATTCCTATGTCAAAGATGTTGTATGGAAATGGATTTTCAACCTATGTGGATGTTAAAAATCTTACGGATGGCCTTTGTGGGATCCAAAGACCAGACCATTTTAAAGGTGTCGCAACTGTAGTTGCGAAACTTTTTAATATTATAAGGCCTGATGTGGCATATTTTGGTCAAAAGGATGCACAGCAGACGCTTTTAATCAAAAAAATGGTCGAAGACCTTGATATACCTGTAAAAATAAAAGTCATGCCTATTGTTAGAGAAAAAGATGGCCTTGCAATGAGTTCGAGGAATGCATATTTAAATAGTTGTCAGAGGAGAGAGGCACTTTCGTTATATAAGTCTTTAAGGGTAGCTAGGGATCTGCATAAAAGAGGAGAAAAGAACTCAAAAAAAATAATCAGAGAGATGCGCAGTGTAATCCTTAAGGAGAGGCACGCAAGCATAGAGTATGTTTCAATAGTAGATCTTAAAAGGCTTAAGCCTATAAATAGGATTTCCGAAAAGACGCTGGTTGCAGTGGCAGTTAAAATCGGAAAGACAAGATTAATAGATAACATCATCTTAAATTAAAGGAGATAGATTATGTTCCGCACAATTTTAAAATCAAAGATACATGGGGCAAAGGTTACACAGTCAAATCTGGAATATAAAGGAAGCATTACAATAGATCCTGAATTACTGGAGGCGGTTGATCTCATCCTTAATGAAAAGGTCCAAGTGATAAATCTTAATAATGCCAGTAGGCTGGAAACATATGTCATAGCTGGCGAGAAGGGTTCAGGTATCATAGGCATGAACGGTGGGGCAGCGCTACATGCTGCTGTAGGTGATAAGCTTCTTATAATGTCTTATGCCTTAATGGAGACAAAGAATGCTATTAGCTATGCCCCAAAGATTGTTTTTCTCGACGATAAAAATAAGATAGTCGATAGAAAGTAGGTAGAGCCATGGATGATATAAAATACAGAGATAACCTAAAAAAGAAAATACGAAAGTTAAAAAAAGAAAAAGACGCTGTAGTAATAGTCCATAATTATCAACGCGATGAGATCCAGGATATAGCTGATATAAGCGGGGATTCCCTTGCGTTGAGCCGGGCAGCTGTAAAGGCCAGTGCCAAGGTCATTGTGTTCTGCGGAGTGGATTTTATGGCAGAGAGCGCCTCGATATTAAACCCCGATAAGATTGTACTCTTGCCTGTTAAAGAAGCAGGATGCCCAATGGCAGACATGGTAACAGTTGAGCGTCTGAGAGAAAAAAAGAAAGAATATCCGAATGCCGCCACAGTATGTTATGTAAATTCTTCTGCTGAGATCAAGGCAGAGAGTGATATATGCTGCACTTCTTCCAATGCTATTCAGATCGTAAACTCCTTAAAGGATCATAAGGATATCATATTTATCCCGGACAAAAATTTAGGCAGATACATACAGGCCAACATACCTGATAAAAGAATCGTTTTATGGGAAGGATTTTGTCCTACTCATATACGTGTATCAAAGGAAGAGGTGTTGAGGATGAAAGCCCAACATCCAGAATCTCTGGCGTTGGCACATCCTGAATGTAACCCAGACGTCCTTTCTGTAAGCGACCATATCTGCAGCACAGCCGGTATGTTTAAATTTGCCAAGGCTTCAAAGGTAAAATCATTCATCATCGTCACGGAATCAGGCATGTTATATGGACTAAAGAAAGCCAATCCTGACAAAGATTTTTACGTGCCGACAGAGAGGTTGGTATGTCCGACGATGAAGCTTACGACCCTGGGATGGGTGGCACATTCCCTTGAATCAATGGAACATCAGATCAAGATCACAGGAGAAATAAAGGAAAAGGCGTATGAGTCTTTGATGCGCATGCTCAAGGTTTCAGGAGAGAAATCAGGCGCTGCAATATCAGGAGTTTAAAATGAAGAATATAGGTATAATAGGCTGCGGGACAATAGGGACAGGTATAGCAGAGTTTATAGAGACTACTCTCAAGGATGAGGCAACGCTCGTGGCACTCTGCGACATTGATCCCAAAAAAGCAGATATCCTTTCGAGAAAATTAAAACCAACTCCGGTTATAAGCTCCATAGACGTCCTGATAGAAAAAAGCGATTTAGTAATAGAAGCAGCAGGCATGAGCGTGTCCTTAGAGGTTGCGGAAAAAGCGGTCTTACAAAAAAAAGACGCGCTTATCATGAGTACAGGAGGCCTTTTAAAAAACTCAGGACTGTTTAAAAGGGCAAAGGCAGCCGGGTGTAACATTTATGCCCCCAGCGGTGCTGTCTGTGGCTTGGATGGCCTGAGGGCTGCAGGCATAGGTAAGATAGAAAAGGTGACATTGACCACAAGAAAACCTCCGCGTGGACTAAAGGGTGCAGCGTACCTGATAAAAAACAAAATAGACATAGATGGAATAAAAAAAGAGACTGTTATCTATAGCGGGACAGCCAGCGACGCTGTAAAACATTTTCCAAAGAATATCAATGTGGCGGCAACACTGAGTCTTTCAGGGGTAGGGCCAGATCGTACCATGGTAAAAATAATTACATCTCCGGAATATACAAAGAACACCCATGAGCTAGAGGTAGAGGGTGAGTTCGGAAGGCTTTTTACGAGGACTGAAAATGTCCCGTCGAAGAACAATCCAAAGACCAGCCAGCTAGCTATATTTTCAGCACTTGCAAAATTAAAAGAGGTGATTTAGATATGGAGAAATGTAAAAATTATGACAAGAATATGAAGGAATGCCCTTGCACGTATGAACCGTGCTCTCGGAAAGGTGTTTGCTGTGAATGTCTGAGGTATCATTTGAAAAATGGCGGAGAACCAGCTTGTTTTAAATAAAGAAATAAAAATAAAAATGAAAGGGGGTGAGATAGAATGGCAGAGAAAGTATTGAAATGCGGCATAAAGAAGGCAAAGGGATATCTTTATTTTATCGATAAAAAAGGAGATATTTCCAGAGCAAAGATGGCGCGGGGCGGAAAAAAGAGAAAAAGAAGATAAAAGCAATAACCCCTCACCCTACCTTTTTTCCGGAATAAAAAAGGAGAGGGTGAGGGGGTATCATTTACGGATGTATAGCAATAATCCTACTATCCACACTCCTTATGAAAACAAATCTTTTAAAATATCTGAAAATAAATAAAAGCGACCTAGTCTCTTTGGTGTCGCAGCTCGTAGAGATCCCGACTGTAAATCCGCCAGGCACAGATTATGAAAAAATAGTGGATTTTCTTGAGAAGAGGTGTAAGAAAATAGGCTTAAACACAAAGAGATACCTGACTCCACGTAGTGTCTTAGAGAAATCAGGAGTCAAAGATGGCTCTAAGAGGATCAGCCTAGTTGTGGATTGGAAGGTCGGTTCGAAAAAGACATTACATATGGCGTCTCACTATGATGTTGTTCCTGCTACTGATAAGTGGCGAACCCCTCCTTTTAAGGCGGTTATAAGAGGCAACAGGATCTACGGTCGAGGATCAGAGGATATGAAGGGAAATATAGCATGCGTGTTGTCTGCGCTGGAGTCTATGAAGAAATGTAGGGTAAGACCAAGGGTAAACTTGCAGGTTTCTTTTACGCCTGATGAGGAGACCGGTGGGGCAACAGGACTCGGATATTTAATCAAAAAAAATCTTGTAAAGGCAGACTATGCTGTTACCGAAGGGCATTCAGGATTTTATGTTTCCATGGGGAATAAAGGTGTAGTGTGGGCTGAGGTCATGGTTGAAGGCAAGGCAAGCCATGCGTCTCTGCCGCACAAAGGCATCAATGCCTTTGAAAGGGCAGCAGAACTTGTTATGGAGTTTAAGAAGTTGAAGAAAAAACTAGCCTGCAGAAAAACAAGATACCGCATGATAGATGATGTTTCCAGGAGTCCGAGTTTCGTCATGGGAGGTTTAGTAGAGGGAGGTGCAAAGCCGAATATCCTGCCGGGTAGGGTATTATTTAGCATTGATAGGCGTTTGATCCCGGAAGAAGACGCTTTTCATGCTGCAAGAGAGATAAGAGAAGTCATTAAAAGATTTAATGCCAGGTACAAGGACTCAAAGGTACATGTAAAGTTTATTACTAAGCAGGACCCGTCTATATCTCTCAGAGATGAAGAATTTTTCAGGGTTGCCTCAGAATCCATAAGGTCTGTTATCGGCAAAAAGGCCGTGTTCACTATAATGCCCGGAGCTACAGATATACGTTATTTTATGCGACAGGGAGTGCCCAGCTTAGGTTATGGTGCAAAGGGCGGCGAGAGCTGGCATAGTGACAATGAATTTGTATATATAGATAGCCTCCTCGATACTGTAGAGGTATATGTGTTGCTTATGAGCGGGTTGGGACGCAGTAATATATAATTTATGAGCAATAAATTTATTAAAATCGTTGGAGCAAAGGAGCACAATCTTAAGGATATCAATCTGGATATCCCGCGCAATAAACTCACAGTCGTTACCGGGCTAAGCGGTTCAGGTAAATCTTCTCTTGCGTTTGATACGATATATGCTGAAGGCCAACGCAGGTATGTAGAAAGTCTTTCTGCTTATGCTCGCCAATTCTTAGAGCAACTCCAGAAGCCAGATGTAGAACATATCGAAGGCATGTCTCCTGCGATTTCCATTGAACAGCGGAGCGCAGGAGGGAATCCACGCTCAACAGTAGGGACCACTACAGAGATCTATGATTATCTGCGCCTTTTATTTGCACGTGCAGGCACACCTTACTGTTATAAATGTGGCCAGAAGATACAAAGGCAGTCTCAGGATGAGATAATCGATAGGATTCTTAAATATCCTAAAGGCACGGCCCTGGTGATACTGGCCCCTGTGGTAAGAGGCAGGAAAGGGGAATATCTCAAGCTGTTCACGGAATTTAAAAAACAGGGATTCCTCAGGGTTAGGCTGGACGGAAACATATTTTCTCTTGACGATAAAATAAGGTTAGACAAAAAGAAAAAGCATAATATAGAAGTAGTAGTAGACAGGCTTAAAGTTGAGGACGACATCAGGGAACGCCTTGCTGATTCTATCGAGATCGCCCTTGGGGTTGGAAAGGGTTTAGTCTTGGTTTCCAAAGGTGAAAAGGAAGAGGTTTTATTTAGTGAGCTTTATTCCTGTTCTAAATGTGGGATAAGTTACGAAGAGATCGAACCCAGGATCTTTTCTTTTAACAGCCCTTATGGTGCGTGTCAGGCATGCGGCGGCCTCGGAACAAAGATGGAAATAGACCCTGACCTTGTCATACCTGATAAGAGGAAATCCCTGAGGGAGGCAATAAAGCCCTGGCGTGTTGGCGGCAAAAGGATAGTCTTACACTACAGGAGGCTATTGAGAAAACTCGGAAGTGAATACGGATTTGATATCGATACCCCCTTTAATGAAATTCCTAAAAAGATAAGAAACGTTATACTTCATGGTTCGACATCTAAAGATTGGATGCGTTTCGAAGGAGTCCTACCAAATCTCCTCAGGCGCCTCAAAATAACAGATAGTGATTTCATGAGGCAGGAGATCAATAAATACACGAATGAATCCACCTGTCCTGCTTGTGATGGCAGGAGGTTAAGGCCAGAGAGCCTTTCCATTAAAATAAACAACATGTCTATAAGCGAGGTGACAGATCTTTCAATAAAAGATGCCAAGCAATTTTTCTCAGATTTAAAACTTTCGAATAGACAGGAAAAGATAGCGCGTCAGATCTTAAAAGAGATACGCGAGCGCTTGAGCTTTATGAGCAACGTAGGTCTTGATTATCTGACCCTTGATAGACGGAGTTCGACTCTTTCCGGAGGAGAGGCGCAGAGGATAAGACTTGCCACGCAGATAGGCGCTGGCCTTGTTGGCGTGGTTTATATCCTGGACGAACCAAGCATTGGCTTACATCAGAGGGACAACGCAAAACTCTTAGGTACTTTAAAGGCATTGAGGGATTTAGGAAATACATTGATAGTTGTTGAACATGACGAGGCCACTATTAGGGGAGCTGACCATATCATAGACCTTGGCCCTGGAGCAGGAAAGCATGGAGGGTATGTTGTGGCGCAGGGGAGACTAGCCGATATCCTAGATTGCAAGGGATCTCTTACGGGAAGGTATCTGTCTGGTCAATTAAAAATCAAGACGCCTAAAAAAAGAAGAAAGATAATAAAATCAAGGTCTCTTATTGTAAGAGGTGCCAGAGAGCACAATTTGAAAAACATAGATATCGAGATACCACTTGGTGTTTTTGTCTGTGTAACAGGCGTGTCAGGTTCTGGAAAAAGTACGCTCGTAGACGATATACTTTACAGGGCCCTGGCAAAACATATCTATAGATCAAGGCAGAAACCAGGACTGCATGAAAAAATAGACGGGCTTAAACATGTAGACAAGGTCGTGGTAGTGGACCAAAGCCCTATTGGCAGGACACCCCGATCGAATCCCGCTACGTATACAGGTGTATTTTCTTTTATAAGGAATATCTTTTCAAGGCTTCCTGAGTCAAGGATGCGTGGATACATGCCTGGCCGTTTTAGTTTTAATGTAAAAGGCGGTAGATGTGAGGCCTGTCAGGGAGACGGTATTAAAAAGATAGAGATGCATTTTTTGCCAGATGTGTATGTCAGGTGCGAGGTATGCAATGGCAGGCGTTATAATCACGAGACCTTGCAGGTCTTGTATAAAGGTAAGTCTATTGCTGATGTCCTGGAGATGAGCGTAGAGGAAGCGCTGGGGCTTTTTAAAAACATACCCCATATACGACAGAAATTAAAGACACTGACTGATGTCGGTCTTGGTTATATCGAATTAGGCCAGTCAGCGACCACTCTTTCAGGCGGAGAGGCGCAGAGGGTAAAACTTACCACAGAACTCAGTAAAATAGGAACAGGTAGAACCATTTATATACTTGACGAACCTACGACTGGCCTTCATTTTGCCGATATCGATAAGCTTCTTAACGTACTGCATGCCCTTGTAGAGGCCAAAAATACTGTCCTTGTAATAGAACATAATCTTGATGTGATAAAATCCGCTGACCATATAATCGACCTTGGACCTGGCGGAGGGGACAGAGGTGGCAAGATAGTAGCCTCGGGCACGCCAGAGAAAGTCATGAAGACTTCTGCATCATACACTGGAACATATCTGAGGAAACATTCGACTTAAATTCTCCTTGCGCACTTTTCCCATTAGTGCTATATTTATATGCAGAATGCGAGCTATAACACCCATATATATAATAATAGCCGGTATATTATTGCTATCATGCCCACTAAATGCCCAGTCTGCAGATAATAGCGATCTCCTTCTCGCCAAGAAATCATTTCAGGATGGCTTCTACAAGATAGCTGCTTCCTCATTTGAAAAATTTATATCTGAAAATCCGCAGAGTTCAAGCTTACTAAAAGCCCGCCTTTTATTAGGAGAATCATTAGTACATCTCGATAGATTTAATGACGCGATGGCTCAGCTTGACGCTGTACTCGCCTCTGAAGAAGCAACCCCTTTTGAGGACGAGGCTATTTACTGGAAGGCAGAGATATATTTCAAGACGCGAGATTTCCAGAAGGCAAAGGAATTATACAATAGGATCCTGTCGGAATTTCCAGCGTCTAAATACAGACCCTTTGCGGGCTATTCTATTGCATGGTCCTTACATGAGGAAAAGAAATACGAAGAGGCACTGGATAATTTTTCTCTATTTCTAGCCAACAATCCTTCATTTGAATTGATAGATGAGGTAGACCTGAAGATAGGCGAGATATCTTATAAGCTAAAGCAATATGACAAATCTCTAAAAAAATTAAAAGAGTTTGTTTCGCGAAACGAGGATCCTGAGAAATTAGCAAGCGCGCATTTTTATATCGCAGAAAATCTTTACTACAAAGGTAATTACGAAGATGCAGCCAAGTCTTACGACAGGTCTTTGGTGTTGACTGCCCAAGAGACTAAAACCGCGCAGGCTATATACGGAAAGGCGTGGAGCTTCATCAAGATGCTTAAATATGAAGAAGCCATAGAGCAGTTTGAAGAGCTGAAGACACTCAAGAATGAAGGCTCTCTCATGGATTTTATTCACTTCGGTGAGGCCGTAGCGTTTAGTAATCTGGGGATACTTGACAAGGCCTTGGAGTCATACAGCGAGATCATAGAGAAATTTCCCAAGAGCAAATGGTCGGCTAATGCCTATCTGGGTAAGGGAGAGGCATTATATCGCTTAGGCCTGCTTGAAGACGCGTTGATCGTATTTAAAGAAGGGATCAAACTTTTTCCTTTAAGCGAACATTCAGATGACATGCGCTATAATCTTGGCTGGGTCTATTTTAAGCTCGAGAGGTTTGACAGGGCTATAGAAGAATTCGGAAGGGTTATAAAAGATTCTGACAGTGATTTTTACCGTGTATCCTCGTATTGCAGGTTGGGTGATGTGTATATAGAAAAGGACGAACTCAAAAAAGCCCTAAATGCATACGACATGGTGTTAAAGGAATCCAATGTGAATCCAGACGCGGTATTTGGTTATGTTGATTATGCCCAGTATCAGATCGGCCGTCTTTTATTTAAACTGGAAAGGTACCAGGGAGCAATACTGGCGTTTCAAAGTTTAATAAAAAATTACCCTGGCTCGAATAATATCGAAGATGCTAAATTTGGGTTGGCTATAGCCTATTTTAGGAAACAGGATTTTGGTTTATCTATCAAAGAGCTGAAGGTTTTTTTGAAAGAATATAAAAGAAGCAAGTATAAGGTCGAGGCGCTGTTCCATCTAGCGAGTGCTTATTATAACACCTCAAATTACAAAAGGGCTCTGCGCATATTCAAGGACATATCATCAATGGAGCTTTTTCCAGAATCTGCGCGCCAGGCATTTTACGAGATAGGGTGGTGTTATTATAAATTAGGAGAGACAAAGAAGGTCTTGGATCAGTTTGAGCAGTATATTGACAAATACCCTGAAGACGGGCTTGCCCAGGATTCGCGTTTCTGGATCGGAGAATATTACGCGGATAAAAAAGATTATGAAAAGGCTGAGGAGTATTTTCGAGATATAGTTAATGTATCTCCTGATAGCAGTCTTTCAGATGATGCAGAGTACAGGATGGCCATTATTTTTTATGAAAAAGGAAACAAGAACAAAGGTCTTAAGGCCTTGAATAAATTAAAAGAGAGTTATCCTAAAAGCGAATTAATCCCAACAGTTGAGCTTAAGATAGCAGAGATACTGATGAAGAAAAAAGATTTTTTAAAGGCAAAAGAAACGCTAAAAGGAATCATTGCAGATTATAAAAACACTGCCTATGTGAATATCGCTTCCAGGTATTTTGGAGATATCTTAAAAAAAGAGGGTGATGCTGAATCAGCGATAGATTATTACAAAAACGCATTGGATTCAAGGCGGGGAGATTTTAATGCCAACATACAATATGCTATCGCAAAGCTTTACGAGGAACTAGAGGATTTTGATAATGCGATCGCGGAATACATGAAGGTCTGGTATGTGTATCCTGATTCGACCCTCGCGGTGGTAAAGTCACAGATGGATTGCGCGAGATTATTTGAGAAGCAAAGCAAGTGGGAAGATGCAGCAAAGCTCTATAAGAAAGTATCCATGATGGATGCCAAGGAATCTCGGTATGCAAAGGAAAGATTGGGATGGATAAAAAGGAACAAGAGGTAGTGTCTTAAAATAGAGACTTTAAAATGAGGGGAGGTAGTAATGTTTGAGATTATTCAAAAAGGCGGACCTGTAATGTATCCTATCATACTTTGCTCTATAGTTGCCTTTGCTATAGTGATAGAAAGGCTTTATCATCTCTATAAGGCAAGGATAGATACAAGAGATTTTATGAACAACATAGAGATTACTATAAAACGCAACAGGATCGCTGAGGCGATAAAGATATGCGACAATACCCCTGGTCCTATCGCACATATAGTCAAGGCCGGGGTCATGAAACATGATAGATCCAGGCAAGAGATAAGGGAATCTATCGAAGATGCTGGTCATCAAGAGGTCCCAAGGCTTGAGAAAAATATCAGTCTTCTGGCAACCATTGCTCAAATATCTCCGCTTCTGGGTCTACTCGGGACAGTCACGGGTATGGTCAGGGCCTTTCAGATAATACAAGAGAAATCAGCTTCTTTTAATCCTGTCAGTCCAGGGGACTTGGCAGGAGGGATATGGGAGGCACTCTTGACAACGGTGGCAGGACTGATTGTAGCGATCCCTACAGTCGTGGCCTATAACTATCTGGTAAACAGGGTTGAGGAATTTGTCCTTGAAATGGAAAGAAGTACCACAGATGTTATAAATATGCTGTCGCAGAGAGGAGTTTGACATGCGATTCAAACGCCGTGTTCAATTTGTAAAGGGCCATCTTGACATCGCTCCGCTTATAGATTGCATTTTTCTTCTCCTGATATTTTTTCTTCTGACCTCAAATTTCATATTTCAGCCAGGCATAAAGATAAACCTTCCAAAGGCGGTGACGAGCGAAGTTGTGCAGGAGAATACCCTTGTGATCACTGTGACGTCTGACAATAGATTCTATTTGAATGAATCACCCATAACCTTTGTGGAATTAAAGAGCAAGCTAAAGCGTACTGCAAAGAACAAGCCTATCCTGATAAAAGCAGACAGGGCTGTGGCGCTGGGCAGGGTGGTCAAGATATGGGATTTTTGCAGGGACACTGGGATTACGCAGATTAATATAGCAACAAATCAAGAGGTTCGTTGACGAGGAACAGTGGCAACTTTATTTAAGGACCGCAATCTCAATATTGCTATAGTCATTTCAGCATCGTGCCATCTTATAGGGATGCTTTCTATAGCCCCTGTGATTGCTTCAGACAGTATGAAAAATACTCACGGGACAGTTTCTTTTCTGGGCTCGATTCTAGAAAGAGTTATTGCTGTTCCTGAGAACTCATTGACTTTAGAGGAGGATTATTTTATTCAGAATCTAGAGAGGACTGCGCTTTCCAATTCAGAGAGAGTTAGTTTAGTTTCTCCTGATGTAGGTTCAAAGTCTAGAGCTTCAGAGCCGGATAAAGGCAGATTCGTTTCTAATAATGATAAAGGTAGTGTTCCTTTTTTTGGATTGCGCCAATCAAAGAAGGAAAGACCTAGGATTGAATTTTCTGATGTTTTCATAGCTGGCGAGGCAAAAGACAGAATGCTTTTGTATAAGCCAGACTTACCTAAGGTTATTGTACTGGATTCTGATTTTAGCCTTGATCATGAAGTGGTTGTAAGATTCAGGATTCATCAGTATGGATTTATCGAAAATCCTGAATGTCTCATGTCCAGTGGGTCACCCGAGGTAGACCGTGCAGCCATAAGATATATAAGAAAGTGGCAATTTGTGCCACTTGACAGTAAAAGAGACGGGCCGCAGGAAGGGATGGCACGGCTCAGGTTTGCCTTTTATTGACTTCATAAACTATTTTGCAAGAAGTACGAAGTCAAAGGGATAAGAGATGATAGAAGTAGAATTTTCGCTGGCGGTTGCAGCATATCTTGTTTTAGCGATAGTTTCTATCCTGGCATTGTGGATGTTATCTGAGAGAAGAAAGAGACCGGGATTATTTTTGTCGGAGGAGGCCTTTTTCTGGCAGTGCAATATCTGTACGCATGTATATGTAGACAGTAAGCACAGCGCGATTTCCAAATGTCCCAGATGCGGGAGTTATAATAAAAAAGAGGAGGCAGTTTAACAAAAGGAGGTTTATATGCCTGAGGAGAAATTGCCGATATCGGCGCCTTTGAAAGTGCTGGAGTACAGGACGATAAGCAAAGGCTTTGGCTGGTGGTCAGCGACTGTCCTGGTAGAATCATGGGGTAACAGGAGGCTGTGTCTTTATCTATGGCAGAAGTCAGATAAAGGATGGAAGAGGAAGCAAAAATATACCATACACAGCCAGGAGCGCTGGAAGTTGATATCAGAGTCAATAGAAGAACTATTAGGGGAATTACAATAAAAGAAGCCCTTTAAGTGAGCTTAGAAAGGCCGGGTTATTATGAATAACAAAGGCATAGCCTTTTTTGTAAGCCTTGCTCTAGTATTGTTGCTATCCATGGCCGCGTTTGTATTTTTAGTCAGCGCCTATAATTCTAGCAATATCAACGAAAGCCTTCTTAGGAGAGCCCGTGCTATAACCATAGCAGAGGCAGGTATTAACTATGCCTTCTGGAAGATTAGGATTAATGAAGATGATATCGGCAATCCTATGAGCGGTTACTTCCCTGGTACCTGTACATTGTCTCCCTCTATATCAATTCCTACAGGATGGAGCGTAGAGGTTACGGTCCAGGATACGGGTACTGACCCCAAAACAGTAAGATCCACGGTTAATTATCCAAAATCTACAGTTTTTTAAGCACGTAAGATTGTAAGTTTATAAGAACGTAACTTGTATAGATATAAGTAGTTACGTTCTTATAATATTATGTTTTTACGTTTCTCTCTATCCCCCCTACCTTGACAAAGTAAATTCCTTATGGTATATTTTATTTCACCTAGGTTTAAGTAAATCTATTAGGGGGTGTTATAATGTCTAGGCTTATGGATACAGATGAGTTAGCCAAATATCTAAAGCTTGAGAAACAGACCATCTACAACTGGCTTAACCAGAAGAAGATCTCAGGTATAAAGGTGGGCCATGTCTGGAGGTTTGACAAAAAAGCGATCGATAGATGGCTACAATCTCATATGGTAGAGGCTAAACCGAAATCAAAATAGAGTTTTGTTATGAATATTCTTTCACTCAGCAAAAAAATCACAGGTTTGTATATAGGCCATGAGACTGTGGACCTTGTTGTGTTAAAAGGTACCCTTAGTGGTCCGAAACTTGTCAAATTTGGCCAGACTTACATATACCCCAAAGAAAAACAAGAAGAGGTGTTGCCGGAGGCAGCAGAGGGTAACACAGTTACGATAGATTCCCAGGCAAAGAAACCAAAACAATCAAGAGATGAGTATATAGTTGAGGCCATAAAGAGGGTCTTCAGGGAGAACCATGTTAAGCCATCTAGCGTGGTTGCCGCTATCTCCAGCGAAGAGGTCATGATACGTTATTTTCAGATGCCGAAGATACCAAAGCAGGAATGGTCTCAAGCGGTTAATTTTGAGGCAAAACGGTATATACCTTTTCGCATGGAAGACGTGTCTTCTGATTTTCAGGTGATCCAGGGCAAGGCTGGGGCCAGCAGCATGGATGTAGTGTTTGCAGCTGTTAAACAAAACACAGTAGAGAATATAGTCAAGCTGGTTGAGCGCGCAGGTGCCAAGCCGGTCATCATAGAGCCAGCGCCTTTTAGCCTTATCAGGGCCTTTAACGCAGCTGAGCAGATAAGTACCAAGGTAAACACCGCTATTGTTAACATAGATAAAAATACTGCCAATATAGACATACTTAGAAACGGAGTTCCTTATATAGTAAGGGACATTATCTTGGACGATGGTATCTCTGAAGAAAGATCACTAGAGCCGATATTCGAAAAGCTGCTTGCCGAAATAAAACTATCCTTTGATTTTTACGAAAAACAGTTTCCTGCTGAAGTCATAGACAAGATAATCATTCACAGTCAACTACCGCTTGAGAACTGGCATGAGCTAGTGGGTAAGGAACTACAGATACCCGTCGAGGTAGGCGATCCTTTGAGAGGCGTAAGGATCAAGAAGGACGTTGTTCCTGCAGGACTTGCTATAGCATTTGGGCTGGCTCTGCGAGGTTTGTCAGGACCTTTTATAGATATAAATCTATGCAAAGAAAGGTTACGTGTCTATAAATCAAAGGAGATGTTTTTAAAGATGGTTTTTATGGAGGCATCAGTCGCTGTATTTTTGTTGATCTTGTTAAGACTTGTATGTATGAAGGCAGTAGCTCCACTGACAAAGGAATTTGACAAGACAATGTCTGAGAGGCCAAGGGTAGAGGTCAATATAAAAGATGATTCTATAGGAGCGCTGGAGCGGATGAAGAATAGCATGGACGCGAAAAAAAATCTGCTCGCAAATATCATCTCAAGAAGAAGTTATGTTACTAAAGGCATGATAGATTTTGCAGAGTTGGTGTCTGATAATATATGGCTGACTGAGGTGAATTTTGAAGAAAAGGTAGGAAAGAAGGATGTTTCCAAGATCTCGAGACACCTTAATATAAAAGGTTATTGCCTTATAGATGGCGAGACGAGCGAGACAGATACTATTAATAATTTCTTGATGGATTTAAAAGAGAGTGACATGATAAAAAAGAGGATGCGTAGGGCTGATATCGTGTCAGTTGAGAAGGCAAAGATAGAGGGCGAAAACGTAGCCAGGTTCGAGATCGTGTTTACAGGACCGTAATTTACGGATGGGTTATATGGCAAAAAAAATCGTGAAGAAAAAAATAAATAAACTTGTAGTAATAAGCGCCGTAATAGTCAGTCTTACTCTTTTTATAGCAGTGGTGCTTATCTACTTGCCGTTTTTAAATAAGACTAAATCTTTGAGGCAGGGTATATTAAAGGAGAGGGAAAAGAATATCCTCATAGGAAAGGTAAGGGCGCTGGGTAAGCATTTAAAGGTCTACAAGAAGCAGATACCTAAGGGCAGGGGCGTTTCATGGCTTATAAGTGCGATTTCTGATATGGCGTTAAAAGAAGGGATAGAGGTATCTTCTATTAAACCAGGCGCGCCAGGAGACAGGAAGTTATATACTAAATTGCATGTAGTGCTCGAGACTGTTTCTACATACGAGCAGCTTGGTAATTTTATAGCAAGGATCGAGTCTTCAGAGAAGTTTTTAAGGGTGGAGAATATTGAAATAAAAAGGCTTGATCTTGATGGAGATTTTGACGAGGGTGGTACAAAGTTTGAGGCATTTGACGTAAAGGGAGATATCGTAATAAGCACGATTGCCTTGAAAGAGTAGGGAAAAAGATGGCTGATGTGGATTTGAAAAAACAACAGATGGAATATATAGGCATAGGACTTCTAGTCCTGGTGGCATTTTTTATAGGCGTTGCCCGGTTCAAGAAGAAAGGCAATGGTGACGAAGTTTTTTCCAGGAAAGAATTTAATAAAGAATGGGCAGAGGTAGAGATCTTAGAGAAGAAGGTACCGAAGGAAGATAAAAAGATAGCGTATGTGACTTACTCTGACAGGATTCCGTTCAAGGGCCCATTTGAAGGGGAATTGACTACAGAGACATCTGGGGTCGATGTAATGCTTCCTTCGATGACATTCCAGGGTATGATCTGGAGTAGCGAGAGACCACAGGTAATAATAGATAATAATGTATACGATATAGGCGATGTCATAGTCATAGGCTCAGGTGAGACTGCGGATGAAATAAAGATAAAAAATATAGATAAGCAAGGCATACATTTGAGATATAAAGGAGTGGAGTTTTTAAAAAGACCGTAATAAAAAGGAGGTTGGAAATGAAGATTATGAGATCAGTTTTTGCGGTGGTACTTATGCTTTTTATGTCGTCACCTTCTATAGCTAGCGACGGAAATTATGGCGTGTCTGGTAAAGCAGGGCCAGTGCTTGAAAATCTTGTTTCCATGGATTTTCAGGATGCAAACCTGAAGACCGTGCTTAAGATATTCTCGCAGCAGTCAGGCCTGAATTTTGTCGCAAGTCAGAATGTAGAAGATAGGACTGTCACTATTTATTTTGATAGTGTTACAGTAGAGGACGCCTTAAGTTACATCATGAGCGCGAACAGCCTTGTCTATGAACAGGATCCGGGCAGCAGCATTTTTATAGTCAAGGAATCCGGGAAACCGGCTATTGAAACATTGACAAAGATATACGAGTTAAAATATGCCCAGTTGTCCCCTCCTCCCACAGAAGAAGGCGCCGAGGAAAAAGATGCAGAGATCGTTTCTGTTATAGAGGGTATTATTTCTGAAAACGGAAAGATGGTAACAGACAAGAGGTCAAACAGCATTATCATAACAGATGTCCCGAGCCAATTTGCTGTGATTGAGGATGTGTTGGCAAGGCTAGATACGCGCACCCAGCAAGTCATGGTCGAAGTAGAGATACTTGAGACCTCGACAACTGTTGCTGACAAGTTAGGCATAAGCTGGTCAGGTACATTTGGCGTACTTACAGGGCCTAATGCTAATACAGTGTGGCCGTTGAGAGGAAAATTCAATAAAGATAGTGCTATAGGAGAAGGCATAGCTACAACGGGCACCTTTGATTTAAGAGGCATGACTGCTACGTTAAGGGCTATATTGAGCGACACAGATACGAGGATCCTGGCAAGGCCGAAAGTCCTTACCCTAAATAATGAGACAGCAAAGATAGAACTTACGGCTGAGACTGCTGTTGCGACCGTGACTACCACGACGGATACAGGAAGCTCTACCTCTACTACGAGCACAGGTGCAGAAAGGATAGATACTGGTATAATATTAGAGGTGACACCGCAGATAAATAAGGACGGCTATATAACAATGCACATAGAGCCAAGCGTTACAGTGCCGGTATTATCGACATATTTTAAGACAGGCAGCGCTATCTTTGTAGATCCGCAGACAAGAAGTACTAAGACTACTGTCATGGTAAAAGACGGAGAGACTGTTATTATAGGAGGTTTGATATCTAGGGAAGACAGCTATGGTTTTAACAAGGTGCCATTTCTCGGAGACATACCTTTATTAGGGGCAGCTTTTCGTTATAAAAGTACGGATGAATCAGATAAAGAGCTCCTTATATTTATTACCCCGCGTATACTCAAGGAGCATGGATATGCCTTGGCTAACATTTCTGAGCGCGAACAGGAGAAGCCAAAGGCTATAAGAGACAAGAAGATCCGGACAGTGCTGGACCTGTTCGGCAACGAAAGATTCTAACCAAGACTATGAAAAAGTCCAAAGATAAATTAGGACAGATACTGCTAAGGGAAAAGATTATTACAGAGGAAGAGCTGAAGAAGGCGCTCGAGGTCCAAAAGAAAGAGCATTCGAAGCTCGGAGATATCCTGGTAAATCTTAGCCTTGTCTCGGAAAAAGATATTGTAGTCGCCCTGGCAAAACAGTTATCTATCCCTTACGCGTCCTACGGCAAGGGGCTCTTAAAGCCGCAAGAAGGCCAGGATCTTTTAAGATTGGTACCTGAGGAATACGCACGCCGGCACATGCTTCTTCCGATCTCAAAGAACTTGAATTCCCTGACCGTTGCGTTTGTGGACCCACTCGATCTAATCACAATAGACAATTTAAGACACATGACAGGGTGTGAGATAAATCCTATCATAGCTACAAAATCAGATATCCAGCGGTCCATAGACGAGGTTTACGGAAAAGAGGATTTATTAAAGGATGCGATAAGTGGTTCATATGAACTTGAAGAATTTAAGACCGAAAAGACAAGCACGGATCAGGATCTTAGTCTTGATGAATTAATAGCCCGGGCAGAAGAAGCACCCGTAGTAAAACTGGTGGATCTTTTATTGATGCAGGCTATCAAAGACAGGGCAAGTGATATACACATTGAACCGTTCAGGGACAAGATAAACATAAGGTACAGGATAGATGGAGTGCTTTACGAGATCCCACCTCCTGCAAAACATCTTTTATCAGCCATTGTCTCCAGGATAAAAATACTTGCGAACCTTGATATAGCAGAGAGGCGTCTTCCGCAGGACGGGGCATTCCTGGTAAAGGTAGAAAACAAGGGTATAGACCTTCGAGTGTCTACTATTCCCGCCATATATGGCGAAAAGGTGGTAATGAGGATACTCGATAAGTCAGCAACGCCTTTAGATCTTGGCGAGCTGGGCTTTGAACCACAGGAACTTGAATGTTTTAGAAAAGCTATAAGCAGCCCGAATGGCTTAATCCTAGTTACAGGGCCTACAGGTAGCGGAAAGACTACTACGCTGTACGCAGCCTTAAGCGATATCAAGTCACCTCGTAAAAATATCTCGACAGTTGAAGATCCTGTCGAGTATAAACTTGAAGGCATAAACCAGGTCCAGATAAAACCTGCCATAGGATTGACGTTTGCAGGAGCGTTAAGGGCATTTTTGAGGCAGGACCCTGATGTCATAATGGTCGGAGAGGTCAGGGATCTTGAAACTGCTCAGATATGTATAAGGGCATCTCTTACAGGGCATCTGGTTCTGAGTACTCTGCATACCAATGACGCGCCAAGCGCCATATCAAGACTTATAGATATAGGGATAGAGCCGTATCTGATAAGCGCGTCTCTTATTCTTGTTGGCGCGCAGAGGCTTGTACGCAGGTTATGTCCGGAGTGCAAAGAAGCCTATGAACCAACACCTAAAATAGCGGCTGATTTTAAGATAAAGCAAGACCTTTTGTATAAACCAAAGGGTTGCGATTATTGCAGTCATACAGGCTACAGGGGAAGGGTTGCTATTTACGAGATAATATTGGTAAACGATAACTTAAAGGAGTTGATTTCAAAAGGAGTTGGCCTTGGAGAGATCAAAAAGGCGGTCAAAGATATTGGTGTAAGGACACTTCTAGAAAGCGGTATTAAGAAGGTCGAAGAAGGCCTTACCAGTATCGAGGAGATCCTTAGTATTACCATGGTGACTGGATAGCTCGAGCAAAGGGAGTAATAATCATGCCTTTTTTTAGATACATAGCAAGAGATAAATCAGGAAAATTGATAGAGGAGACCCTGGAGACTGTTACTCAGGAAGAGCTGATAAATTCCCTGCAGGCAAAAGGGCTCTTTGTCGTATCTATCGGACCTGTTGCTAAGGTAAAGAAGGTAAGGGCGGTTAAGAGACGTTACCATCGCAGGGTCAAGGCAGGCGACCTTATACTGTTTTCCAGAGAGCTGGCCACGCTTTTAAGTTCTGGCGTAACGCTTATAAAAAGTCTAGATATATTGTGTAAGCAGATAGAATCGCAGATACTGTTGCGTACGGTCGAGCAGATTAAAAAAGACGTAGAAGGGGGTTATACATTTCAAAGCGCCCTGAAAAAGCATGATAAAATATTCTCTGAATTCTGGGTTCATCTGGTCGAGACAGGAGAGGCCAGCGGTCACTTACCTGGGAGCCTTGATCAGCTAGCTGGATACATGGAGGAGAGTGCAGCCCTCAAAAAAAAGATAACATCCGCTATGATATATCCTATAATACTGGTCTGCGTTGCGACAGGGGCTATAGCCATATTTTTAATTAAGATTATACCTATATTTTCCGAGATATTCAGTGGGTTTAATGTTGAGCTTCCGGTTTTAACGCAAATAGTAGTAAACATGAGCGATATAGCAAGAAAATACTTTTTGGTTGTCATAGGGATTGGCGTGGCTGTGTTTTTTGTTCTAAAAAAGTATGTTTCCACAGATGTTGGCAGGAGACAGTTTGATGCGCTTAAGCTTAAATTACCTCTCGTAGGGCCGTTGATGCAGGAGATATGCACGGAAAGGTTTGCGAGCAGTCTATCTACGCTTATAAAGAGCGGCGTGCCGATGCTCCATGCGCTTGAGATAACAGAAAAAACAGCTGGCAACAAGATAGTGGAGCAGGCATTAAGGGACGTGAAGACATCCGTGAGGGATGGCAAGGGCATGGCCCAGACCATGGAAGAAAGCGCGCTTTTCTCTCCTTTGGTGGTCCAGATGGTAGGCGTGGGCGAGGAGATAGGGGAATTAGGTAAGATGCTCGATAGGATCGCTGTATTTTACAAAGAGAGGGTCGATACGTTTGTCTCGAGACTTACTACTATGTTTGAACCCATAGTTTTAGTTTTCATGGGTATAGTGGTCGGTGTCTTAGTGGTAGCAATGTTTATGCCAATATTCAGTATATCCAGTGCTGTAAGGGCATCTGGTTAAATATAGATGAACTATTTATTTGACATAAATGTATTATAAGGTATAATTTATTTAAAGAAAAGGGGGGTAATATGAATAGGAAAGGTTTTACGCTTGTTGAAGTTCTGATAGTTGTTATCATCATAGGTATACTTGCTGCTATAGGCATACCTCAGTTTGCAGCTTCTATTGAAAAGGCAAAGGGCGGCGAAGCAAGGGCAGGCCTTGGGCATATACAGACAGCTGAAAAGGTATACTATGCAGAGAACGAGACCTATACTACTACTTTAGCCAACTTAGATATATCTCTGACACAGAGATTCTGGGCATTTACCATAACTACTGGCGGTAGCGGCACTGAATATACTGCGACAGCTACTCGTTCAGGCGGAACCCGCGCTGACCAGACCATAACAATGAACGAGGCTGGTACCATAGCCGGAGACTGGGATTATCTGTAGAGTAAAGTAATACACTTTAAGGAGGGTTGATTTATGTTAAAAAGAGGGTTTACTCTTTTAGAGTTGCTTATCGTAGTTATTATTCTGGGCATACTTGCTGCTATAGCC
Source organism: uncultured Planctomycetia bacterium (assembly GCA_964652265.1). Classification (GTDB taxonomy): domain Bacteria; phylum Omnitrophota; class Gorgyraeia; order Gorgyraeales; family Gorgyraeaceae; genus JAHIUV01. The sequence goes on from CAZZAL010000002.1 coordinate 101,286, forward strand.
ATGCCGCAGTATATTACTACACTTGAAAAATCCAGGTCTGCCGAGGCAGTGACCAATGTGGGATCGATCCGCATGTCTTTGGATAGATATTGGTATCAGGAGAGCGCAGTGACTACTGATCTGGATCTCCTTGATATTGATAACCCAAATGATGTGACCAATAAACTTTATACTTATGCTATTACAGATGACGGAACCGATGCTACAACAAGAAAGTATACTGTAGAAGCTACGCGTACAGTCGGTGCTACTTCTTACTGGGTAAGGTGGGTTCAGACAGATAACGATACCGGTAAGATCACAAGGAGTGCAAATCTAGGCGGACCTACAAGTTAAATAAGGAAAGTCGTGAAAAGACTTTATATAAAATTTTTAGGCCGTAAAATAGGGTTTACTCTTACAGAGCTACTTATTGTAGTCGTGATAATAGCTTTATTGTCTGCACTTGCCCTACCAATGCTTGTCAAGACTCTGGAAAAGGCAAAGGTCGGCGAGGCAGCAAGCAATCTTAATCTCATCAGGACCGGCCAGAAGATATATTTCCTTGAGTATGGCCAGTTTTCTCCAGACATAGCCAGTTTGAACGTAGAGGATCCAAATGACCCGACGTCTCGGTATTTTTCTTATACTGCTGCTGATGGCGGTGATGATCTGACAGCTGATTTTACTGCTAAAGCGATAAGAGGCGGAACCGGGGCTATTGCTGCGCCAGAACCCTACCAAGACGACGAGTATACTATTTCAAAAGAAGGTACGATCAGCGGAAGATTCTAATACATCCCATGCAATTAAAAGACCTACTGAACCTGATGGTTGAAAAAAAGGCATCAGATCTCCATATTACAGTAGGGCTTTCTCCTCAATTAAGGATAGATGGAAAACTAGTTCCCTTGCCTGATTTTCCAGCATTGACCCCGCAGGATACAAAAGAATTGGCATATAGCATGCTGAGTGATCTCCAGCGCGAGGTCTTTGAACAGAAGAAAGAGCTGGATATGTCGTTTGGCATAAAGAAACTGGGGCGCTTCAGGATCAATCTATACAAGCAGCGTGGTTCAATAGGCATGGCAGTGCGATTGATCCCGTTTAATATACCGGCATTGGATAAGCTTGGGCTTCCTAAGGCAGTAAGGGAGTTTGCAGATAGGCCGAGCGGCTTGGTTTTGATTACAGGCGCGACTGGCAGTGGAAAATCGACTACCCTGGCCAGCATGATAGAATATATCAATTCAAAACGCTCCTGTCATATAATCTCAATAGAAGACCCTATAGAGTATCTTCATAAGCACAATAAAAGTACTATAAACCAGAGAGAGCTTGGGACAGATACTGGTTCGTTTCAGAATGCGATAAAACATGTCTTCAGGCAGGACCCGAATATAGTGTTGATAGGCGAGATGCGCGATCTTGATACTATAAAGGGCGCGCTGACACTGGCTGAGACAGGACATCTTATTTTAGGCACACTTCATACAATAGATGCAGTGCACGCGATAAACAGGATAGTGGATGTATTTCCTCCGTACCAGCAGCAGCAGGTAAGGATGCAGCTTTCAATGGTACTAGCTGGTATTATTGTCCAGCAGCTGATCCCCAGGAAGGATGGCAAGGGCAGGGTACTGGCATCTGAGGTCATGAACGTGATTCCTGCGATTCAGAATCTTATAAGGGAGAATAGCCTGCATCAGATATATTCATTGATCCAAATGGGCAAGAAATACGATATGTGTACTATGAATCAGTCCTTGGCCGATCTCTACAACAAAGGTTTTATAACCTGGGAAGAGGCGTTTTCAAGGAGCGTCAACCCGCAAGAGCTAATATCCCTGGCAAAACGCTAAAAATCTATGAATAGAAAAGGTCTGACGCTTATAGAGATAATGATCTCGGTATTGATTATCCTTATTGCTGCGGCAGGTATACTGGGTGCTTTTGTCGGAGGACATCAGCTGATGTATTATTCAAAGCATAGATTACAGGCAATGAATTTTGCAAGAGAGGCATTGGATAAATTGAAGTGTGATTATGAATATACTTCCAGTGCTATGGCCGCAGGTAACCATGATGAGGTAAGTGACCCGGCAATATGCGCTAGCGGCAATATCATAAGGGGAGAGATGCAGGGGTTGAATTCTGCCGTGCTTACATATAACGTATCAGCAGAGCCCGAGATTGATAGCTACAAGGAGGTAACTGTAAGTGTCCAGTGGACTGAGTCAGAATTTTAGGCATAGCAGAGGATTCACTCTGGTAGAGGTCATGGTGTCTGTATTGTTACTGGTAGTGATATTTATGGCTATAGGTGCGCTTCAGGTCGGAGGTCACAGACTTTTCCTTACGGCAAAGGACAAGGTTGTAGTCGGATACGAGCTACAATACGCGCTTGAACATATATACGAACATGTACTTACTGGTGAGGGGGATATTAGTGATCCTGCCATAGGCATTGTATCTAGCACAGAGTTTACCATTGATTATATTGATAAAAATGACGTGGCTGGCTCACCAAAGACCTGCCGTTACAGGATCACAGGAGCAGGTGTTCTTGAATTTGACAAGGAAGATGACGGCATATTTGATGAGTCTTTAGGGTCAAAGGTCACGTTTATCCCGGCTGAGAGCGCGTTCTCTGCGAACGGGAACCTCTTGAGAGTAAAATTAACCGCTGAATTTCCATTGGCCAGGGCAGATGAAGCAAAACAACGCTTGACGTTATACGGTGCTTCTTATCCTCGCTGCGCATCATTTCAGTAGCTCACCTCTTTAAAAAATGATATAATTAGAAACTAAGTCGGGGCAGTAGCTCAGTTGGGAGAGCGCTACGTTCGCAACGTAGAGGTCGCGGGTTCGAATCCCGCCTGCTCCACCATATTTTAACGCATTATTCGAATGGAGAGTACTATGCGTTTTTATGTTTCCCCTGAACATATTTCACCTTCAAAGAATATAATAGAGATAAAAGATAAAGACGAAGTCCATCACATACGGGATGTCATGCGCCTTAAAAGAGGAACAGGTGTGAGGGTCTTTGACGGAGAGGGCAAGGAATACCTCGGAGACATAAAGGAAATAAATAAACTTTCAGTAATAATAGAGATCAAGGGAACCTTAGAATCTAGGCCAAAGCAATCCCTTAATGTTACACTTTATCAGGCAATACCAAAAAAGAGTAAGATGGATTTTATAATAGAGAAGGCTGTAGAACTGGGTGTTGATAGGATCGTTCCTGTAATAACAGAGAGAACTGTCCCGGCTCTAAAAGATAAGGCTAACAAAAAGAAGGAGCGCTGGCAAAGACTCGCAAAGGCTGCGTCAAAACAGTGCGGCAGGTCGATCCTGCCTAGCATATCAGATGTTTTGGGTTTTACAGATGCCATGGCTGAGGCAAAGAAGAGCGAGATGGTTCTTTTTGCTGCCTTGGATGATTCCACAAAACTATTAGGTACTATACTAAAGGGATATAGCCCAAAGACAATCTCAGTATTCATAGGGCCAGAGGGAGATTTTACTGAAAAGGAGATTTCTTCTGCTAGGAGGGAAGGTTTTAGTATTTGTTCATTGGGTTCATTGGTCCTGAGGGTGGAGACAGCCGCGATATACGTATTATCAAGCTTGAACTATGAATACAGGGATTAAAAAAAAACAGATCTCTCTTATTTTTTTGATTTTTCTCGCAGCGCTTCTTATAAGAAGCGCATATATATTCCAGATCCTGCGGTTTCCACTGACAGAATTTCTTGTAAGGTCCGGAACATTTGACCAGTATGGTTTTGATACAAGAGGCGTATTTATATCCTTGGGCAACTGGTTTGGGGGTAGCGAGGTCTTTGGGAAAGAGCCGCTCTATTCCTATTTCCTGGCTTTTATCTACAGATTGTTTGGATATGGTCATTTCGTAGTATATTTTATACAGGCTATATTGACTTCCTTGAGCGTGGTGCTTGTTTATAAGATTTCAAGACAGATATTCAATAATACGGTCGGCTATATAGCGGCTTTTATACTGGCTTTTTACTCAGTATCTATTTTTTACGATGCCCTTCTTTTGAGGGCCAGTCTTATAACCTTTTTAAACATACTTCTTTTTTACCTTATTCTGAAGGCTCAGGAAAAGAACACGCTTTTCGCATGGCTTGTTCCTGGAATGATCCTGGCTCTTTCCATGCTTACCAGGCAAAATATGCTTTTTCCTTTTATAGCATTTTTTATTCTAGTTACTAACAGGCCTTTAAAGGTCGCAGTCAGTCGCCTGGCTGTCTTCATTATAGGCATGTGTATCTTGTTATTTCCTGTCTTTGCGAGAAATTATATTGTATCAGGGCATCAAGGAATATCCATATCCAGTGAGGTGAACGCATTTTGGGTAGGAAACACTTATGATGCATCAGGTGTTGACCTTGCGTGGTCTTCTGAGTATCACAGGTTGGAACGTGAATCTTCAGGGAGCCCAAAAAAGATGTTAGGCGTTTTCTTAAGAGAGGTCAAAGAAAGGCCAAGAGATCACCTAGTATTGTATGCCAGGAAGATATGGATGTTTTTTAACGGGTATGAAGCTCCGTCAAATACGAATTATTATCTCTATAACGAAGAGTTTCCAAGCGTCTTAAGATGGCCTTTATTTAATTTTCAATTGGTTAGCGGCCTGGGTATATTAGGGATATTGTTAAGTTTAAGAGGGCGCAAGAGGCCTCTTCTGGCGTATATCTTTATAGGTGTTTTAAGTGTTTCCGTGATACTATTCCATATCCAGTCAAGGTTCAGGTTGCCATCAGTGCCGTTTTTTATAATATTTGCTTCTTATACCATCTACTCTATCTTTGATAGCTTCAAGAGCAGAAAATTTTTTAAATCAGCAGCGATACTGATAACGGTAGTATTTTTATGTATAGCCTTAAAGCCAGATGTTACTTATGCTGGTTTTAAGCGTGAAGGTGAGAAAATCAGATACTTTGACAGGACAAACCTTGCCCTGGCATACATAGATGATTACGAGACCCACAAAGATAAAAAGACATTACTAAAGGCATTAAGACAGTGTGATATTGCGATTGAACAGGAGAAATCAGGGTCTCTTTCTTATGATATAAGAGGGCGCATATATCTCTTGGAAGGAAGATACGATGAAGCCATAGCTAACTATAAAATGGCCCTTGTGTACCATAAGCGTAACGCATTTCTATATAATAAACTGGCAGGCGCATACTTTGAAAAAAAAGATTACTCTAAGGCCTTTATGTATGCAAAGAGGGCGCTCTGTCTTTCTCCGGGCATCAAGGCCTTTGAGAATAATTTAGCATTGACTTCACAATTCTTACAATGAAGATTACAAAGACCACACACATTTTATTCATAGCCCTTATCATAGTGGTAGTATTTTCCCCGTCGCTTAAAAACGAGTTTTTATGGGATGATCAGTTTCTGATTCTAAATAACCCGTATGTCAAAGGCTTGGACCACATCCCTGAGATCTTTAGTAAACATTTGTATGAAGGCGGAGGGATGGAGAGTAATTTTTATAGGCCTGTACAACTTTTCTCATACATGATCGATTATTCCCTCTGGGGGTTAAGACCTTTTGGATACCACCTAACGAGTCTTTTTCTGCATATTATAAATACTGCACTGGTATACATTATTTTATTTTCGATAGCATCTTCGCCTGCGTTGGCGTTTCTGACAGCGTTATTTTTTGCCGTGGCTTCCGCGATATCCGGTACGACTTATTATATAGCAGCCAGGTCAGACCTTTTAATGGCGCTGTTTTTATTTTCATCTTTTTTATTTTTCAGTAAAACTCTTCAGAGCCGTAAAAAGTCTATGCATGTTACATCAGTATTTTTATTCATGCTTGCACTTTTGTGTAAGGAGATGGCTATTGCCCTTCCGCTTTTATTGATACTGGAGTTGTGGAGGAGGAAGGAGAAATTCAGGAGAGGTCTTAAGCTTATCCTTCCTTATTTGATAACGGTCATTCTCTTTGCCCTCAGCAGACTCTCAGTGTTGAATTTTAGCGAGGGAGCAAATAATATCAAATACCCTGCTACCATACCTTTGTGGGCAAGGATCTTGACAGATTCCAAGGTCATCCTTGGGTATTTAAAGATTCTGGTATTTCCTCATGACCTGCACATGGAAAGATTCATAGAGCCTGCCAGGACGATATTTCAGATAGACATACTGGCTTCTATAGCCGTTCTTGCTATTTTGGCATTCGTTATCATGAGATTATCGCGTAGATACAGGCTGGTTTTGTTCGGGGCAGCATGGTTTTTGGTGAGCCTTTTACCTGTTTTAAATATTTATCCAATATCGGTCTTTTCTGGAGACGGGTGGCTTTATGTCCCGTCAGTAGGTTTTTTTATTATTCTCAGTATTATTTTGATTTATATCGTAAGACCGAAGCTAGGCAAGTCGGCTACTGCGATTATAATAGCAGGGCTAGCTATCTACTTTTCTCTGTTTACCATCTGTCATGGAATGACATGGAGGGATTCTATCTCTCTATATAATAATATCTTAAAATACGAAAAGAAGAACCCCCTTATTTATCTTACCCATATCAATCTTGCTGGAGCGTACTATAATGAAGGAGAATTTGAAAAAGCAATAGAGCAAAGCAAGAAAGCTATAATATTGAACCCTAAACATGCATGGAGGAGCTATACCAATCTTGCCTCAGCTTATATGGCAACAGGACGTCCAATAAAGGCGATAGGGCATTTTAAAAGAGCCATAAAGCTGAACAAGGATTACGTGATTGCTTATTGTTTTTTGGCGCACGGCTATAGCGAAATAGGCCTAGAGAACAGGGCGCTGGAGTTTTCAAATATTGCCCTGGGACTAGATCCTGATTCTTATGATGCCAATTGTAACCTAGGTTACTTGTATTCCGACAAAGGAGAGGTGGATAAGGCAAAGGGGTTTTATAAGAAGGCTGCAAGATTAAAAGAAGGTGCGCATGAGCCTCATTTTTACCTGGGCAATCTTTATATGCTGGATGGCGAATACAAGGAAGCCTTGCGTGAGTACGAGGAGGCATTGAGACTAGGTTTTTCAGATTATGCGTTTTACAATACGCTCTCAAGCGCATATATAAAAAATAAGAGATATAAGGAAGCAGAAGAGCTGCTTATAAAGTCGATTGCGCTAAATAGCGAACAGTCAGAGGTCTATAATGATTTAGGCAACCTTTATTTTATGCTTGGGCACCTTGAGATGGCTATAGAACAATATAAAAAGGCCATTAGATCAGATCCTGACAATGAAGGCATTCGCGATAACCTAAAAAAGACCAGGATGGTATTAGAAGATGCAGATTGATAAAAGACCGAGAGTATCTATTGTGATACCCGCATATAATTCTGCGGATACGCTACGGGATACGCTAGAGGCATGCCTGGACCAGGATTATCCAAAGGATAAGCTGGAGGTAATAGTTGTGGATGACGGTTCAGAGGATAATACAGGAGAGATTGTAAGGTCTCTACCTGTTAAGTATATGTGGCAGAAAAGAAAAGGTCCTGCTTCAGCCAGGAATAATGGATGGAGGAATTCAAAAGGAGAAGCTATTTGTTTCATTGATTCGGACTGTGTGCCTTCTAAGAATTGGGTCTCTGGGATAGTGAGGCATTTCCATGAGGATAAAGTTGGTGCCGTAGCAGGAAGTTATGATGTCGAGGGGTCGAGATACTTATTGGACAAAGCTGTGCATTACGAAATAAGATACAGGCATTCGATGATGCCAGTACATATTAATTCCTTTGGCACTTATAATGTCTTGATAAAAAGGTCTGTACTTCAGGAACTGGAAGGGTTTGACCCAGCGTATTGCACGGCAAGCGGCGAAGATTCAGACTTGTCTTACCGTATTATAAAAGCAGGCTACAGGATATATTTTGAAAAAGAAACGCTTGTAAGCCATCGCAGTGTGTTAAGGTTTTTAAAATATATTAGGGTCCAATTTAAGCATGGTTACTGGAGGATGAAGCTGTATAAGAAAAATTTTACAATGATAGCCAGAGACCAGTATGGATACTGGAAAGATTTTGTAGAGGTGGGTCTGGTAATGGCTTTTTTCCTGAGCCTTGTTTTAAATCTTAAGTCTATGTCGGTCCTTTTGGCGTTTTTTCTTTTTGTGATTCAGCTTCCTCTTTCTGTAAAGATGTCACTCGAGCAAAAAGATATAAGATACATGGTTTTTTCATTTGTTACTTTTATCCGCGCCTTTGCGCGTTTCTTAGGAGGTATGATTGGTTTTATCTCGTTCTGTCTTATCAAGAGGTGATTCGCATGGCCTGTGGGATGATTTTTGGGCTGGTCACAACACAAAGGATCTTGATTCGTGGGCCAAAAGGCGCATTCTTAAGATATTGAGTTTATATATAAAGCCTGGCACTAATATCCTGGATGCAGGTTCTGGGTCAGGTTTTTTCTCGTCTTATTTCATATCTCGTAACTGTAGCACCTATTCCATGGATTATTCCCTAAAGGCCTTGTCGTTTACAAAGGATGTCACCCGGAATAAGTCAAAGATGTATTTGAAGGCTGATATCTTAAATAAAGACAGCTTTTCTGAATTAGGCGTAAAATTCGATATCATCTTTACTGATGGACTTCTGGAGCATTATTCTAGAGACGAGCAGGAGGAGATCATCAAGAACATGCGGGATATGAAGAAAGAGAACGGTTATATTATAAATTTTGTGCCTAATAGGTTTTCTTTTTGGTCTCTGGTGCGGCCGTTTTTCATACGCATTAAAGAAACACCTTTTTCTATGAGTGGTTTTTTGGACCTTCACAAAAGAAGCGGGCTTTCTGTAGTTTCGTATGGCGGGATAAGTGTCCTACCTTTCAGGTTTTCTCCGGAAAGGCTCCTTGGTAAATACGCGGGTATGCTTTTTTATTGCGTGGCTAAATGAAAATATTATTTTTAAATCCATCGTATGGGAAGGGATTTTGTAAGACTGCGAGATGGTTTGCGAAATCCAGAGCAAGGGAGCAGCGCCATCCGGATTATCTTTGCACTGCCATAGCCGTGCTTGAGAAGGATGGTCATGCTTGCAGGTTCCTTGACGGGGCAGCCAAGGATATTTCCCTGAAGGAAACAAGGAATATCTTTAGGGATTTTAAGCCCGAGGCTGTTATTATAAACGCGACCACACCTTCTATAGATTCCGACCTAGGTTATGCAAAGATGTGCAAGGAAGAAACCAAGGGCAGGGTTTTGACGCTCATGGTAGGTCCACACGTAACTGCTGAGCCAGAAGATACACTGAGGAGGGGCAAAGGGTCCTTAGATGCAGTTGTAAGGAGAGAGTATGATTATACATTAAGAGAATTTGCTGCATCCGGAGAGGTGTTTAACTTAAAAGGGATATCTTATATCAAGGGTAACGATGTAGTACATAATCCTGACAGGCCGTTTATTGAGGACCTTGACGAGATCCCTTTTCCTGCATGGCAACATATAGACCTGCGTGATTATTATTCTCCTGCAAAGAGAAATCCGTTTCTTACGGTGATTACCGGCAGGGGCTGTGAGGGCAGGTGTAGCTTTTGCCTGTTTCCTCAGGTGATGTATGGCAGGAAATACAGGCCAAGGAGTTCCAAAAATGTGCTGGATGAAATCGAGCGCAATATAAGGCTTTTTCCAAAGTTGAAAGAGATCATGTTTGAAGATGACACATTTACCTTGAAGGGATATCGCTCGAGGATGGAGGAGATATGCCAGGGTATGATTGAGAGAAGAGTCAAGATGTCATGGTCTTGTAATGCAAGGCCGGACGAACAGGATCTTTCTGTATTGAGATTGATGAAGAAGGCAGGCTGCAGGATGATGTGTGTTGGATTTGAATCTGGTGACGAGAACATGCTCCTTAATCTTAAGAAAGGCACTTCTCCTGAGGCAATGCAGAGATTTGCCGGATTATGCAGGAAGGCAGGGATATCAGTACATGGGTGTTTTGTGATAGGTGCTCCAGGAGAAACACCGGAATCCATCAAAAAGACAGTGAAGTTTGCTGCGAGTCTCCCGATTGATACTGTTCAGTTTAGTGGATTATGTCCTTATCCTGGCACAGAGTTTTACCATTGGTGCAGGGATAATAGTTACCTTAGCGCAAACGCATGGCGTGAATGGGTGGATGAGAACGGAGAGCAGAGGACTATAATAGATTATCCCAATCTTTCATGTGAAGCCATGAATAAGGAAATAGATACTTCGCTATACAAGTTTTATTCCAGACCAGGTTACATATTGTCCCAGATCTTTCGTCCAAAGTCTTTTCATGATGTACAGGCCAGGGTCAGGGGCTTATCGAATTTTATCAACCATTTGTTAGTTGTTAAGAAATAAGACTTTACTCACCTGATACACAAAAAGGTATCTTATGAGCAAGAAATTTTATATCAAGACATTAGGCTGTAAAGTCAATCAGTACGAGTCTCAGGTTATACGCGAGGGGTTTTTGAGGGATGGATATACTGAATCAGAGAGTATTGATATTGCTGATGTCTGTGTGGTCAATACATGCACGGTTACTTCTGTTAGTGACAGTAAGTCACTTAGGATGATCCGCAAGGCTTTAGAGAACGGCAAATGTGTTGTTGCCACAGGATGCATGGTAGAGGATAAAACCTTAGATCTATCCAAGCTTCATGGGGTAAGATTTATTATAAAGAATAAAGATAAAAGTAGCATCCCACATATCATAAACCCAGCAAATGACAGACGACAGTCAGGAGTCCAGGGTATTAATGGGCTCAAGGGCCACACTAGGGTATTTGTGAAGATCCATGATGGGTGTGACAATGTTTGTTCTTATTGTAAAGTCAGGGTCGTGCGCGGTCGCTCCAGGAGCAGGCCACCTGAGGAGGTGCTTGATGAATGTAGAAACTTGATATCAGGTGGTTGCAGGGAAATAGTCCTTACGGGGATATGTCTTGGCGCTTACGGTAAAGATCTCATCAGGGATCTGGATCTCGCAGGACTTATTGAAAAGATATGCAGGATAAAAGGGGATTGGCGCTTAAGGTTGAGTTCAATAGAGCCAAAGGATATAAGTAAAGCGTTACTGCACCAGATAAAAACTCAAGAAAGGCTTTGCAAGCATATTCACCTGCCTTTTCAGAGCGGTGATGATTATATATTGAAAAGGATGGACCGCTCATACAAGAGCAAGGATTACCTGGATGTCGTGCGTAAGTTGAAAGAGGCTGCCCCTGATATTGCTATCAGTACTGACATAATGGTCGGATTCCCTGGAGAGACAGAAAAGAGGTTCCAAAATACCGTGGATTTTATAAAGATCATAAGGCCGATGCGTATGCATATATTTCCATTTTCAAGACGTAAGGGCACAAAGGCGTATGATTATAAAGATACTGTTACCAGTAGCGTGAAAAGGGAGAGAGAAAAGATATTATCTTCTTTAGCAGCGCAGCTGTCGCAGGAGTTCGTGGATAGGTTTTTAGGTAAACAGAACCAGGTCCTTGTGGAGAGCAAGAGATCAGATGATGGTTATTTACAGGGTTATACTGATGGTTATATAAAGGTATATATGGAAGGCCCTGATAGCTTAAAGGGCAAATTGATTAATCCCTCCCTCACCCGTGTCAAATCATCTAACTATGTAACCATAGCATGAGTTGTTGAAGCATTTA
>CAZZAL010000003.1:0-69961 GCA_964652265.1 uncultured Planctomycetia bacterium
TAAAAGCGGACATTTCACTTGTTAAGGAACAGGACATTTCATTATTTTATAACAGCTAGCGTAATGTAACTATTGAGGCCTTGTGACCGGTTATAAAAAGGTTAGAGTTATCCTTTTCTACGGCATCAAATATCCTGCCGCTAGAGTCGATAAAGCACGAATATCCAGTGTTGGCCGAGCGTACGACTGGGACACGGTTTTCGATTGCGCGGAATACAGAGCAGGCAGCGTGTTGGTAAGGGGCTCCGCTTTTTCCATACCATGCATCATTGGTGATGACTATTAAAAACTCTGCGCCATTTTGAACAAACTTCCTAGACATCTCTGGAAATATATCCTCAAAACAGATGAGTGTTGCGAATTTACGCTTTAAGGAAAAAACTTTATATTCCTCTCCTTTTGTAAATTCTCCAAACTCGCCAAGCACTAAATCACGTAAAACCGGGATTCGATCAGAAAACGGCACATATTCGCCAAAAGGCACGAGGTGGATCTTATCGTATTTATCGACGATTTCTCCCTTTTCTGAAATTAAGACCGCGCTATTGAAAATATCAATGCCATTCTCAGTATTTGCTCCTATTAAAAACGGGATTCCTAACTCTCTTGAAAGATCCAGAACTTCTTTTGTTAATTCTCTGTCGCTCTCAAAAAATCCCGGGAAAGATGTCTCAGGCCAGACTATCAAGCTAGGATCATCCAAGGCCGCAGTCCTTGAGAGGTCAGTGAATCTATCCATTATAAAATCAGTAGCATCAGGATCCCATTTTACATTTTGAGGGATATTTCCCTGTATTACTGAGATCTTAATGTTTTCTTCTTCTCCTCTGTTCTTAAGCTTTTCTGCTCCATATCCAAACACCATCACCAAAACCAAAAAAGCAACTACACTGCTTCGAAATGATCTTTGAAATGCTCTATAAACCGCGACATTGACCAACATTATCACAAATGAAACACCATATACCCCTGAAAAATCAGCGATCTGTATAAGCGGCAGATTCTCGTATTGCGAATAGCCAAGCAAAGCCCAGCCAAAGCCAGTAAAAAGATGCGACTGGATAGATTCGAGTATGATCCAGATAAAAGGAATAGAGATCATGGAACGCTGAAGAAGAGAAGATGCGCAAAGGAATCCGAATATTCCAAAATAAAGAGCAAGGTAGAGGCAGAGGACAATAAGCCCAAAAGTCGTCACATGATAAAGCCAGTACAGCGCGCCCAGGTAAAATAAAAACCCGCAAAGAAAGAAAATAAAAAACGCCTTTCTGGGGGATTTGTTTTTAATTGCGAAAAATAGCGGGGCAAAACCTATAAACGCGAGAAAACTTAGATTGAAACTCGGGAATGAAAGGATTAATAGTATCGCAGAGATTATGGCAAGGATCATGAAAATATTATAAATTTATTTTCCACAGCATTTTTTATACTTCTTGCCGCTCTTGCAAGGACAAGGATCATTTCTCCCTACTTTGGGCTCGTCTCGCTTATGCTGTGGAGGACCTTTTGGAATATCCGCACGAGAAGACGATGTATCAGGTGACGGTCCTGACATAGGTGCTATTTCATCATGTACAAATTGCTGCGGGAGCGACTGAAATACAGCCTTGGGCGCAGCCTCTTCTCTGAGGGCTTGTACCTTTAGTAAAAATTCTACAGTCTCATCCTTGATAGAGTCTATCATGACCATAAACATGTCATAGCCCTCGCGCTGATATTCTATGAGTGGATCGCGCTGACCATAAGCCCTGAGACCGACTCCTCCTCTTAACTCATCCATATCATGCAAATGGCCTTTCCACTTTGTATCAATGATCTGAAGCATTATCATCTTTTCAATGTGCCTCAGGAGGCCTGGCTGCATATTTTTCTCTTTTTCTTCATACGCTGATTTTACTACGCTAACGAGGCTCTCTAGAATACCGTCTCTGTCTTTACCCTCTATCATGTCTTCCAGATTCTGAATCCGGATATTAAATTTCGACCAGAACCATTCATTGAACTCACTGTATTTCCAGTCAGCCTGCTGTGCATCTGGATTAAGATACAGCCCTATCGCTGTGTCCATGACCTCTTCTATGATCTCGTGTATATGCCCTTTTATATTATCTCCGAGTAATATCTTTTTTCTCTCCCCGTATATGACCTCTCTCTGTTTATTCATCACGTTGTCATATTCCAGGACATGTTTACGTATGTCGAAATTGTGTTGTTCTACCCTTTTCTGCGCAACCTCGATCGCCCTTGTCACAAGCGGGTGTTGGATATCCTGGCCGTCTTCTATGCCAAGGCGCTCATAGATAGTCGAGATCCGATCAGAGCCAAAAAGCCGCATCAGGTCATCCTGAAGCGATATGTAAAATCTGGAAGAACCTGGATCACCCTGCCTGCCTGAACGTCCGCGCAACTGATTGTCTACACGACGTGATTCATGGCGTTCTGTGCCGATTATATGTAGCCCTTTAAGTCCGACAACCTTTTCATGTTCGAGCTTTACCCTTTCTTTTGCCTCGAGAAGTAATTTATCAACCTCTTCGGTGTTCACATCTTTAGGGCCAAGGCCTTTTGCCTTTAACCAGTCAGCTACCATAAAATCAGGATTCCCTCCGAGTAAGATATCTGTGCCGCGTCCGGCCATGTTGGTCGCGATCGTGATAGCACCTAGCCTCCCTGCTTGCGCAACAATGGTCGCTTCCATCTCATGATATTTTGCATTCAATACATTGTGCGGGATATCGCGCCTCTTTAAGAGGCTGCTCAGGCGTTCTGATTTTTCTATCGAGATGGTCCCGACAAGAACAGGCCTGCCCTCCCCGTGTAATGCCTCGATTTCATTGCAGACAGCGTCAAATTTTTCCCTCTCTGTCTTGTATATCACGTCCGGATGATTTGTCCTCACAAGGGTCTTATTCGCAGGCACTGCCACAGTGTCTAGTTTATAGATATGACTGAATTCTGATGCCTCTGTCATCGCAGTACCTGTCATACCGGATAATTTTTTATACATCCTGAAATAATTCTGAAATGTAATAGTAGCGAGTGTCTGATTTTCTCTTTCTATCTTCAGGCCCTCTTTTGCCTCTATTGCCTGGTGAAGGCCGTCTGACCAGCGCCTTCCCGGCATGAGCCGGCCTGTAAATTCATCGACTATGATCACCCCTCCCTCTTTCACGACATAATCCACGTCTCGCTCAAAAAGATTGTGCGCTTTCAGGGCCTGGATCACGTGGTGGCGATATTCCATGGTGCCTACTTCATGCATGTTGTCAATGCCGAGTATCTGGGTTGCCTTTGTTTCGCCTTCTTCTGTGAGGTGAGCAGTATGTGCCTTTTCGTCGACTATATAGTCATATCCTTTTGAAAGATCTATGCCTTTGAATTTTGCGTCGATCTCGTCTTTTTCCAGGATTATCCGGCCTTCCAGGCGAGGTACGATCTTATTGCATATATAATACTTATCCGTAGACTCCTCTGACGGGCCGGAGATAATTAGAGGAGTCCGTGCCTCATCTATGAGTATAGAGTCTACCTCGTCGACGATCGCATAATTTAGCTCGCGCTGCACCATGTCTTCTTTGCTAGCAACCATGTTGTCCCTCAAATAATCAAATCCGAATTCATTGTTTGTACCATACGTGATGTCGCTTCCGTAAGCCATCTGCCGCATCTCTGGCCCCATGTCATGTTGAATCGTCCCAACTGTAAGCCCGAGAAATTCATAAATAGGGCCCATCCACTCCCTGTCGCGTCTGGCAAGGTAATCATTTACTGTTATTATGTGCACACCCTTGCCACTAAGCGTGTTTAAATAAGCAGTGAGCGTTGCGACAAGCGTTTTTCCTTCTCCTGTCGCCATCTCTGCGATCTTTCCCTGGTGAAGCGCAATACCGCCTATAAGCTGTACGTCAAAATGCCGCATCCCTACTGTACGTTTCGCAGTCTCTCGCACCACTGCAAATGCCTCTGGTAATACCTCATCAAGCGTTGCGCCTTCAGAGAGGCGCTTCCTGAACTCATCCGTCTTCTGCCGAAGCTCATCGTCTGAGAGTTTCTGAAAAGTCGGCTCAAAAGAATTTATCTTCTCAACCAGAGGCTTGAACCTCTTAAGCTCCCTCTGATTCTGCGTCCCAATTATTTTATTTAGTATCCATCCAAACATAATAACTACCTTTGGGCTACTATTTTATAGCCTTCCATTTTAAAAACGCCTCCATGAATCTATCTATCACTCCGTTCATCACTGCCCCGACATTTGATGTTTCGTAATTAGTCCTGTGGTCTTTTACCATTGAATAAGGATGCATGACATACGAGCGGATCTGGCTGCCCCATTCGATCTTCTGTTTCTTGGCGTTTTCTTTTTCCATCTCTTTCTTTTTTTCTTCCAGCTTGGCCTCGTAAAGCCTAGCCTTCAAGACCTTCATGGCAGTGGCCTTGTTTTTATGTTGCGACCTCTCGTTCTGGCACTGTACCACTATACCTGTAGGAAGATGCGTAATCCTCACAGCAGAATCCGTGACATTTACATGCTGGCCTCCTGCGCCACTCGAACGATAGGTATCGATCCTGAGCTCAGACTCTTTTACATCTACCTCTATATTGTCTTCAACCTCTGCTATCACGTCTACTGAAGCAAAAGATGTATGCCGCCTTTTATTCGAGTCAAAAGGAGATATCCTCACTAGCCGATGCACACCTCTTTCTGACTTAAGGTAACCATACGCGTAAGCGCCTTCTACGATCATAACAACTCTCTTCACGCCAGCTTCTTCGCCAGGCAGCATATCGATAATCTCGGTTTTATACTTGCTTGCCTCAGCCCACATAGAATACATCCTTAAAAGCATACTTGCCCAATCACATGACTCTGTGCCGCCTGCGCCTGCATGTATACTTACGATAGCATCATTCTGGTCAAGTTGACCGCTCATTAGGCTCTTGAACTCCAGGGAATCAATGTCTTTTTCTAATTTTTCCAATGACGACCTTATCTCCTTTATGGAATTCTCATCATCCTCATCTACGATTACCATCAACTCGCTTAACTCATCAAATTCTTTCCTACGCTCAAAATAAGGATCGATTATAGCCCTTGCCCTTTTAAGCTCGCGTATGACTGCACGCGCCTTTTCCTGATTATCCCAGAACCCGGCACTGGCCATCTTTGCCTCGAGCTCTTTAAGCGTGGCTTCATTTCTGTCAATATCCAGGTATTTTCTGAGGCCTGAAAGTTTTTTATCTAATTCTTTTAATTTTGACTTTATCTCGCTCAGCATGTCTTTCTATCCCCAATAATCTCTTCTTTAAATCCGAGCCTAAGGCATACTCACCGCTCGAGCCATCTGAATGAACTACCCTGTGGCATGGCACGACAATCGTAAATGGGTTTTTTCTGAGTGCTGTGCCTACTGCTCGCGCAGCCCGAGGCCTGCCTACCTTATCCGCTACCCAAGTATAGCTCCTTGTTTCACCGAAAGGTATGCGCTTCACAACAGTATATACCTTTTTCTGAAACGAAGTCAATGCTTTCATGCTGTAAGCCTTTCAATAAAACAAGTATCTATATCCCTACCTTCTTCTTGCGCAACTTATGATGATACTTCAGTGCAAAACGATGCGCCTCGTCCCTTATCTGCTGGATAAAATACAAAAGCTGAGAATCCCTATTTATATCCAGCGACGCCTTGGAGCCCAACATATATATCTTTTCTTCTCTCTTGGCAATAGAGGCTAAAGGAATGCGTCGCAGATTTAACCTCACCAGCTCATCATACGCCGCCCACAGATGGCCCTTACCTCCGTCTATCATGATAAGATCTGGAAACACACCATTTTCCTCTTTGAGACGCTTATACCTTCGTCTTACAATCTCGCGGATCATTGCATAGTCATCGATTCCTTTGACCCCTTTTATCTTAAATTTCCTGTAATTAGACTTATCAGGTCTGCCATTATGAAAATACACCATGGACCCAGTTGCTTCTCTACCTGATATATTAGAGACATCAAAGGCCTCTATGTTCAGAGGCAGCCTTGGAAGTTTCAGTATCCGTTTAAGTTTGCACGCAACATCGCCCCACCCGCTATAATCCCTTATCTTCTTGCCAGGTACCTCTGAAAGCGCAGAGATCCTGTTCCTGATAATTAATGCATCCTCAAACTTCTCCTTTTTTGCCAGTCTATCCATCTTTTGCGTCAATTCTTTCAACAAGGTCGCCTTTTTCCCTTCTAAAAACAATACTAACTGCCTTAAGATCTCACGATATTCTTTCTGATTGATCTTTTTAATGCACGGACCCAGGCATTGTCCGATATGAAAAGACAGGCAAATATGATCAGGGATCTTCCTGCACGTCCTTAAAGAAAATATCCCCTTCATGACCGAAAGCGCCTTGCGCAAAAGCTTCACGCGCGTATACGGCCCAAAGTATCTAGCCCCATCATCTGTCTTCTTCCTCGTAATAATGAGTCTGGGAAACTTCTCATTCAAAGTTAACTTTAAAAAAGGAAAGCTCTTGTCATCCTTCAGTTCCACGTTATACCTTGGCTTCTTTTCCTTTATTAGATTCGCCTCGTATATGAGGGCTTCCTCCTCTGATGTGGTGACGATATACTCCAGATCCTTTACGCGCTCCAATAAAGACATCTGTCTGGCACTCCTGGGCTTACCTGTCTGGAAATAGCTTGCCACCCTCTTTGAAAGATCCTTTGCCTTGCCTATATAAAGCACCTCGCCCGAAGAATCCTTCATCATGTAAATCCCAGGTGACTTCGGGATCTTTTTTAATTTATCCTTAATACCCATTTTAAAAATTCCCTTGCCTCTTTAACGTCAAAAACAAATGCAGAGACAATATAGCTTGCGATACCTATCAATATAACCAATAAAAGATTTAGAGCAATCTTAAACGCACAGAAATAAATAATACCGGACATGAGAAGGCTTGCGGCCAGCACTTTTATAAATGAGACCAATATCTTCATCCCATCCAGACCACCGATCTTATGCCTTAAAATAAAAAATAGCATGAAAAAATTAAAACTCCCTGAGATCGAGGTCGCAAGCGCAAGTCCCTTTATCTTCAAAGGAAACATCAGCATGATACTCAGCGCTATATTTAAAATCAAAGACATGCTCGCGATCTTAACAGGCGTAAGCGTATCCTTTAAAGAATAAAAACACGACACCAGGATCTTGATCCCTGCATAACTAAAGAGTCCTATTGAATAAAAAACGAGCGCACCAGCTGTTATGGACGTTGAATAATGGCTGAATGCTCCCCTTTCAAAGAGCATGCTGGTTATAGGCCTGGCTAGGACAATAAGCCCGAGTGAAGCAGGCAACATGATAAAATTTACTGCCCTCAATGAAAACGAAAGTGTTTCTTTTAATTTAAAAAGGCCTTGTTCGAGCGCCTCTCTTGACATCGTGGGTAATGCTGCCTGAGCGATCGCAATCCCGAATATAGCCAGTGGAAACTGAAAGATCCTGTTCGCGTAGTAAAGGGCTGCGACTCCTCCAGCGCCCACTATATGCGAGAGAGAAGCAAGCATTGTATTTATAAAAAGGTTTATCTGGTAGACGCATGAGCCAAGGACTCTTGGTAAAAGCAAGATACCTATTTTCTTCACTGCTGCGTGGTGTAAGCCATCCCTGAAACTGAACCTAAATCCCTTTGAAAACAAAACCGGGATCTGTACAGCCAGCTGCGCAACTCCTCCTACTAAAACACCTGTAGCTAAGGCTGAGACGCTTCCCTGCTTCACCAGGGCACATATTATAATTGAAAGATTAAGGACCGCTGGTGCAAACGCAGGCGCTGAAAAATGCCTGAGGGAATTCAGGACTCCCATGCTGTAGGCGAGAAGCCCCACGAGCAAGACATAAGGAAACATGAAACGCGTCAGGTATATCGTGATCCTTAATTTTTCAGGATCGCTTATAAAACCAGGTGCTATCAGGCGGACAATCATAGGCGTAAAGGCCACGCCTAACAAAGTAAGTCCTGCAAGCACGATAAGGACCACATTCAGCAGTACGTTTGCCAGATGCCAAAATTCCTGCTTTTTCTTTGTCTGGGAATACTCGCTCAGGACAGGCACCAAGGCCGCGTTGGTAGCCCCTTCGCCTATCAGGTCCCTGAGCATATTTGGTATGCGGAAAGCTACCACAAAAGCCTGGGCATAACGCGCAGTTCCGAAAAAATTGGCAATCAGTATGTCGCGCACAAACCCCAAGACCCTGCTTATAACCGTAGCAAACCCTATAACCCCTGCAGACTTAATAATATGCTTTCTACTTGACATATATATTGCTATATGATATTTTATGTTAACGCAAAAGGAGAAATATCATGCCGATATTACACGCAGCTTATAAGAGCATAAAAGTAACCAAAAGAAGGACAGGTCGGAATCTGTCTATAAAGTCTCTTTTGAAGACAGAGACAAAAAAATTTATAGACCTTCTAGCTTCCAAAAAACTGGATGAGGCAAAGAAACAGCTCAATATATTGACTTCAGCGCTTGACAAGGCAAGTTCCAAAGGCATCATACATACAAAAACTGCCTCTCGCAAAAAATCCCGCCTGATGAAAAAACTAAAGTCAAAAGCGTCTGCATAAAACTTGTTCGAGATTAAGCCTCGAACAACTCTATGCGCACATCTTTGCTATCAATCGCTCCATTACCAACGCAGATCCTTCGCCCGTTTTAATACCTACATCTGCCTTGATAAGCTCATCCAATAAAACCAATACCTGAGTCTTTCTGAATCGAGCCGCATTTTGCAAAACCTTATCAAACATCCTCGGACTTAAACCAAGATCCTTACGCATCTCTAACGGACCCTTGATCTCAAGAAACTCTTTTATCCTTAAAAGCATCCTCGCATTCCAAGCCAATAGCCCTAAAAGCTCAATTTCCTTTTTTTTATCTTTCTTTAGAAAAGAAAATACCTCTAACGCCTTCCTCGCATCTTTCCTGATTATCGCGCCTATAAGATCAAAAGCAGTACAAAAAGGACTAAAACCTACTACGCTTTCGACATCCTGTTTTGTTATCAAGGGTCTTTTCCCTATATATAAAATTATCATGTCCATATTAGAAGAGAGGATCTTTAGATCGGCAGAAAGACTTTCTTTTATCGCCTTAATAGCATCAGGGGCTATCTTTTTTCCAGAGGAAGAAGCCTTTTTTACAAGCCATGTATTGATGCTAGAATCGGTCAGTCTCCTATAATATACGAGATGCGCTCGCTTCGAGGCCTCTAAAAGAAACTGACCCTTTATAGAAGGCGAAAGGCTCTCGATAACAAATACAGAACTCTCTCTTGGACTCTCTAGATAAGAAAGTATTGACTTCTTAAAAGACGCAGCTACAGAATCAGCGTCTTTTAATACAATCAGCCGCTTTTTTGACAAAAGAGGCAGGGTATTGAGATTATCCATCATCTCCTTGAAATTAAAATCCTTTTCCCTGCCGTAAAATACACTATAGTTAAGGTCTTTTGTCTGAGTATCCAAGAATGAGGATTTTAATTTCTCAAGCGCCTCTTCTTTTAAGAAATCCTCTTCTCCAAGAAAAATATAAGCAGGAAAAACTTTGGTAGGCATAATATTAAATGCAAAAATCAGAATGAAAGATTACCAGTCCTCAACTATTCTGTTCACGATCCTTCTGGCCAGGTCTTTGGCAGCTCCCTTTAATGCCTCAGTCTCACTTTTCGCAAGAGAACCGGTTGTAAAATATGTAGCGTCACCTGTCAAGTCTTCTTCTTCCAGCAAGATCTTCGAATCCTTGGTGCTTTTTAATCTAAAATCACACACCAGGCTTATCCTGTATTCTCTTACAATTTCATCCTGATACCTGAGCGGGTCCTTTCTATATTGCATAACTTCTCCTTCAAGAATGGCATCAGCAGTCCTTTCCGAAGAAAGTTTCAAGTGGCCATCTAAAAAAATCCTTTCGACTATCGCATCCCTTAAATCAACCTCTAGGTCAGGCCTGTATACCTCGTACTTATCCTTTGCACTGACTTCCTTTGTTATGTCTATATTGTTCTTGAATATCTCGACCTGTATTGTCTTTATATCCTCGGGTAAAATCGAATTAGTCGTGTAGCCGCAACCTCCCAATAAAATAAATAAAGAGCAGGCAGTAAGCAATAAACATAATAATCTATTTCTTCTCGATTTCATTTAGCCTCTCCCGGGCCGACTTCGCCCATTCAGTATTTGAATAATTCTGGATTATATCATTATAATATATTGCCGCGCTTTCCGGCATACGCCTGGATTCGTAAAACTCCCCTACCCTAAAAGTACTCTCAGCTTCCTGATCCCTGAGCCGCTCGACTATCTCTCTGGCCTCTCCCGACATCTCGCTATCAGGGTGTTTCTCTATAAAATCCTCGAATTCCTCACGCGCAAGCGTCGTGGGAGTCTGGTCATAATCAGTCCTTAAAGACATCAGCTTTGAACATTCTGCGAGTTGATACCGAGCTCTATCAATAAGACTGGAAGAAGGATATCTATCTATCAAGTCCTTGAACACTAGCATCGCGCTTTCATAATCAGCTATATCTTTATGTGCCAGACCAGCTTTAAATAGTGACAACTCTGCATACTTTCCGTATGGTGCATTATCCGCGACTGCCTTGAATATCTCTATTGCCTTGTCCTTGGCCGGAATACTCAATGGACCCAAAAGCTTAAATTTCTTACCTGTAAAAAACATCTCGCCTATCTTAAACTCCCTTTCTATGACCTCGTCTACCAATTCTGTATAGGGGTATTGATCTATCACCTTCTGATAGGCCTTGAACGCCGCATACGGATTATCGAGCACTTCCATGATACGGCCTATATAATATTGCGCAGTTGGAGCCTCCTTGGAAAGGGGATAATATTTTATAAGCTTCTTAAACTCTTTTAAGGCTAATTTGAAATTTTTCTCTTCATAAAAAGCCTTGGAGTATTCCAATTGCTCTAGAGGTGTATCCTTGGCCGCATACTTGGGATTTTCCCATTTGCCGCTTTCGGGTGTCCAAACCCAAAACCCATAAGCAGGCTGGGCCACTACCATCACTCCTAGTATTAATATTAAAGCTATATATAGCCTATTAATCATGCCTTAAATCTTATCATAGCTGTCTATTTATGTCAACAAGCTCCTGGAGGCCAGAGCGTGAACAACTGTCCTCTAGAAATGAAAATGCCCGAATCTTAGAGATGCAAAGGTAGTCGCGAGTTTAAATATCACCTGGCCGCAAATATCGTTAAAACCAGCTAGGAACACTCCTAGAAAAGGTACCCAGCCTAGCAAGATAAAACTTAAACCCCCTATTAGTAATAAAAAAAGAAGTGGTATTATGAATAAATTGGCGATAATGGAAACAGGCGTAACTATCCTGAAATAATACAAAATCAAAGGAAATGTACCTAGCCATGCCGCTACTGAAACCGCCAGAGGCATATAGAGAAACTTTCTGAGGTAAAAATTTGCATCTCCTTTTATAAACTTCATGAACTTCGGGGCAAGATACACTATGGAAAATACAGCAAAAAATGAAAGCTGGAACCCGACGTTAAAAAGATCTTTTGGGTTCCTGACCAATATAAATAACGCCGCCGCTCCTAAAGAATTATAGACATCCACGCGTCTTCCCAGGAGCATGCCTACAAGAAAAATACAAGCCATCACCACTGCCCTGGTAACCGAAGGCCTGGAAAGTGTAAGCAGAACAAAAAATATCAAAAATAATATCGTCAACATATAGGCAAACTCTCTCTTAATCCTCAAGGATTTCAATAGATATAAAATAGATAAAGCGATAAGGCCGACATGAAGACCGCTTATTGCCAGTATATGCATTGTGCCTGAGTTTTTGAAGGCGGTCTGAATATGCTTGGGAAGTTCTGAGCGGTCACCAAGAAGGATCGCCCTTAAGAAACTACCTGTCTCCAGTGGCATCTTTTCAATAAATTGATTTTTAAGTTTCTCTCGGATGAGATAGATGTTTTTCAAGATAGGATTTGCTTTGTAGTCGCATGCTAAAAGAGTAATATTGTTTTCTTTAGTGTTTATTACAGCGAATATATTCTGACGCTGGAGATATTCGCGGTAGTTAAAACTAACGCCCTTTTTCGGCTTTTTTATCATACCCCTCACAAGCAACCTGTCCCCATACCTATAATCTTTCTCTGTCTGTATCCTGACCTGTGCCATGCCTTCTACGCTAAACCACGTATCTCCTTCAGCCTTAATAGCTTCCACATAAAACAGATAAGTCAAATTTATCTTGCCATAGTATGGCTTCCGGCTCAGGACAGGACTTTTTATGATCCCTACCATGTCGGTCTTAAGAGTTTCCTCTCCAAGAAAATCCCCGATGTGATTATCTGGATACATGCTAGAATTGACATACCAAAGTGCTGCGATCAATGTCACTGATAAAAATAAAAAAATATTGGATGCCCTTCTAGACCTGTAAAATATAAAGGAGGCTAGAATAAAGATTAAAGTAATTGCCGCCATACGCGGGAATCCTATTGGATCAGGCAGGAATCTTGCCAAGGCAATGCCCAATACAAAGAAAATAGCTACTATAGCCAATGGCCTTTTATTCATTGATAGTTATCATCCCTTTCATATCTTCGAATTTTTTATCACCTATGCCTTTTACATCTTTCAATTCTTCTATATCTTTAAAACCTCCTACCTCTTCCCTGTATACCAGGATTTCCTCAGCTAAAACAGGGCCAATACCAGGCAGGCGCTGGAGAAGTTCCGCCCGAGCTGTATTGATATTTAGCAAAATCTCTTTCTCATCAATATCGATTACAGCAAACTCAGTACTAGAAACCGTCTTTTTGTGATAGGAAAGGCCTGTATAAAAAAGGCCTAGGATAAGTAAAGATAGGATAAAAAATCTTTCGGGTCTTGAAAGATTCAACATCAAGCAACCAGAGAAAAATAGTTAGTTGTCAACTGGCAAGCTGTCCTCGTCTTCTGCTGGAAGTAAAGTAGGCTGCAGCTCCATTGATTCTTTTATTATTTCCAGATCTTCTTTTGTCATAATACTTATGAAAGTTGCCGAGATCTCTTCGCTCTCCTGATTAAAAATAACACTGACCATATCTCCTATTTTTATGTCGCTAAAATTTAAGACTGTGGTTTTTTTCAAAATAGGGACGCTTTTTGAAGCAACCTTTATCTTTAATGTCTCATTAAAGATATCGTCTTTTACTTCTATCCATAGAGTCCCATCTTTTTCTGATCCAATATCCGTAACCTCTCCTATGGAATTTCCTATTACAGGGATCTGCGGTAATTCAGTAGGAACAGCTGTGACAGGCACAGTCGCCTGAAAAGGCACGCTTGGTATACTATGAACAGGCCTATTGGGATATTGAGATGCCGAATGAATAGGCGGAGCAACTATAGGACTTCGGTTAATAGGTGGTGCTGCAATATGAGGAGAAAGCGTAGGAGAAGCCCCCATAGAAGAAGAGGGAACAGTCGGAGGAAGGATTGGTTTTGCAGATTGCGATTTTTGTGAAGATTGTTGGCGCTCGATATGTCGTAACTGGGATCGTGTCCTTTCTGCATCTTCTGCGGCATGTGATATTCCATAATAAAAAACAAGGACACTCAGAAAGAATACGTATATCCATATCTTTTTCATCTACTCTCCTCCTTCTTTCTCCTCTATTTCACCCTTCTTTTCTAACATCCCACATCTCCTTGCAATCTTGATTATATCCGTTGCTGCATATTTTAATAAACGTGTGCCACTTTTTATCAACCTGATAGCTGTATCTTTTGTCTCGGGCGAAAGTAACAAAAGTCCCATCCTTAGTTTTTTGAATGACAATAAAATCATTTTATGCTGCGTTGAAGCGCCCTCTGGAGGATCAATAATAAACTCCAGTTGTCCTATATAATTATCCAACCGCTTGATCCCCTCTTTTATTGGAAAGGTATTCAGCCCTATATTTGTTATTGTTATATTAATATCTGTTATTATGGAAGATATATTCCGAAGATAGGCTTCCATATCTTCCTGGGACTCTACAGCTTCGGAAAAAACGCTCAAGGTTAGAATTAATCCCGCCATAAGAATCATAGAACTAAATATACTTTTCCTGAAAAAGAGCTTCTTAGTCATTTTCCTCTATGTCTTCATATCCAGTGACATAGTCACCTGTAAAGTATATCTTTTTGTTTCTTGAGAAATGTCTGTGGTCAAGCGGAACATTTGGAAACCACGCCTTGTATATCCACACCTCTTTTTTAATGCCCATATCATCAAAACCTGCGTCCATTATATCATCAGGCTCGCCCCATTTTTCAAGCACCTCTCCCTTTGGGGTACCGGAGACAACCATTGTCTTTGTGCTTAAAGGGTGTGTCAAGGCATACTGCGCAGTGGGGGTCTTCACGTCCGCACAACCGGATAAAACTGAAATGCTAAATATTGTCATAAGAACGATTTTCACAACCATTGCTCCCTCCTATCCCTATTACTTCACAATGTACTCTACCAGTTTTATATTAAAATCCTCTATATCCTGGAAATCCCCTTTGTAAGCAGTAAAAAGGGATTCGGAAAACGATTTATCCTCTAATATCAGATCACAGAATTCCCTGAATTTTTTCCTGCCATGCTGGGTAATGAGAAATTCCACAAGTTTTTCTGACTGGGCATAGAAAAGCTCTCTCATCTTTTTTCCTTCAGGATAACGCGACATACGCAGGAGATCCCCGAGCAGTATGTGCCTTCCGTATTTTATTTGTTTTATAAGGAAATCGTTTGAAATACTCGTCACGTTTGCTTCATAATTTGCAAGCCCTTCATTCAGCCACATAGGTACGGTGCTCTCCCCGGCTATATCCCTGAATATAAGATGGGTCAATTCATGAGGAAAGGTAAGCGCCAGGTAAGCATCTGACAGGGTACACAGAAACATCTCTTTTTCTTTATAATTCGGGACAAACCCGCCCACGAGCTCTGCGTTAAATCCAATATCCTTCAAGAAGTCCTTCCATCTATCAACGTTTTCAACAATATATACCTGGCATTTTCCCTTCCAGTCTACCCCATCTTCATAGCCAAGGTCATACGCAATCTTTTCAAAATAATACTCTGCCTTGTCGCCTACTATCTTTGACTGGGCAATGTCTGTATAAAATATGGAAAAATTCTCTGTATCTTTAACAAACCACTTTCCCTTATCAAGCAACTTCTTTGCAAAATCCGATTTTTTTCCTTTGTCATCCCTAAGAGAAAATCTCCTTTCCTTCTCAGATTTCTTAAGACCTCCGACTATGCTCGCTGCCTGCATCCTCTCTCTTTCTTCCGGAGTAACCCACTTGCCTTTATATTCAACAAGGCCCTTTTGCTCCTGTGCCTCCTTAAATACATCCTCGGTTATGTCTTCTACCTCCCTCTTGGTCTTTTCATCTTTCCATCTATCTTCCATGCCAGCGTGTTCAGTGTCAGAATCCTTCTCTATTTTGTCTATATCCTCCCTGGAAAACGTAACTGTTGCTCCTATATTTATCTTTATCTCTATGGAATCTTTTCCCTCTTTGGTTATGATACCTGAGACTTTATTGCCATTCTTTAAATAGACAGAATCTGCACGGAGTGCTGTCGTGAAAAACAATAATATTATAACTGCTATAGAAATGATTTTCTTAAGCATATAAATTTATTTAAACTACCAGATTTACCAGCCTGCCCTTTACGACTATAACCTTTTTAGGGGCCTTGCCCTGTGTCCACTTACATACATCAGGATCCTGAAGAGCTAGTTTTTTTATCTCATCGTCGCCTGCACCTGAAGCAACTTCTATTCTCGATCTTAGTTTGCCATTTATCTGTATGGGCATGGTAATCCTGTCCTGGGCCAGCTGAGCTTCATCATATAAAGGCCAATCTGCCTGGAAAACACTTTTCTTATTGCCAAGTCTTTCCCACATCTCCTCAGAGATATGCGGGACAAACGGAGCAAGAAGAATCACAACTGTACTTATCGCTTCCTTTAAATCTTTGGTCGTAGAAGAATATATCTCGTTCACTAATTCCATTATAGCACTCAGGGCAGTATTAAAATGAAACGCGCCCTCCATATCTCCGGTAACTTTTTTGATTGTCGAATGCCTCTTACGCCTAAGGGATGCATCTGTATCACCCACATCGGAATTCTTCGATACCTGGTCCACGAGTCGCCATACCCTGTTTAAAAATCTCCACGCGCCCTCTACACCCCTATCGTTCCACTCTGCATCCTTCTCAGGCGGCCCGATAAAGAGCGTGTAAAATCTCACAGTATCCGCGCCATATTTATTGATAAGTTCATCCGGGCTCACGACATTGCCTTTTGACTTGGACATCTTTGCCCCATCCTTGACAATCATACCCTGTGTAAAAAGCCTGCCAAACGGCTCTTTAAAACCCACATGCCCCATATCATAAAGTACCTTTACTATAAATCTTGAATACATAAGGTGTAATATCGCATGTTCTACCCCACCAATATATTGATCAACAGGTAGCCACTTATCTACTAGATCCTTATCAAAGGGCTGCGTCTTATCCTTTGGCGAGAGATATCTTAAAAAATACCAGCTTGAATCCACAAATGTATCCATTGTATCTATCTCGCGCCTTGCGCCTTTATTGCATTCAGGACACTTTGTAGTCACGAATCCTTTGGCATCTTTCAGTGGTGACTCGCCATGCGGTTTAAACTTGATCTTCTCGGGCAAAAGAACAGGAAGATCACTTTCTTTCACTGGCTGCACACCGCATTTATCACAATATACAATAGGTATCGGAGCGCCCCAATACCTCTGTCTGGAGATCAGCCAATCTCTTAATTTATAATGTATCTTTCTCCTTCCGATTCCTTTCTTTTCCATGTAGTCTGATATCTTTTCTATTGCCTTGGTGCTGGAAAGCCCGTCAAACTCTCCGGAATTCACCATCACGCCTTCTTCAATATACGCCTTTTTCATGTTGTCTGCGTTTAGTGGATTCTTTGGATTGTCTATCACAAGATCTATGGGCAATCTATATTTTTTTGCAAATTCAAAATCCCTCTCATCATGAGCTGGCACTGCCATGACCGCGCCTGTGCCATATTCCATCAGGACATAATTTGCAATCCATAAAGATATCTTTTTATTGTTAACAGGATTTATTACATATTTACCTGTTGAGATTCCCTCTTTTTTAACATCTGTTGAAATCCTCTCAATAACACTTTCTTTCCTGACGCCGTCTATAAATCTCTTTATATCGCTTTTGTTCTCAGAATCATTGATCAGATCTTCGATCAGCGGGTGCTCTGCAGCAAGCACCATATAGGTGGCGCCAAAGATCGTATCCACTCTCGTGGTAAAACACCTCAAGGTAATATCTGAATCTACGACCTTAAAATCTATCTCAACGCCCTGGCTTTTCCCAATCCAGTTTTTCTGCATGGTCTTTACGCGCTCTGGCCAATCTTTCAAAAGTCCTAGATCATCCAGAAGCCGCTGGGCATAATCAGTGATCTTTAAAAACCACTGCTCAAGGCTTCGAAGTTCGACCTCGCTAGAGCATCTTTCGCAACCGCCGTCCACAACCTGTTCATTGGCAAGAACCGTCTTACAGGAAGGGCACCAGTTCACGGTTGCCTTTTTCTTGTAGGCCAAGCCTTTTTTGTAAAGCTGCAAGAATATCCACTGGGTCCACTTATAATACTCTGGCATACAGGAGGTGATCTCCCTATCCCAGTCATAGCCAACGCCCCAAGCATTGAGCTGCTTTTTCATGGTCTTGATGTTTTTTAAGGTAGATTCTTTAGGATGGATGCCGCTTTTTATTGCTGCATTTTCAGCTGGCAGACCAAACGCGTCCCAGCCCATGGGGGCAAGGACATTGAGCTTTCGCATGATCTTGTAGCGGGCTACAACGTCGCCTATGATATAGTTTCTTCCGTGGCCGACGTGAAGAGCTGAAGAAGGATAAGGAAACATCATGAGGCAATAATATTTGTCTTTGGGAGAATCGAGACGCATCCTGAAAAGAGTCTGCTTCTCCCATTTCTTCTGCCACTTTGCCTCGATCTCTTTGAAAGGATAAAACTCTTGCCCCATAATACTCCTTAACTTCTGATTTCTTACAATGAAAGAAATCAGAAGTTATGGTGGAGCTGACGGGAATCGAACCCGTGACGCGACAATGCCATTGTCGTGTGATCCCGCTTCACTACAGCCCCACAATGATCTCTATGGTGCCGAATGTGGTAGTTGGTGCCGAAGGTGGGAGTCGAACCCACATGGCCTTGCGGCCACTGGTGTTTGAGACCAGCGCGTCTGCCAATTCCGCCACTTCGGCAAACCTTACAAGCTTCCCATGTTCCTGAATTTCTCGTAACGCTTCTCTACTAATCTATTAATCGGAACTGCCTTGAGCTCCTTTAATGCCTTTTTTATGCACTTCTTTATTGCATGTGCTGCCTTTTCTGGATCTCTATGCGCTCCGCCAAGCGGCTCTGATATCTCACCATCGATAATCCCTAAACCCAGAAGATCCTTTGCAGTAAGCTTCAAGACCCCTGCTGCCTCAGGTGCCTTTAACCTGTCCTTCCATAAAATCGCAGCACAACCCTCAGGAGATATCACTGAATAATATGCGTTTTCCATGACATAGACCCTATCTCCTATCCCTATCCCAAGGGCTCCTCCTGAACCACCCTCTCCTATGACTATCACGATAATGGGGACCTTCAGCAAGACCATCTCCCTTAAATTGTGCGCTATAGAATTTGCCTGGCCACGTTCTTCTGCACCTATACCAGGATATGCACCAGGTGTATCAATAAAGGCAACAATAGGAACTTCAAATTTCTCAGCGAGTTCCATCAGTCTCATCGCCTTGCGATATCCTTCAGGATGCGCGCTGCCAAAATTTCTCATGAGGTTTTCTTTTGTGTCTTTTCCTTTTTGATGGCCGATTACAAGCACCTTGTCGCTATCTATCTTGGCAAGTCCGCCGATCATCGCCTTGTCGTCCTGGAACATCCTGTCTCCGTGAAGTTCGATAAAATCCACCATTAACATATTTATATAATCCATAGCGTAAGGCCTTTTTGGATGCCTCGCAATCTGCACCTTCTGCCATGGAGTAAGAGAATCAAAGACCTCTCTTTTTACTTTCTCAAGCCTCTTCTCTAATGTCTTTATCTCATCAGAAAGATTTATGCTGCCATCAGCGGCAAGAGATTTAAGCTCAGCAATCTTAAGCTCCAGCTCTAGTATTGGTTTTTCAAAATCTAATCCATTTACCATAATATTGCCTAATGCTTCCCGCGAGGCTCTAATCTACCACCGTAACTTCAGTCCTAACAGGAATTATCGCATACAACTCTTCGACGTCAGAATTAAGCATCCTTATGCAACCCGCTGTAACCTGCTGTCCGATTGAATCGGGTTCAGTGGTACCATGAATACCATAACCTTTTACAGAAAACCCGAGCCAGCGTGAGCCCAAGATATTATCAGGACTCTCTGCTGGAACTATTACGTCCTGTTTATACCACACAGGGTCTTTCATCTTGTTGACCACCGTGAATATCCCTACAGGCGTAGAATTGTTTTCTCCTGTTGAAACACTATAAGTCTTAAAGATTTTGCCGTCGTCAAAAAAAAGAGTTAAAAGGTTCTGAGATTTATCGATCAATATTTTATACTTGGCTTTCGAGATCTTGAGTTTAGCGCGCGTTTTTATCATGTCGCCTTTGAGAGAATTAGATATCTTTATCAAGTCAACTGTTGTCCCGAATTTTCTAGCAATCTTCGAAAGCGTATCGCCTGGCTCTACTTCATAAAACTCGTCCCTATCAGTAACAATGGCGGAAAAAAGGATATTTGTGTTAAGGATAGCCACCTTTTCCTGCACCTCGACTATATTATCTATGTTTTGATACTTACTCAATATCACCTGATAGGCATCCCGCGCCTTGAGAGGTTCCTTTTTCTTTTCATAAGACCTTGCTAGGTTAAAATAGGCCTTTCCCACTATAACTGAATCAGGAAACTTGGCTGCTATCTCGTCTATCTTCTCCCTTGCCTCATCAAGTTTATTTTCTGATACCAATATGTTTACTGGCTTCAAATCCGGAAACACTGCTACATGGTCACCTCTCCTGCTACAAGATGCACCTGATAACAAAACCAATGTCAGCGCCAAACCAATACATGTGAATGCGAACCTACTATTCACCAACGCCTCCTGTCTATCGATAGTAAATAAGTGCGACGATTACACCAAGTGCAGCGCCTATAAATACCTGTACAGGCGTATGGCCCAACAATTCCATAAGCCTTTCCTGCTTAACACCTTTCTGCAGGTAAATATCTTCTATGATCTTATTTAATATCTCTGCCTGCTGCCCACTCTGTCTGCGCACACCCTGCGCATCAAACATTATTATAAATGCAAAGAAAAACGCAATCGCGAAAAACGGCGATGAAAAACCAAGCTCAAGCCCGACCGCAGTTGCCAGGGCTGAGACAGTAGCTGCGTGAGAGCTCGGCATTCCACCTGTCCCTACAAACCACCTGAAATTAAACCTCTTCTCGCGAATCACTCCGATTGCCACCTTTATGGTCTGCGCCAAAAGCCAAGCGAGAAGCACAGTCAGGAATATCTGATTCTTAGCTAGATATGTAAACATGCCAGTATTATATATAATATATAGGTGCTATGGCAAGGAAAATATAAGCTGGTAGGTATTTAGAACTTTATAGTGCCACCGAGGCTAAAGGCATATTCATTGATAAGTCTCAGTTCAAAATTCAACAAATAATGGCTTAGATAAAAAGGCATTATGTCAAAACCTGCTATAAGGCCGAATTCATTTTTATCGCTTGCGTCATAAGTAGAATAAAGCAAGCCTGTTGTATTCTGCGTAAAGTAGATATCTGCATTCAGCATTGAATATGTCAAACCGCCATATGGAACCACGTAATAATCATTTTTACCCATAGGGATGATAAGTTTCTTACTTCCCAGCAGCGTTATCTGCCATTCGTCCATTATAAAATTTTCATCCTTGGCAGCTGCTGTCGAAGTCGAACCACCTATCTTTGCTTTATCAAAACCTAGATCAGTATGTCTATATTGAAAATCCATCGTCAACTTGACTCCCGAATCCTCGAAATCCCATAACTTTGCCTTTACACCCGCGCCCCATGCCAAACCAGTTTCTGATTCCACCTTAACATCATTTCCATGCTGGATCCAGTCCACTTCCATGGTAGATGTCCCTATCTTTATATAAGGCTCGATGACATCATGAAAACTGTTCGAAAATTTAAGCATAAAATTATGGCCTTCTATCTCAGCACTTGAGACATCGGCAGGAGCTGAAGTAAGTTCTCTTTTTGTGACTATTTCTATGTCCAGCCCTGTCTTTATATTACTCATATATTCATGGCGATCCAGGGTCGCCTTAACTGCCTTTTCCTTTAAAAACATTGACGCCTCGGGAATACTGAGTTCAGGACCACCCACTGCCGCTGCCATAGCCAGAGAAGGCATAAAAAACATCGTGATAAATAAAGTAACTATTATCTTTTTCATGTCAATATCTCCTCATTTAAAACTTCATGGCCCCGCCGAACGTCAGCGCTGTCTCATTTAAAAGCCTGACCTCCATGCTGTATGCAAAAGAACTTGAAAGGCTCGGCATTATGTCACATCCTAATATAAAACCATAGAGCTCGTCATTATTTGCATCAAAAAGAGAATAATCTGCAGCATCCCCTGCCCTTACAAAGCTCACATCCACAGTAGAATCAGAAATGCTCAAGCCTGTATAAGGCACTATATATATGCTCTGCCACTTTAAAGGAAGTTCAAATTTCTTGCTCACAAGAAGAGATGCTTGCCATTCCTTTATGTTAAAATCTGCGCCAGTATCAATCACGGTACTAGAGGCTAAAGATATATCACTAACATCCGGCTCTGTGGTCCTGTACTGCATATCTCCTGTCAGGCGAAGGCCTAAATTATCAAATTCCCATATGACGCCTTTCACGCCTGCCCCCCACGCAAAACCAGGATCAGCATCAACCTTTATAGCTCGGACCCCCTGGCTCCACTCTACCTCCAGCTCAGATGTCCCTAACTTAATATATGACTCGACTCTGTTAAAAATAGTAGCTCCCAGCTTAAACATCTGCCATTGTCCTTTTATCTCAGCACCTTGCATCTCAAAAGACGTATGCAGGTCCTTGTCAAAGATAAATTCCAGGTCCAAGGCTGCCTTTATCTTGACTGTCTGCTCATATTCATCCATGGCATCTTCTATTACCTCTTCGCGTAATAAAGCAGATCTAGGCGGAAGATCCAGGTCAAGAGAATTCCCTACGGTAGCAGCATAAGAAAAGTCCATAATAACAAATATAGAAGCGATTATTAATACTAAAGGTAAAATATAGACTTTTTTCATTAAATAAAACCTTTCTTCTATCTTTTCAATAATACAGTATAATATATCATCTTAATTTATAATGAAGTATACATGACGTCCTCTATATTGTCAAGTCAGGTAGGAAAATTTTGAAAAAAGTATCCTATCCCATCGCCTCCTTTAGAAGCAATGCAGTACAAGAAACATGGACAGAAGTCTATGGCTATGACTTAGTTATAACTGGTGAGTTTATAAAAAGAAGCTCTAAAAACCTTACCGGATCCTTTATAAATACGTGTTTAACGACGTTTAGGGGTCTTGTCTTTCTCTGGTCCTCCTAGTGCATTAGATCTATAAAGTTTTCCTGTAGTAGTATTTCTCTGTACCCATTCTACCCAATAAACCTTTTCCCTGGCTATCCGCTTAGCGGCAACAACAAAACTCCTGATATCTTTTGTGCTGCTGTCCGAAAGAAAATAATTATAGAGCCTGTAAACAGTAAGATTAGGATTACCTACATCCAGTTTATCAAAGGTGGCTGGCCTGTAAGGTTTCTTGGTGCTAGTCTGCTCATACCAATATCTCTCCATCGCACCTCTTATCCCTGCCACGTTGATCGTTGCTTCCGCAGATCTAGCCTTTTCCAGAGTAGCTACATAGCGAGGCATGGCCATTGAAGCAAGAATTGATATGATTATAACACTTATAAGAAGCTCCATAAGCGTAAAACCTTTTTTACTCATCGATATCCCCTTTCTGTAAGCCTTTTATTTCTTAGGCAGATTAAAAATAAATGTCGAACCTTTGCCAGGTTCACTTTCGACTCTTATCCTCCCTTTGTGAAGCTTTATTATATCCTTTGCTATCGGAAGCCCAAGACCTGTACCTTCTTTTTTCTCAGCCACTACCCGCACAAATTTATCAAAGATCTTTTCTACCTGTTCCCTGGTCATTCCAGGCCCAGTATCCTGCACCTCTACCTGGACCTCGTCCTGGAGCTCTATTATCTTTACAACCACATCCCCTTTATCAGTAAACTTTAAGGCATTGCCCATCAGGTTTATAAAGACCTGGGTTATTTTGTCCCTGTCTGCCTTTATGATAACCGTACGGCTCGGAAACTCTTTTTTAAGTCCGACTTTTTTATCACTTGCTAATCTCTCAAAACCCTTCGTGGCCTCCTTAGCCACTTCTATGATATCCACATCTTCTATGCCAAGCTTCATCTTTCCTGATTCTATCTTCGAAAGATCCAACAAGTCATTCACTAGCCTGGCAAGCCTATTCGAGACCCTGAAGACATCTCCTAATATCTCTTTCTGCTTCGGCAAAACCTTCCCTGCGTAACCTTTCTCTATGGTGTCTATATTGCCCTTTATTATAGTAAGAGGTGTCCTTAATTCATGCACTACATTAGCCACAAAATCTGATTTCATCCTGTCTAATTCTTTAAGCTTAAGATTTATCTTTTCCAGTTCATCCTTTTTAAAAACAAGGGTCTGATTCGCCTCGGCAAGCTGGGCAGTCCTTTCTTTTACCTTGTTCTCAAGATTCGTATAGAGCTCCTTGAGCTCTCCCGCCATTGTGTTAAACCCTTCTGCAAGATCCTGTATCTCATCGCCTGTCTTTATATTCAGCCTGTAGTCCAGATTGCCGCCCCCTATTATCTCTGCCCCATCGTAAAGTTTCTGAATAGGGTTTGTTATGGACCTTGTAGTATAAAAAATAACAAATACAGCTATGAAAGCAACTACTCCTATTATAAAAAATATCAGTATGTTTATCGTAGTTATTCTTTTCGTGAGGTCTTCTTTGTTATCTTCGATCTGGCCAATCTCTGCCTCGACTGCCTTAGTCAATCTATCCTTTAAATCGTCCTGTAATTTTACAAGCGTCCATCCTGTGTCCTTGATTATCTTGTCGTGACTATCAATAATATCTAAGACATTGGTATTAAATCTATCCAGTCCCTCTTCTATCTCTTTCACAAACATTAAATCCTTATTCTCTGTCGAAAGATTCCTGTATCTGTTCACATATTTTTTCATATCAAAATACAATCCTGAATACATATCCTTGTACAGGGTCTCATGTTCGTTTAAATAATTTACAGCTGCCCTTGAGGAGTTTGAGATCTCGCCCTTTAACCTCATCAGTACCCATCTTGCAGGAATAAGGTTATCCAGGACATCCTGCGGATTTTTTGCCTCTTTTATGAGAGAATCTTTATACCTCAAGGTCTCCTCTATTTTTTTCTCTATCTCTGCCTCTGTCGATATCAATTCGGAAAAAAGCATCCTCTTTTTCTCAAATGTCTCCATGTTAAGATCTATAGCCACCGAGATATCTTTGTCGACTTCTACAATATCATCTAAAAATTTCTCCGTGCCTCTTAGTCTCGTATGACGCCCGTAATCTTTAAGCTCTTTATCTATGTTTTTCCTCAATTGATAATAAAGCTCCTTGTAAACTTCGCTACCTGTCAACATATACTTGCCGCTGGCCCACCACGACTCTGCAATATCCTTTTCGAGCTTGGAGATATTGTGTATCGCAGGGATATCTTCAGTAAGTGTAGCACCTATACCCAGCTTTGAAGAAATGCCGCTTTTCTTAATATCTATTATATTATCTAGGGTATCTGTAAAACTCCTTTCTTTTATCAAAAGGGCGTCTACAGAGGCACCTGTTTCCTTCTTTAAATCCATTATAGAAATAGCGATTGAGGCAATCTCCTCTGATAAATCTATAAGCTCAGTTGCAAGAATCCTCTCGCTATCGGAAATAGCGTATCCGTAATAATTTTTATACTCCGTAATGGAATCTTTCAGTGCCTCAGAATCAGATAAGCGCAATACAGAGACATCATCTTCACTCTCCATCGCATATCCAGAGAGCCCATCAATCAAATTTGAAAATCTTGACCGGGCTTCCATTATAAGAAGGGAGGCCGGGATGTGCTGCGCCTGTATAAGGAGAAAATCCTTCTCGCCCTGCATCTTCTTTTCTTCAAAATCAAAAAGTTTGTCTAATTTTTTCGTATATTCGCTTCCCGTAGCTGTTATGTCCTTGAACAATTTCTTTATTTTATTTTTCTTCTCGAATATGCCCGCTGTCAAGCTGTTTATGTCATCGACAAAGATTCCCGCTTCATCAAATAGGACCTTTTCCTCTTCTCTGGATATAAATCTTCCCAAATCAGAGATCTCGGCGTGTATCTTCTTATATGAATCTTCATAACTAATCTTAAAGTTTTCGTTTCCTGTTATCAGGAAATTATTTAATTCGGAAAGGGCCTCTTCCATTGAAATGGCTATTTCGTAGGTAAATCGAGATGCGGGTAAATCCTTTGCAAAAACCTGGCCCAGCCCCCTATATATATGCCTTAAGCTATAGATAGAAACCGAACCTAAAAGTATTACCAAGAGAAATGTTATAAAAAAGCTTAAGCCGATCTTCTTACTTATACGCATAGGAAGATTGTATCATACTAAATATCAGCCTTCAAGGATTCAATAAAAACTGCCTCAATCTTTCAGGTGTACATCCGCATAGGCAGCAAGCATTTCTTGGATTTTTCTAGGGGGCAAGATAACAAAATAATGGTCTATTATGCAATGCGCCATTTCATGTGCAAGTATATCTTCTTTTATACCGCGTTCTGTCGTATATATAGTATTCGTCTTGTAAACATAAAAAGACACTGCGGTGTTAGGTTCATGGAAGATATCCTCGTATGCGGCATCCAGACCTTCTATGGTCTTATAGATATTTATAGCTACGTGTATCCTGGGCGAATGCATATCAAGTATATCCTCGACCCTCACAAAGATAGCGTCAAGTTTTTCAGAAAGGATATCCTGTGTCGAAGAATCCGGCTTCTGTGTGAATCTTCTAGGACTGTAAAAATCAGCGAACTTAAGATTTAATCGGCGATTGACTACATTTAAATCAACATCGTCTTCATAAGATATAGTGCAAAACCTGCTCGAGAAAACACCACTCCCCTCCTGCTCAGAATGCGCGCTACTTGAAACAGAGCATATCAGGTAACCCATGATGAATAAAATAAAAAATGCCTTGGATTTTGTAATCATTAACGATTAACCTTAAAATACGCCAGGGCCTTTTTAAGGTCCTGTTTATTTCTCTTTAATTCAGAAACCACCTTATTTATATCTTCCTTAAGGAGCAGCTCACCGCTTGAAGAATCAGAAAGCTCTTCTATTAGACCATCTAGCTTTTCCGAAACTCCAATCACTTTTAAAAGCCCTGAGTTAAGATCGTCCGTCATTTTATTAAAAACAGCGACGAGACTCTGAAACTGATCCTTTTTTCTAATCGTCAGATTCGAAGAAAGTTCTCCTGAGCCGATCTTCTTGGCGTATTTCTCAAACCTATACGCAGGGCCCACTACCCTGTGGGTCATAAAAAGCACCATAATGGACGTCGCTAGTGCTGTCAGTATGCCCACTACGACTCCGCCTAACAATAAACCTGGAAGCAAATAATCAGCAGTACTTTTTACCACCAGTCTAGAATTCTCAAAAGAAGTAGTAAGCGTATTTTTTGAAAGCACATAAAGCGCTACGCCGAAAATCACACATCCAAGTGCAACCAACCCGCAAAACTTCAACACAAACTCCACTTGAAAACCCTTGTTTATAAAATACTTTTTACGTCTGGTCTTCATGTTCTCCTCCTTTTTTTAATTGTCGAAAAATACCTCTTCTAAGACCTCTTCATTTATCTTTATATATGACTGTTTTTTTAACTCTTCTATCCATGCATTCATGGCCTCTGTCTCTTTTTTTCGCCTTATAGCCTTTTTTACATCTGCCTTTGATTTCGGAAAAAGGCTTCTCTTCTCAGAATTACTGTAATATTCCTCTATCTCATTGTCGCTAACATGTGTCAGGTTTGAAATCTCGTCACTCTTCCTCTCAAGCAAGATCTTCAAGAGCGCCTGTTCCCAGTAACCCTCAATAGTCTTCATGAAATCTTTTTCCCTATGAAGGCCCTGGCGCTGTGCTTCCTGGAGTAAAACTTCCTTCTCCATCAGTCTATCCAGGTAATCCCTTCTTCCGCTTTTAGTCTTCAATAGAGACTCCTCATCGTACGGCGCATTTTTTAATTCATATCTCAAATCCTCCACCAATATCCTGGCCTTATTTACCATAGCTAAAGTCTTAGCATCTAGGTCTACGTTACCCGAAGAACAACCGGCTAAAAAAGAAATAACAAAAACTAGGACCGTTATACGATAAAATATCTTTTTCATGATGACCCCTCCGCATTGTTTAAGATAACACCTATCATGTTTTTAGTTCTCTCTCTTAGAAATTTCTCTGAATCATTAAAATAATTCTCATCTGAAGCCTTGTTTCCAGATACCAAAACTGTACCTGTACATACACTGGACAATATTCCCACGTCCATACGCATCATATGCGAGGCATCAAAGATTGTCTTTGAAAACCTCGATCCTGCCTCTTTCAAAAATATTTTCAGCCTTTGGAGAAACATTGGGCTTCTTAAACGTAATCTAATAAGGCCTCTACCAGAAGTAACGAGGTGCAGATTATCTATTTCTGAAGGTTTGATCATCTTTTCAAAATCCAGATCACGCGAAAGAAAATTAAAAAATCCCAACTTATTGTCCTTCCTAAATATCGAGTGTATCCTCGGGCTCCTTATATTAGCGTCTACCAAAAGAACCCGCTCGCCACTATTGGCGCATATCGCAGCAAGGTTCACCGCAGTCATGGTCTTACCTTCTCGAGGCACAGGACTCGTAATAAGTATGCTTTCTGTTCCATGATGAGAATCCTGCAAAGAAAACAATAGATTCTTCCTTATCGAATTATATGACTCGGATGCCATGGAATGTAGATTATTTTTAACTGTGAAAAATTTGTCTTCTTCTTTCAATGACGCTCCTCCATTGATTCTTATATTAGGTACAACGCCCAAGACAGGCAATCCCGCAAGACTAATCCCATCGGATCGGCTCTTCTTAAAATCATGCTTCTTTCTTCGTAAAAAACCAACACCTATGGCTCCAAGAAAAGCCAGTATAACAGTCACTACCAGAACTATTCTTTTATCTAATCCAATAGGTGTACGAGGGACCTGTGCCATATGCTGTATCCATGCACCATTCACTTGCGAACGATTCAATCTAGAACCCAGGTAACCCATGGCAAATTCATTTGCAATATACGTTGCCAATCTAGGATTGATGCTACGCGCGGTTATCTTCAGCAGCTCGCCATCATCTAAAAGCTTGAACCTTACATCTTCCAGTAAAATCCCTGCAGGATCTTTTGCCCTTTTAAATCTTTCAATCCTATAAAGTTTTAATTTTCTAAAAATATTATACGCATTCCAGCGTCCGCCTATAATCTTTTTATGCGACCTGAGAATATTACGATCCGATCTATTGACAGCTATAGTAGCAGAGGCCGTGTATATAGACGGGCGCACAGAAATAAAAAAAATAGCTAGAGTGACTACGCTAATAAAGAAAACTAGCTCAAATCGCCTACTGCGGCATGTCTTAAAAACGTCTATCTTCAAAATCATTTTTCTTAACCTTTTATGAGAGCCATTGTCTCTGACCTTGTTTTCGAATTCTCCTTAAATATACCCCTGACAGCGCTTGTAACTGTCAAAACACCTGCCTTTTTGACACCTCTCATACTCATACATAAATGTTCTGCCTCGATAATAACCATGACACCCATTGGTTTCAACTTCTTCATTACTGTGTCTGCTATCTCGGTAGTCAATCTCTCTTGGACCTGTAAGCGCTTTGAAAAAATCTCTACTACCCTGGCAAGCTTACTCAAGCCGGTAACCTTGTTATTTTTAGGCACATATGCTATATGGGCCTTGCCTATAAACGGCAAAAGGTGATGCTCGCACACAGAATATAGAGGTATGCCTTTTAAGAGAACTATCTCGTCATGCTTTTCAGTCAACAGTACCTCTAGTTCCCTGGAAGGATCAGTCGAGATTCCGCTGAATATCTCTTCATACATATCAGCTACCCTCTCAGGCGTCTTTTTAAGATCTGGCCTATCAGGATTCTCCCCTATTGCTTCCAACATACTCCTAACTGCCCTTTTTATTTTCTTCTTATCCACCCTCATGCCTCCGATCCTGTTTTATTTTCCTATACAAAACTCTGAAAAAATCCTGTCAAGAGCCTCTTCAGTTATAGTATGACCTGTTATCTCTCCAAGCCCTTCGATGGCAGAACGGACATACGTGCCTATACAATCCATTGGCAGCCTGTCTTTGTAACTAGCGATTGCCGCTCCTACATCCTCAAGAGCATGATTTAATATTTCGAGCTGCCTATCATTGGAAATACTGAGTAAATCCGCTGCAGGCGCCTTGCCTTCAAATATTACACCCTGAATCGTATCTTCGAGTTTATCAATACCTGATTGGTTGACTGCAGAAACATATACCATGGGCTTTTTTGGAAAAATGTGCCTTATTTTATTGACATCTATGCGCTTCTTCAAATCTTTTTTATTTATGACAATAACCACCTCTTTGTCATTAATCTTACGCATTATATCTCGATCGCGCTTCTCTATCTTCCTCCCATAATCAAGGACAAAAAGGATCAGATCCGCCTCTTTTATTGAAAAATGGCTCCTTCTTACGCCTTCCTTTGTCACTGGATGCCTGCTATGCGCTATCCCTGCCGTATCCACAAGAAGCACTGGTATTCCTTTAATATTTATAACCTCTTCTATGGTATCTCGTGTAGTGCCTGGTATATGCGTAACAATAGCCCTGGATTCCCTGAGCAATGCATTCATCAAGCTAGACTTTCCCACATTAGGACTCCCGCATATTACTGTCCTTACCCCTTGACGCAATATCTTGCCTTTATGAGCGGTTGATATTAATTTTTCGATCTCTTTCTTTGTGCGCTTCAGCCTATTAAAGACATCTTTTGTCTTCAGTCTGTCCACGTCATCCTCTTCTGAAAAATCTATGGTTGCCTCTATATGCGCAAATACAGCCATCAATTCGCTCCTCATATCTTCTATTTTTTCCGAAAGAAGGCCTTTTAGATTATTTACAGCTACTTTTAAACTCAGATCTGTCTTTGCCCTGATAATATCCAGAACAGATTCTGCCTGTGAAACATCGATCCTGCCATTCAAAAACGCCCTCTTTGTAAACTCTCCTGGTTGGGCAAGTCTCGCGCCATTTTTTAAAACCATCTCCAAGGTCTTTCTCAAGGGGGCTATGCCACTATGACAATTTACCTCGACCACATCTTCTCTTGTATATGTCTTTGGCGCACGCATCACTGTCAAAATCACTTCGTCTATAATCTCTTGTTCCTTATTCACTATATGCCCGTAATGTACGGTGTATGTCTTAAATCTTGACGGCTTTTTTTTATCCTTTGACAAAAAAATCCTGTCCGCGACTTTAAGCGCGTCTCTTCCGCTCAGACGCACAATACCTATGCCTCCCTCTCCTACAGGCGTAGAAATCGCTACAATCGTATCATCTAATCTCATGCTACCCTCTGGCCTTGAATGCTTGGACATTTAGACAAGTTAAAAAATCTCATTGCCTCGCCTACAACATATAATGACCCGGTAACTAGTATCAGGTCTTCCTTGTGCGCAATCCTCAAGCCAAAACTCACAGCCTCGTTTACGCTACCCCTCACCTCTACCCTAGGCTTAGAAAAATACTCCTTTAAAGAGCCAGGGCTCACTGCGCGCTCATTCTGAGAACGACTCAATATCATTATATCGCTAAGCGTATCTAGTTCAGCGCTCACGCCTTTTATATCTTTATCACCTGATATCCCGAATATGCAAATCAATCTTTTATAACAAAATATCTCTTTTATCGACGAGGAAACTGCCTTTATGCTAATGACATTCTGAGCGCCATCTAAGACCACGTATGGCTCTCTCTGAATAACCTGAAGCCTCCCAGGCCAAGAAACACCTTTTAAACCTGCCCTTACAGCGCTTTCCCCTACGCGAATAGAGCCTTTTAACATCCCTATGGCAAGTGCTGCATTTTCAACCTGGTGCCTGCCTATCAGATTTATTTCCAGACCCTTATATGAACAGCCCCGGACATCCAGATCAAAAACCTGACCAAACTCATTGGATTCAATAATAGAATATTTTATATCATTTCCTAACTCAAGGAGCCTTGCTTCTTTTTCCTTGCATGCTTTTCTAATGACGTCTATCACTTCTCTCTTTTGCAACACAGAAACCACTGAGCCTCCAGCCTTAATAATCCCTGCCTTCTCTTTCGCAATCGCCTCTAAAGAACCTCCTAATTTATCAGTATGCTCTTTGCTGATATTTGTAATCCCACACACGATTGGCTGCGTGACATTAGTCGCATCAAGTCTCCCTCCTAGTCCGGTTTCCAGAACAGCAAAATCAACATCCCTTTCTTTGAAATACAAAAATGCGACCGCAGTAAGGATTTCAAAAAACGACAACCTGCCTAATTCCTGATGATCCCTGAATTCCTCAGCAACTGGCTTTATCCTTTCGATCAATCCCGTGAATTCCGCCTCACCTATTACCTCGCCAAGCACACTAATCCTCTCTCTTGCATCTAAAAGATGAGGTGAAGTGTATAATCCCACGCGATAGCCGGCGGATTTTAAAACCTCTGCTATAATAGCACACGTAGAGCCTTTGCCTTTAGAGCCAGCTACATGTATTGTTTTTAGATCCTTATGGGGATTTCCTAATTCACGCAGGAATACACGTTGCCTCTCCAAATTAAAGCTAGAGGCATAACTATATTGTGGTATCTTCTCAAAATTTATGAAAGAATCAATATAGTCAAGTGTTGCGCTATAATCCATATTATACTTAGCAGCGGATATTGAATCCGCTGCTAATTATAGGCCAGTACTAATGCTTAAAGTGGCGTGCTCCGGTAAAGACCATGCTTATGCCAGCTGCGTCACAGGCCTTTATAACATCCGCATCGCGTATAGAGCCGCCGGGTTGTATGATACTAGTTATCCCAGCCTTCTTTGCCTCATCTATGGCGTCCTCTTTAGGAAAGAATGCGTCGCTCGCACACGTAGCACCCTTTGAACGGCCGCTTGACTTCCTTATGGCTATTA
This sequence comes from uncultured Planctomycetia bacterium, assembly GCA_964652265.1. Classification (GTDB taxonomy): domain Bacteria; phylum Omnitrophota; class Gorgyraeia; order Gorgyraeales; family Gorgyraeaceae; genus JAHIUV01. Next base: position 32,626 of record CAZZAL010000003.1, read on the forward strand.
TCATCGAATCTACCCTCGACATCTGGCCTGCGCCAATACCTACAGTCTTCGTACCGTTGCACAATACTATTGCATTCGAACGGACATGTTTTACTATCTTCCATCCAAAAAGAAGGGATCTTATCTCTTCTTTGGTGGGTTTTTTCTTGGTGGCTATCTTTAGATCTTTTTCTTCTATGTTCAAGATGTCCCTATCCTGTGTCAACACCCCGCCGACTACCTTCTTTAAATCATAATCCTTCTCTACGCCTTTTAGCTTTCCGACCTCTATCAACCTGAGATTCTTTTTCTCTTTCAAGACTTTAAGAGCGTCTTCCTTATATCCGGGAGCGATAATGCATTCCGTGAACCCTGCTGATAAGATGGCCTCAGCAGTATCTTTGTCTACGTCCCTGTTCAAACCGACAATACTGCCAAAGGCTGATACCCTATCGCAGTCCAATCCATCCACATACGCTTTTTTTAGAGTCTCTGCCTGTGCAGCACCGCATGGATTCGTATGCTTGATCACGCTGGCCGCTGGTTCTTCAAACGGCTTCACTATTTCGAGCGCTGCGTCAAGATCTATGATATTGTTAAACGAGAGCTCCTTGCCATGCAACTGCCTGGCATTACTTATTCCTATCGTGTTTACATTCTTTTGTTTGTAAAAGGCTGCCTTCTGATGCGGATTTTCTCCATACCTCAAATCCTGGACTTTATCAAAACTTAAATTTAATGTATCAGAAGATCCTCCGGTTCCTCCATTTAATTGGCCCTTCAGGTAATTGTAAATCGCAGTATCATACTTTGATGTCTTTTCAAATACCTCGACGCCTAATCTAAAATGCAAGTCATCAGAAATACTACCGCTATTTTTCTTCATATCGGCCAATATTTCGCTGTATCTGTCCGGATTACAGACAACCACGACATCTGTAAAGTTCTTTGCTGCTGAGCGCAGCATGCTTGGCCCGCCTATATCTATATTTTCAATAGCCTCTTCCTGCTTGACCCCTTTTTTAGCCACTGTCTTTTCAAACGGATAAAGATTCACAACAACCATATCGATTAATTCTATGCCATGCTTCTGGACCTGTTCCATATGACCTTTGTTCTCGCGAAGCGATAAAAGTCCTCCGTGAATCTTGGGATGTAACGTCTTGACTCTACCGTCCAGCATCTCTGGAAAACCAGTATAATCTGATACACTTCTTACTTTTATGCCTAAGCCACCTATCATCTTTGCTGTTCCTCCGGTAGAGAGTATCTCTACCCCCAGCTCATTGAGCCCTTTTGCAAATTCCTCCAAGCCCAATTTGTCAGACACGCTAATAAGCGCGCGTTTTACCTTCCGCATTGCTCCCCCTCTCTAAACATTAAACCTGATGTTTAAAATATCTCCGTCTTTAACTATATAATCCTTGCCCTCGACTTTTAATACGCCTTTTTCCCGAGCACCTGCCATGGAACCGCATTTAATAAAATCCTCATAATTCACAACCTCTGCCCTTATAAATCCCCTCTTCATGTCAGAGTGTATTTTACCTGCTGCCTCGATTACAGGCAAGCCAGATTTTAAATACCAGCCCCTTGTTTCCTTTTCTCCTGTTGTAAAGAAAGTAATCAGGTTCAATTCTCTGATTATAAGGCCTGCTGTATTTTCCCTGAAACCATAACCTGCGCCCATCTCCTTTAAAAATTTCTTTCTCTCTGCGGGTGCCAATTCCAAGACTTCCGACTCTACCTTTCCAAAAAAACGAATAAAAGCTATCCTTATGGAACGGCAATATTCCTCAAGGGCCTTGATCTTTGAATCCGCCTGATCATTCTCCTCCAGGGTATTTATCGCGAGAACTAAAGGCTTTAAACTTAAAAACCTCAGGCCTGAAAGTAACCCTACTTCATCTTCAGTCAACCCGAGTTGCGACAGGGCCTTGTCTTCAGAAACACATGCCTGACACTTCTCTAACACCTTTATCTCTCGTTCTGCGTCTCGCCTCTTGCCTTCCCTCTCTAATCTATCGAGCCTCTGCTGTATCATCTCCAGATCTGAAACAATAATATCAGTAAGACACTTCTGGAAATCTTTCTTCGGGTCCTCACTAAAAAATGTACCGATTACACACATAAAAAGATCTATATCTTCTAATTTAGAAAGGTCTTTTTTGCTAAAATCCGATGTAGGTCCGACATCTATAAATGTAAACTCGGGATATGTACTCTTCTTTGAAGAAAAAGCCTTTGATACCTTCTCTACGCGCTCATCCAGTGTCTTGGAAATACCTATGTTGCCAGATACTTCAGTCTGCAATAAAATCTTAAACGCGACTGTCTTGCCGCTTTGAGGAGGACCGATTATTCCTATCTTCATCTGCAATAAGTGTCCTAACTTGATACCTTTGGTATCGTCAAAAACCCGAATTAGGCGGTCTTGAGGTGGGTTACAAGTTCAAATATCTCGCTCTCCCTACCTTTTCTATTCTCTACCTTTACTTTTATCTTCACTGCCTTAGGTAAAACCCCTTGCCCTTTGCTGTCTTCATCCTCTCCCTTGCCATCTGAATCCCATGTATCGCTCCAAATAAGGCCATCATAATAAGAAAATTCCATCTCGGAAATATTATCAGCTAAGATATCGCTATAATCCTGGGTTGAAAAATCATAATCAGGGTCGATCTCTTCGTTACGCATAAGAAGTTTATGATCTTCGTCCAGCCAATATTCTATTTCTGCCATCTCAAATACACCCTGTGCAGTTGAAACAAAAGAGATAAAACTTATCTCTGATGAGCTTCCGAGGAATTTAGAAAGACCGTCTTCGCTCATTACTGCCTGAGAGATCTCTGTGGCCATCTTACCCATAGCGACCCTTGCCGTATGATATCGCTCGCTTCTTTCTTCGCCTTTTTGCCAAGACCTAGATGAACTCCTGAAGATCGTAAATGTGGAAGCAACGATCATGGCCAATATGGCCAGGGCTATCAAGACCTCAACAAGGGTAAAACCACGTTTATCGGGTAGCATAGGTTATGAAATCTTTTGATCTTCTCCTGCCGCGTTCCATCCAGCTCACGGTTATTATAACCTTCCGCATATCATCGCTTGACTCTAAACCATCGAGCTCTACATCTTCAATAAATATCTCCCATTCAAAATCTGATTCTGAGCCAGACAGTGGTATCCTGGGAGGAAGTTCTGTTATGGCGTCAAACCCTGCCATCTTCACCTCTTCCATCTTATTTTGTGCCAAAAACGCTGCCCTTGTGATCGTACCTGCGCGCCTCGACGCCCTTAGCCCAACAGGAAATATCTGTAATATCCCCACCAGACCGATTGCCAGGACCCCTACCGCAATAATAAGCTCCAGCAAGGAAAATCCTCTCTTGTCATGAAGAAATTTTCTGTTTTCTACAGACAGTGGTCTGGATAACATAAACATATTCATCATTCTATCAACTGGGCGAGCGAGAATAATGGCATGAACATCGAGATAACGATAAAACCAACAACAAGACCCATGAACACTATAAGTATCGGTTCTAAAAGAGATGTAAGTCCGCTTATCGCGACATCCACCTCTTCTTCAAAATTATCCGCTATCTGTATAAGCATCTTGTCAAGCTGCCCTGTCTCCTCGCCTATATCGATCATCTTAACGACAAGAGGCGGAAAAGCCTTACTTGCCTCCATCGGGGCAGACACGCCTTCCCCTTCTTTGATACTATCGCGTACCTGTATAACTGCCCGCGCAATAAATTCATTTCCCACAGTATCCCTGACAGTCTCAAGTGCATTCAATATCGGCACCCCGCTTGAAAGCAATGTCCCGAGAGTCCTGGAAAACCTGGCGACACTGACCTGTTGTATAAGATTGCCCACTATGGGGACATACAACTTTAATTTGTCTACGGCGCATCTCCTGTTTGAATTCCTTATAAGAATTTTATATAGCACCACTACTAAGACAGGGATGAGCGGGATAAGATACCACGCCTTCCTCACTATCTCGCTCGTGACAATAAGTATCTTTGTGGGAAGTGGAAGCGCCCCTCCTAATTCTGAAAACATATTGGTGAACGTGGGTATTACAAATATCATAAGCATTACGAGTATCAATACTGCTACAAGAAGTACAAAGGCAGGATACATAAGGGCTGATTTTATCTTATCTCTTAGTTTTTGATTTTTGTCCAGAAATTCAGAAAGCCGCTTAAGGATCCCTTCCAGCATACCGCCCAGCTCCCCTGCCTTTATCATGTTGATGTAAAACTCAGGGAACACCTTTGGGAAACGTGAAAGGGCTTCGGAGAATTTCGTGCCGGCTTCTACTTCACCCGCTAAATTTTTTATGATTTCTTTCAGAGCGCCTGCTTCCAGTTGATCATATAGGGTCCTAAGCGCCTTTACCAGCGGCAGACCTGCCGCTATTAGTGTGGAGAGCTGTCTAGTGAATACGACAAGAGATTTTGTACTAACCCTTTTTTTGAGAGAAAAACTTGCGAGCTTTTTGAAAAGATCCATCGGTCATCGTTTCGCAACTACATCATCTATTTCTACGTAATATCCTTTTTTCATATCTATTATATCGCAGGCGGATATCCTCTGCCTGCACTGAATAGTCTCTAATTTTCCGATAAGCGTGCTACCCTTGTACACATTAAACATGGTGCCTATCTCAACACCACGTTGTTTCCCTAAATCTATGACCACAAAACTATGCTCCCTGTTTACAGTAACGATCCTGCCTTTTAAACTTGAATCCTTGTTCATCCAATCAAATGAAGACGTCGAAACCTTCTCCGCCCCATACCTGGTCCTCTCTAAAACAATCGGTGGCAGGTCAACCTCCTGTGGGCTATGGTATGCCTCGGCCCTGTATTCTTCTGCCCTTCTTTCTCGTGAATTAAGTGCAGTCTCCATACCGCTTATCTCTTGGTTTTTATACTCCAGGTCCTTCTCTAGGCTGGCTATCTTTAATTTTAAATCATCCTTCTCGGCAAGCAGCATATTGAAACCAACAGCATTTTTTTCTAATTCCGTTATTCTGGTTTTCAGAAAACGGTTGTCTATCCTGGCTTTTTCAAAATCCGTCCTATCATTCTCGGCCTTGGCCTTTTCTCTCAATAAATCCTTGCTTAAGATATCAGCGACAGCCACTGAATCCCTGGCTTTCTGATCTAGCACATCTTTTTCTTCTAAAAGCTCCGCAAGCCTTGCGTTCAAGTCTTCTATCTTTAAATCCTTTGGCACCAAAGAATCTTTTAATCTCCCCAGCTCCACTTCCAAAAAGGTCTTATCTTTAAGTAGTCCTGCTGTAAATTTATCCGACTCTACCTCTCTTATCTTCTTCTCAAGAAAAAACTTCCCTTTCTTTACCCTGGCGATCTCTTTGTTTAGATTATTACGGTCTTCAAGCAACGTCTCATATTTAGACGTCAGGTCTTCATTGCTGGATTCTAAGGCACTCAGCTCTTTTTCGGCAAAGACAAGCTTTAATTCCAGGTCTTTACTTTTTTCCTGTGAAGACGCCAGTTCTCTGTTGAGTTTCTCCATGTTTGTCTTAAAGAGATTCTCCAGATTTACATAATCATTATAAAGTCTCTCTTTTGCAACAAAAAACCAGCCCGTGCTGAAGCTACTAAATATAACCAATGCTACTAATATCCATAATATAGAGCGGAGAGTTTTATCCATATAACCTACCTCATCGAGATAAAGAATCTCTTCAAGCGACCTTTTTACTTTTCAGTTTTATTATACCATACTTTTTCTTGCGTACAAACATAAATAATTGTTTCGGTTTTAACATTGCGCCTTTCATGTCTTCGAAAATCAGATATATGCTGGGAACTAAAAATAATGTCAATATGGTCGAGGAAGCCATCCCTCCTATGACAGTGATCGCCAGTGGAGACCACAGATTTGCAGACTCACTTCTGTCAAATGCCATCGGCATAAGACCCAGTATAGTAGTGGAGGTGGTCATGGCTATAGGCCTCAGACGGTCTTCGCCTGCTGCGACAAGAGATCTCACTAAATCCTTAGCCTGTCTCCGCCTCAAAAAATTCACCCTGTCCACTAAGACAATGGCATTATTGACTACGATCCCTGCCAGCATTATAGCGCCTATTATGACTCCCCGGCTTATCGGTTTACCTGTGATCTTTAGTGCAAAGATTATGCCTATAGCAGCCAGTGGCACTGAGATCATTATGATGAATGGCTGCGTATATGATTCAAAAAGAGATGCGAGTACCAGATAGACCAGAAATATGGTTATCCATAAAACACCCGAAGGAAATGCCCATAATTCCCTTTCGTTTTCTATATTCCTCTCGTAATTCCCGCCTATCCTGTAATAATAATCTCTCGGGAATTCCATATCCGAAAGATTCGCCCTGATCTTTTTTACAGCTTCTATCAATGAATGCTTCGTGACAAGAGCTGTTATGTGCACTACCCTCATCTTGTTTTTTCTGACAATCTCACTGGAGCCTATCTGTGGAGAAAAATCCGCAGCCTGTTCAAGTAGTATTGGATATCCTTCTTCTGAAAAAAGTACCAGCTTTCTCAGATCATCCAGACGCTCCCTTTCTTCCTTTCTCAGACGAGAGACAGTCTCTATTTCCCTTGCCTCGGTATGGTACAGCGTAGCCCTCAACCCCCTTATCTCAGAATGCAAGGTCTCTGCTATATCCTTTGTACTTAAACCATACATCGCGGCCGCCTTTTTATCCACAGCTATTGCCCATTCTGGCCTGCCGCTAATCCTGGACATCCTGATATCCTCAAAGCCCTCTATAACGCCAAGCCTTGTAGCTATTGAAACGGCTAATTCCTTTAATATTGCATAGTCATAACCGTAGAGATCCAGGACGACTTCCTTGAGACCTTTTTCCTCTATTTCGGAAAAATATATAAAACCGCCTTTATACTTTTGCTCTATTCCCTTGGCACGATCACGTATATCGTCTATGATGACCTTGGTAGAGCGTCTTCTCTGGGAAAGCGGTACGAGTTTCACATACACCTTGCCTGACCAGGGCTCTACCCGAGAGGTAAAAGTTTTTATCTCTGGTATCTTGGAAATCAAAAGCTCCATCTCTTTTACCATCTCGTCTGTCACATCGAGCTTTGCACCTGGCTCCAACTCTACAAACATGGTAAACCTTCCCTCTTCTGTCCCTGCCATGAATTCCCTGTCGATCTTAGAGCCCAATAAAAGTGAAACAACTAAAACTCCAAACGCAGCAAGCATCAATATATACCTAGCCCTCAAACCAACACTCAAAAGCTTCCTGTAATAAGCGTTGAAGTTTAAAGTCAAATTTCTTTTAAACATCGATTTTTTAGGTCCTAGGGGTGAAGGCATCCTCTTCATCTTATCTGTCAGCATCGGCACAAGCGTCAACGCTACAAAAAGTGAGGACAAAAGCGAGTATGTAACAGTGAGCGCAAGTCCGCTCCAGAGCATGCGCGTCGCCTTATTTACAAAAATAAACGGCAAAAATACGATTATCGTGGTTATGGTAGAGGCTACTATTGCAAGACTTACTTCTGAGGCACCTCCTACAGCAGCCCCCTTATACATCTTTTTCCAGTCAGATTCAGAAAATTTTATCTGTTTTTTCTTTTTATCAATATTGTCGAGGACTACTATAGAGTTATCGACCAGCATACCGATACCTAATGCCAGACCACTCAATGTCATCACGTTTATAGAGATCTTATTAAAATACATAAGTATAAACGTGGCCATGACAGATATCGGTATGGTAGCAGCGATGATACAAGTAGGGCCTGCATCCCTTAAAAACAAAAAAAGTATCATTACGGCAAGTATCGCACCGTAAAGAAGTGAAGTCTTGACTGCATTTATGGCTTCTTTTATCGTGTCCGCCTGGTTAAGGGTCGACTTTATAAATATATTCTTGTCTAGTTTCCTTTTTAAGCGCCGTATCTCTTCCTGCGCCAATTCGACAACCTCCATTGTGTTTGCAGTCGACTCCTTCTGCACATAAATAGAGACTACGGGTTCTATGTCTGTTCTCGCATAACTAACAGGTTCCAGAAAAGAATCCCTTACCTTGGCTATCTCCTTAAGTTTTATAATAGAACCTTCCGGGGTAGCACTGACGCCGATCTCTCTTATATCCGTCAACGATTCAAATTCCCCGATTATCCTTATAAGATACTTATCTCTCTTACGCTCGATATCACCTGCCAATAGATTTAAATTATTTGCTCCGAGTGAATTGACCACGTGCTCCATAGGGATGCCGTACTGATAAAGTTTTCCCTGATCCACTTCAACGAGTATCTTGCGCTCTCTGCCTCCATAGATATCTACATTCGCAACACCATTTACACGCAAAAGATATTCTTTTATATCTTCATCGACCACCTTTCTCAGCATCTCAGGCGTATAATCCTTACCCGTAACTGCTAATAAAAGTATCGGCGTATCTGACTCTTTATACTGCGCTAGTATTGGCTTCTCTATCTCCTTAGGAAGTTTGTCCCGTATCTTTGAAAATTTCTCTCTTACCTCAAGCGCAGCAAAATTCATATCTGTACCTGGCTCAAATTCAAGCCAGATCCTGGACTCGCCTGCCTTTGATGTAGAGTATATGTTCTCTAAATAATTGACAGTACTCACTGCCTCTTCAATAGGCCTTGTAACCATTGCCTCGACCTCTTGTGGAGGCATCCCGCCTCTTACTGCCACGATTATACTTATGTCTCCATATACGACATTCGGCTTAAGCTCCACCGGTAAACGCTGCAGAGACACAAATCCCACAAGCACTACTCCAAGGAATAGCATAAATATCGTGATCGGCCTTTTAACTGAAAACTCTGAAAGATTCATAGTCTTAATCCTGACTTGGCATTTTTTAAACTGTCAAAAACGTCAAGTTAGCGTTTTAGTTCATACCATCTGCCAGGGCCAAGAGGACCGCTGGCAATCAAAATCTCTCGCTCCAGAAGCTGCTTTAAATCCCTGGCTGCCGTGGGCACTGATATTTTAGAAAACTGCGCGTACTCTTTACGCGTAATCTTCTTTGCCGTTTTCAGATGCTCAAGCAATTGCTTTTGTCTGCTATTTAATCCTGTCAAAGGAAGTTTAGGCTCCAGAGGTAAAGGAGGAGGTAATCTTAATTCAGGGCTTGGTCTGGCCTCAGGAGACGGTTCTGGCTTGAGGTCTGGCTTTAGCTCATAAACCGGCCTTGTACCAGGTAATGGTTCTGGCTTAGGCGCAGTCGAACCTGAGTCAGTCTTATGCTCCTTGATGTCTGGCTTTAAAATCAATGGTTTTATCTTTGGCTTGTCTTTTTTTGACTCGACATCTGGTGAAGGCAAAACAATAGTCTTTGTCTTTTCAGGCTGCGCCTTTGTAAGAGGCTTGAGTTTTTTAACAGGAAGAGGTCTTGCCTCAGGATAAAGCTTTCTTGCGGGTATAGAGACTTCTACTGGTTTACCCATTAAAAACCCTGCAACAATAATATAGACACATGGTATTACGAAAAGCGTCAGGATAGTAGAAAGTGCCAATCCTCCCATAACTGTTATGGCCATCGGGCTCTGCAGCTCTGAGCCCTCTGCTATCCCTAATGCCAGAGGCGTAAGGCCCAATATAGTTGTCATGGTAGTCATGAATATAGGACGGAGCCTTGTCTTGCCAGACTCTATAACAGCAGTTACAAGATCTATTCCTTTTGCGCGGAGTTTATTTATAGTATCTATTAGGATAATACCATTATTAACAACGATACCGCCGAGTATTATAACACCCAGTATCACTACAACACTTATAGGTGTCCTGGTCAGATACAGCGCACAGAGCACACCCATAAGAGACAAAGGCACTGTAAACATAATAATAAAAGGTTGCCATAGCGACTCAAACTGCGCTGCCATTATCATATATACAAGAAGGATCGATAGTAATAACGCGAACCTCAAGGAATCAAAAGACTCTTTCATCTGCTGGCTTTCTCCTGAGAGCGCTATGGAAATATCCTTTTCAGAATCACCGATGTTCCCTGCCAGGCCAATCTCTTCTGCTTCAACCTTTTTTATCAATACACCTATATCCGCTATAACCTTATCCAAGGCCCTGTCTGATATATTTGCCGTCACAAAGACTGCCCGCTGCTGGTCAATCCTTTTTATCTCAGTCGGGCCAAGACCTTGTGTTATGTATGCCACCTCTGAAAGCGGTACCTCTATATCAAGAGGTGAATGGATAAGGACATTCCTGAGTTGCGAAAGCCGTGAACGAGCTTCCTCCCTCAACCTAACCCTTATATCTATCTCTCTTCCTTCTTCCTTAAACTTAGTGGCTACCACACCTTTTATTGCAGTATGCGCAGCCTGAGAGATCACAGCTGTTGAAAGATTATAAAGTGCGGCCTTGTCTTTCATGATATTGACCTTTGTCTCAGGGGAAGGCTGTGTAAGACTCGTGCGTATCCCGTAAATCCCATCTATATCCTGGAGCCCGCCCTTAACATACATGGAAATCTCTTCTATCCTTTCAAGGTCTTTTCCTTTTACCTCGATTACGATCGGCGCTGAGCCCTGAAGCGCTGTCTTAAAGACACTTTCCTGTAAGATATATTCGATCATCGCTCCTTCCAGATCAAGTCTGCTCAGTTTGCCTTTTAACCCTTCTATCACCTTCGAGGTTGAATCCCACCGCCTGCCTTTCCTCAAGGCCACCATGATCTGGGCCTGGTGAGAACCCATTGTCTCGAGTCCTTGGGCATAGTCTTTTTTCCTGCTGGAACCTATACTTATAGCCACACCCTCGACCTCTTTTGTATCGAAAAGTACCTGTTCTATTTTTTTTGAAACCTTATCTGTAACCTCTAATCTTGCGCCGCTAGACATATTGATCTTCATAATAAATTCGCGCTGATCTACTTTTGGCATAAATTCCTTGTCTATCATTAAAAACAGGCTCATGCTCAGAATAAATACCGCTAAAAGACCAATCAGGAATGTCCACCTGCGTTTTAATACCCTTGGCAAGATACTGGAATAAAAAGACTCAATGTCAGATATGCCCCTGCCTTTATTAGCCGCCAAATTAGGGACTAGCGAAACTCCTCCGGATCCACCGGCCTTTATGGCTGCCAGGCGAGGGATCAAAGAAAGTGCCACTATCAGCGAAGCTAATAGCGAAAATGTCACAGTAAAGGCAAGCTCTTTAAATAACTGGCCGGCTACTCCGACAACAAATATCATCGGCAAAAACACCGCTACGGTAGTAAGCGTAGAAGAAAAAATAGCGCTTGCCACATCACTTGCGCCTGATTTTGAAGCCTCTTTTATATCCTTTTTCTTACGCATCTGAGTATATATATTCTCGATGACAACTATCGCGTTATCCACTAACATACCTATGCCAAGTGCAAGTCCTCCCAAAGAAAGCATATTCAGGGTAATCCCATTGAAATACATAAGGCTGAACGCCACCATAATAGATATAGGCATCGAGAAGGCCACTATCAATGCAGCCTTTATATTCCTCAAGAATATAAAAAGCACTAAAAACGCGAGCACGCCTCCCAGGATCGCTGCATCCATGACCCCGCGAATTGATTTTTTGATAAATACTGACTGGTCATAAATCACCTTGATATTCATACCGGAAGGCAAGTCTCTTTCTATCTCTTTCAATCGCTTATGCACTTTCTGGGCAAGCCGCGTAGTATTAGAACCCGCCTGCTTCTGCACTGATATTGATATGTTCTCGCTTCCGTTATAACGCGAGACGCTTGTCTTCTCTTGGAATGTGTCCTTTATCTCAGCTATATCTTTTAAATATATAAGACGCTCTTCTTTGATCAAATCATCTTTCTGTCCCGGCCTTAAGCCCGAAGTAGCTTCAGCTTCCATCTTGTCCTTAGCCACTACGGTCTCTCTTATCTCAGGGATTACCTTGAATTCCCCCATTGTCCTTATGAGGTACTCATAGAAATGTTCTTCTATCGTCCCGGCCGGATAATTTAGATTTGAAGACCTCAGTCCATCCACCACCTTGGTTATTGAAACATGCGATGCATAAAGTCTGCCTTCATCCACTGATACAAGTATCTCTCTCTCGAGACCTCCGCTTATATTGCATGAAGCCACACCTTCGACCTTTTCTAATTCATCCTTTATAAATTTCCTTGAAAGCCTGAGAAGTTCTGCCGGAGACTTCTCTCCTGTAACGCTCAACGTCATGACAGGCAGCTCAAACGGATTAAACTTCATGACAATCGGATCTGTAGAACCCAGAGGCAACCTTTCCTTTATAAGGTCTATTTTTTCGCGGACACCAAGAGATGCAAAATCCATATTGGCGCCCCAGCTGAATTCAGCAGTGACAATAGAAACCCCTTCTTTTGAGATAGAGCTTATGCGCTTAAGCTTACTCACGGTGCCGACTGCTTCTTCTATTATCTTCGTGATTAGCGTCTCTACCTCTTCGGGTGCAGCATTTTCATATGAGGTGACTATTGTAAGCTGGGGATAGGTAATGGAAGGGAAAAGCTCTCTGGGAAGCCTTGTAAGAGATATAAGGCCCAGCATTAACACCCCCAGAAAAAACATGGAGGTCGTAACAGGTCTGTTTACTGAAAATTCCGGTAGTCTCATTCTTCACGTCAGTCGCTATCTCTTAACTCCATAGATCTTTAATGGTAAGATTCATGAAGTCAAGATAAACTTATTGTTCTTCCTCTAAAACAGCTGGTTCCTGTATATCTATGATCCTTACAGGCATGCCGTCTTTAAGTTCCCGCGGTGTATCAACCACTACTATTTCTTCTTCATATAGACCAGAAGCAATAACTGTATAATCAGTAGTCACGTATGCGACCTCAACAGGCCTTGAATTGACTGTATTATCATCACTAACGACAAATATGTTATAACCCTCGTCTGTCTTATCCAAACTCATGCTCGGGATGACTATCGCATCCTGGAATTCAGCGACAGTAATCATGGCCCTGGCAAACATACCCGGAAGAAACATGGCATACTCATTCTCTATCTTTACCCTTACAGTAAGCGTCCTGGATTTTCCCTCGATAACAGGAAACACATTATCTGTCGTACCTTCAAATACCGCTCCTGGATACGCATCCACTGTAACCGTCACATCCTGGCCAAGCGCGATCTTATCTATATCCTTTTCAACTATACCCAGATCTACAAATACCTCCATTGTATCGTATAAAGTAGCGACCTTATCATTAGGCGTCACAAACTCTCCGATCTCCGCATCCCTTGAACCCAGGACCCCGTCGCGCGGCGCATAGAGATGTGTTTTTTCAAACTCTGCTTCGGCTGAGGCAAGCTCTACCCTGGCTGATTTAGCCTGGAGCCCTGCGCCTTTTGCCTCCAGCTGCACTTCTTCTAACTTTGCCTTTATGATCCCGCCTATCTTATAAAGATTCTCGTGTATCTCTAATTTTTTCTGAGCCACAAGTTCCTGCGTCTCAGCTGTCTGCAGTTTGCTTTCAGAATAATCTATTTTTAACTGGGCATCCTTTTTATTGAGCATGGCTATCAGGTCCTTCTTGTAAATAAGGTCTCCTTCTCTGAAATTTATTTCTTCTATCACTCCGTTTACTTCAAATTTGAGATCTATTTCTAAGGCACCTCTTACAAGACCCATTACCGGGAGAATATCCTTAAAATCTTCAGCCCCTACCTTGTAGCACCTCACCGGTACTGCCTGGCTTTCTGGAGACATACCGCCTTGTATATCTTGAGCAACGTCTTTATCGCTGGTGGCTTTTTTCTTGCCTGATACCAATGAAGAAAGGGCCTCACCAGATAATATATTTTGCAGGCCGATCTTCTTGCCCGGAGATTTTTTTAACAGTGTGACTCCCCATACAACCATAAAACCGACCACCCATAAAAGTATAAACCCTATCAATAATCCTTTTGATTTTTTCATATCACATTATCCTTATCCCGTTCAAGGCCAGGCCTTGAACAACTGCATTTATTCCCTTGCTCTAGCCAACCTAAAGCTGCCATCATTTATAAATAGACTATAACCCGTGGCCTTGTTTAGCCTTGCCAGGGATTGATACAGGCTTCCGATTGCCTCTATATAGTATGACTTTTCGTCGGTAAGCTCCATGTGTGCTCGCATGAGCCCTGAAAGCGTTGCTTCATTCAGCTCTGCGCGCGCCTTGGAAATCTTAAGTTCTTCCTCTTTATAGCCGACCTTTGCAAGATTAGCCCTTGTCTGGATAAGCCCCTTTCTATAATTCAAATATGCTTCCCTGACTTCTTTAGAAACAAGCTCCCTTGTCTCTCGTAACTCCTTTATGGCCTTTTTTAAGGATATCTCAGCAGATTTTTTCTCGGAAAAACTCTGGAGGTTATTAAGGATTGCGAATTCAGCTGACTTACTAAGAGATTCTGTCCTTGAAGCCTGGCCATGCTTTTCGGTCGTCTCCTCCTTAGTGAAAGAAGCTGAGAGCGTATTCCCGCCAAAAGGCTTTGATACCTTGACGCCAAGATACCAGTCATTGGACATGTTTAATGACTCAAATTCGTAAGCCCCGCCTGATCTGCCATAAGAGCCGGTAAGATCTACTTTCAGCTGATCCATGGATTGCGCTATCTTATGGCCATATCGATTAAATTCCACATTATATTTCTTTGTCTTAATGTCAGGTCTGTTTTCAAAAGCAAGCTCCAAGCACTCCTCCAGGATCACATCTATCTCTATTGGCTTCAATTTATCAAAAGACTCCAGGTCTGCGGCAATATCTATCAAGTCCTCTACATCTTCAATATTCATTGCCTGCGAAAGAGTAAGCATGGCCATAGCCAGGTCATTCTGGGCTGAGGTGATCTGGTATGTGACCTGCTTTAATTGAGATTCCACCTGAAGAAACTCTGACTTTGTGCTCAGTTCAAGTTCAAATCTTTTCTTCGCAATATCAAATATCTTCTCTGTTTCATCCAGCAATGCCTCTTGTAATTTCACATTGACCCTTGAGGCAAGATAAGAATAAAACGCCACCTCTACGTCAACCATCAGATCCTGCCTGACCTTATCATAATTTTCCCTTGAAGCCTTCATATGGCTCATCGCCTGGTCAACTGCATACCTGAGCCTCCACCCATAATACAATGGATATTCAAATTTGACTTTATACTCCTTGTCTGTAAAATCCTGCGTCTCTAGAGTAGTCTTACCTGTAGTCTCTCCGTAATTAATGCTGGCAGCAGGATAAAGCGCCCTTCTGGCTTCCCTTATCTTGAGCCTTGAAAGGGCCATTTCATCTTGAGCGATCTTCGCAGCCATATCATTTTCCAATGCAGTATCTACTGCCTCTTCGATGCCAATACTTAGACCAAGAGGCACTTGCGTTTGCACATCTCCCTCAAGGTCAATACCTAAAGACCCAGCATGGGAAATTAAAGGATAGGTCTTCTGCTCCTCCATGATCTCAAATATTATCGGTACATCTATCCAGCGCTCATCATCTCCGAGCTCCTCAGGAAAAGGCTGATATTTATCATACATCCAGACTGCCTTCAAGCATACATTATCCAGTTCCCTGTTTTCCGAAGACTCAAAAATATAGGCATCTTTCAATTCCCCCCATGGAGAAAGAAGAACCTTTAATTTTACCTCTCCCCTTGAATTATACAACATAGATCCCCTAGGTTTTTCTATAGAGGCATTGATATCGTCTGATAAAGAAATGATATAGTCTGAAATTATCTCGTTCCTGGAAAGTTTAGAGAATGATACAGTAGGATATCCTACTGTAAATAAAAGAATTACGAACAGATATAGCGATATGATACGCTTAATACGCATAGATTCTCCTTGTAATGGAGAAGTATATCATATCACTATTATTTTGTCAATAGCAAGGGGGGTGATACGGCTTGATACGGTCTATTGATACTGTATCATTAAGGCATCAGGTTATGCCTTAACAAATACATCCCTTATGACAACACTGGCAGCACCTAAAGCAACGGCATCTCTGCCAAGATGTGCTGGTATTATCTTCACTACATTAGCAGCCTCTTCAAAGGCCCACTTCCTTACTGTCCTTCTTAAAGGCTCTAAAAATAAACTCCCTGATTTCTCAATGCCTCCGCCTATTATAACTATCTCAGGATTAAATAAATTAGTAAGATACGCTACTCTTACGCCCAGATTCACAGCTGCATCCTCCAATAGTTCTATTGCAAGCGTATCTCCTGATTTTGCAGCTTCTATTATACGTTCTACTGTTATACTATTCAGATCCTTGGTTGAAGTCCCGGCTATGCTGGTCTTGACCCCGCCTTCTTTTATAAGCTTTGTGGCCTGGCTTACAAGCCCAAGATCCAGTCCCAGGGGAAGTAAAAATGAAAAATTTTTCGAGACCTTTAAATACTCTCCGTTCCTGGGATAGTTAATGCGGATCTCTCCTGCTGAACCACTGGCGCCACAATAGATCCCTCCCTTTATAATGATCCCGCTTCCAACATCAGAATACATATATACAACATCCTGTATATCCATGGGGAGCGCGTGCATCTTTTCGCCAAAGGCAGCAAACGTAGCATCGTTTCCCAGAAAAGATGGTATGCCAAACTTCTGCTCAATAAGACCCTTTATGGATACATAGCTCGTGCGTATACCATTCCTGGTGGAATCCCTTACTGTGCCAAGGCTCTCATCCACTACTCCTCCCACGCCTATCCCGACACCTTTGATTCTATCTTTGTAAACGCCTTTCTTGGCCATTAATTCCTCTATAAGATCGAGGGAGCCTTCAATGATCCTGTCCATGCTGTCTTTTTCCCTCTTCTTCTCTATCCTTGTTATTACCCTTCCTGAAAGATTTGTAATGACGCCTATCATGGTCGCGCCATTCGCTCCCATGTGCCCTAGATCAAGTCCTATCGCATAACCCTGATCGTCTCTTAATTTAACAAGAGAGGGTTTTCTGCCTCCCGAGGAAGCTTCCATGCCGCTCTCGATAACCAAGTTTTCATTAATATAGGTATTTATATAATTTGAAACAGTTACTATATTAAGATCTGTGGTCTTCGAGATATCCGCCCTGGTGATAGGTCCATTTCTGCGAATGAGTTCCAGTATGGAAAAATTCTTCTTCTCGTGGTCTGAAAGAGAATGCCCTGCAAAAACTTGATTCTTTGTTATAGGCATGATTTGCCTCCTTTATTTGGTGCCGTGCGCACCGCGTATACTTTTTAAAATATGCCCTGGTAATAGACTCGTAATATATGTCGTGTATCAAGCGCTGGGTAAAAATCCCCGTAAGGGCTTCCTGTACTCCACATAGGGTTTATGGAACTGCCTTCACCAAACTGTATTACCAATAACCCGCTATCTGTAACCTGATAATTAAACTCAACAAACACATTATGGTGGTCTTCGTATCTAAGATCACCGCTGGTATTTAATCTAAACAGGTTGTATGCCTTTGAATAGGTATATTTCAAGAACCCTGTCAGCTTACAGTTAAACCTGTATTTCGCGCTCGCGTTAAAGTGATTCATATTATCATCTATACTCTGAGCAAACTTATAATCATTTTTAGTATAATCAAAATTTATACCTAGATCCTCTGAAGGCCTCAAAGAAACCCCTACCCTGTATATATTAAACCTTTCATAAGGGGGCAGGTCAAAAAAGCCCTGGCTGTATAGATATGGCGCCTTATTTCTATAGACAAGTCCCTCCATTGCCTCTGTAGAAAAATTAAACGAATTCAGAAGGTCTCTGGGATGGTCATCTGCAGCAAATGTAAAATCATTTGTATTCTCGTATATGCCATGGACTTTTATCCATTCCTCAGGAGCGTATTCAAGGCCAAAAGAATACGTAGACATAGAAGGATCCTTGCCGTCTTCTATAGCAGCATTCAATAAAAACTCTCCTGTATCTACATCATACTTGATGGGGTCTATACCGCCTTTTGTCTTTGGCAGGTCATGGTATATAAATAAAAATTTTGAGGTCCATTTTGGATTGATCCTGAACGTATTTTCTTCCCTGAATACCCCTTCGACATATTTGTGGTCCGAATCCCTGACATACCTGTAATCTATTAAATTATCCATCTGTTTGCCAAGGGCATCCTTTGTATCCAGATTAAAATTAAAGGCATTCCTTCCAATATCTACACCATCGCCTATCCTGAAAGGCTCAAGCCCTGGATATTCTGCTTCCTTAAAATAGATATGCCTCCCCCAGAACATATCCCTTCTTGTCTCTGTATAATTTGCCAACCCTGGATCAAAACCCTCGTCCATGTGCGTAAAGGCAACATCTACATTGCCAAGGCTCATCTGCTTATTAAGGCCAATATGGGCTGCTGTTCCATTCTTCTCTGTCTTATAAGAGGTAGACCTGTCATCTTCGCTTTTACTCATGGCGATCTCGGCAACTATGTTTGTAGTGGGATTAAAATCATAACTCAAATCGACACCAGATACATAATTATAAGAATCCGTCTTATTGTCATCGACATAGCCCATCCTGAGGGTATCTGTAAAACCCAACATCAAATCGTCAGTAACTTGAGTCTTTGTCCTTATTGCAGCAGGTAAAGAAGTGACGCTTTCATAATCCTGCCATAATCCTTTCGGGGTAGCTGCTGTCATGGAAATATCTGTGTTGTCAAAAAGCTTTCCCTGAAAAGACGCGCCCCTCAATGCAGTAAGCCTTTTTAAGTCGCTGTCCCTTGTAAAAAACGGTAGATCATCCGACCATTGGCCTCTCCAAAAATCATTTTGACCTGTGTTTACATGGCCTGGTATCCAGTTATAAAGCCACGGGCTCGCCTCCCAGTAAATATGGTGGTTAGAAAGGCCTAAAGGATCGTCTGAGGTAAGGGCCTGATCTTCAAATGCATATGGAAACACCTTAAACTTATAATCATCCTTATTATAGTCCAACCATAACTCCCTGAACGGCTGAAACGTAAAATCCACTTCCTTCTCGGGTATCGAAAAGTTAGTTCCAAAGAAACTTGCTATATCAAAAGAAGGTATCTTCCCGTCTGAAACTTTATACTCTGTAGAGTTCAGGTAATCTCCTTGCCTCAAAGTATAAACAGTTTCGTTTATGGTGCTTCTTGTCCCGGACCAATATTTTAATTCTAGTTCGACCGAATCAGCCCCACTAGTAACTGTAAACCTTTCTGTCTTACCTACGAAACTCCAAGGGTCTACTGTAATATCTGAATGAAAATTCAGACCTTCCCCTTCTTCATTTGTATCAAAAACTACCTTAAGTCTATCGTATACCCTTGTATCAAAAGTATTTATCTTTGGGTAGTCGTGCTCTATCATCCTGAAGTTACGTTCACTATAGTCGCCATTCGCCTTTTTCCAGATCACCTCTTCAGAGGTCACACCCAAGGCCATCTGGTAGTCTCCTTTTATTTTGCCTGGAGAAATACTGTCGTTAAATCCATTTACTTTTGCCTTTACTGGATCTAAAGGCACGCGACAAAAATCTCGCTTAATATCTATATCTTCATAATAATCTTCGTATCCCCACTCGTAATCTTCTGGATTATCGCTGTACACCCCTCCCGCAATATCTTCTCCTTCAAAAAATTCATAGCTTTCTTCGTATTCATAATACTCAGGGCTATCGCTTTCTATGCCCTCGCCTGCTATTTTCTCTGATACAAAATCACTTACGCCTCCACCAAGGTCCCTCTCTCTTCTTAATTCATCGGCTCCCTCGTAAAAATCCAATCTACCCCTTGCGCGCATATCTATTTCTGCGTTCACAAGGTCCAGATACCCTTGCGCTTCGTCATTTTTAGGGTCAAGCCTTACGGATCTTTCCAGAATCTTCTTTGCTTCATGCAGTTTCCCTGAGCGATAATACTCCACGCCCTTACTGTACAAACCAAAACTCTCAGCAACATACTGTCCCTGGGCATAACATGGCATAGACGAAAATACTAGCGCCAACGCCACTATTATATTAAACCAATAGAATCTCTTCATCTTCCCCATGTTGCCTCGCATACTAACTTGAAATATATTGACCCTCAAGTTAGCGCCATAACTCCTTTAACACAAAGTATGCCTTAGTGGGCTTACGTTCGTCAAGTCCAGCCCTGCGTTTTTTTAACGAGCAGATGCCCCACCATTCCTCATTTATGTTCAGATTCTGGGGTGCCTTTATGTCAAAATAATACGCGCCGTTAGACCAGCTCGCAAGCGTGTCTTGGACCCTCCAGCCGGATTCATACGACTCGTTAAACTTCCACCATTCATCTGTCCATTCAAACACAAATCCGCCTAGACAATTTCCAATACCTGTGCCATCAAATCTGTTCTTCTCTATCTCTTTCCACTCTGCCTCTATAAATTCTGCCTGGATACCCTGATCTTCCTCGTTTAAAAACGCGTTGTACCTGTCACAGCCAAATTCAGTTATAAGGACAGGCCTCTTGAACTTTCTCGCAGCCTCACGGAAGAAACTACCGAATGCCTTACCTCTATATACAGAACATCCCAGTATATCAATATCAGGAGTGACATCCTTTGCGGCTTCCAGGTCTGTCATCTCTGCATTTGCCAATACAGTCGGGTGATTAGGGTCTAGCTTGCGTATCTCTTTTGCAACTTCATTAACAAAAGAATAATAAATCTTAGCCCTGGCCTGTCTCTTTAAATAAGGATCTTCTAGCGCCTCTATCTCTGTAGTTGTCCAGAGATTCTGTGCCTGCGGCCCATAAGAGAAAGAAACATTGTTTTCATTCCCTAGTATCCAGCACAGGATACCTTTCTCATCCTTATAGGTCCGGACCATATCCAGGACGTCTTGCTTTACCTTCTCCCTGAAACTAGCATCCGCATAATTAGGATCATCCCAGAAACCAAGCCAGTGTCCCATAACTACTCTGATTCTAAACTTATTATAAAGGTCTCTTATGACCTCTTTTGTCTTTTCTTCGCTTACTCCTGGCTGATAGACCCTTATAGTATTTACGCCCATTGTTTTCATGAGTCGGCCATCATGAAGATGAGGCCTCGCCGAGTCACTCCAGAAATCATACTTGTGATTCTTGCCTATCGGCACAGGGCTGTAAACTACACCCTTTACTATATAAGGCTTGTTATTCACTATCAGCTGAAAACGGTTACTTTCCAAGGTTTTTATATAAACCTTCTGCGTACCAAGACCACCCAGGATAGCATGACCCAGTAATATAAATAAAAAGATAATGACTAGAATTATAAATATCTTTTTCATGTTAACACCATGTTAGAGCGTAAGGACATAAATAATTTTCTATGCCCTTACGCGGTTATATGTTATCTTACTCGTACCTGATGTCGTCCAGATAAAAAGTAGCGCCTTCTGGATTTACATCTATGTTGGTCGCCAAGGCAAAGCCTCCGCTTATATAGCTTAGGTCTTTTCCTCTCAGATCTATTTCATACTGCTTCCATTCGTCAGTCAGGAGTACTGGACCTATGCCGGCTATGTCTGAATCAGGATAAAGTCCGGTTATGCCTCCCAGCTTAAACTCTTCGATCCTTTCTCCTCCAAGCTCGCCTTTTACCCAAAAGCTAAGTTTTGTAGCTCCGGTAAGATCAAAGCCGCCCTGGCGATCTCCCCAGTTATTTGCAGGATTTTGCCAGTAGATCCCGACCCATCTTGCACCCTGACTTACGGCATTAGAATAAACTATCTTTATACAAGTAGTTCCAGAATGCGGATCGTCAAAACAAGATGCACTAATACTTATGTCAGAATAATCCCCCATGTATCCTGAAGCAATATAGTGATTATCAGGAGACCTGCCATCAGTATATATAGGAAATGGCTTAAAAACACTCGCCACTTCTTCTACATACTCATCTTCGTAATCATAATCTGCCTGAGCATACTGTGCTGAGGCACTCTCTTCAATATCCGCCTCAAAATCTTCCACATACTGCCGCTCACTAGAACCGCCACAGCTTGCTATACTAAAAAGCGCAAGTCCTGCTATCACCAAGAGCGTCAAACTTAAACTTTTCTTCATTGCCTACCTCCTTGTAATTTTTGAAAACCTGTGTTATTCATCACGTGTTACGACTTAGGTAATATTACAGCACCTCCTTTCAATCTGCCCATATTTCCTTATACACAAAATACGCCTTCTTAAGCTGCCTCATAAATGGGCTATTTTCTCCGTCACCTTGGCTGACCACGCCAAGCCATTCTTCGTAATTCCATCCATCAGGAAATGGGCCTGACCAGTTCCTTTCAACATCATGTAATCCCGACTCATACGCCTTCCACCATTCATCCACCCACTCAAATAATATTCCTCCTATTGAATTACCAACGCCCCTATGGCCTGCTGAATTATAGACTATATCTTCCCAGTTGCCTCTGAGATAGTCAGCCTGCATCTCTTCGGCATACTCATTTGACCTGTCTTTCATATAACCTGGACACCCGTATTCTGTTATCATAGCAGGCTTATCCCATATCTTTTCTATATTTCTCCAAAAACTCCTTCCAAACCCATGTCTGCCTCTATAGACATTTGCGCCATAAATGTCTATATCCGGAGCAACTTTACTGAACTTATCCAGAAGGAATAGATCCCCGTTACATATGGCTACAGGATGATCCCTGTCTATAGACTTTATCATCTTACTAACTTCATTCGCAAAAGCATAATAAGAAGACGGTTTTTCCTTGGCATTATTGGCTACTCCATAATTGTTTTCATTACCCAGCATCCAGAACAGTATATATGGCTCGTCCTTGAATTTTTCCACCATACCCCTTACGCTCTCCATCATATTCTTCCTGTGTTCTTCCTTTTCATAGTCTGTACCTTCGTACCAGCCTGCGCCTGAGCCCACTGTGTACGCGCCTAAGAGGTCACCCATTATAACCATGATACCATACCTATTATACATATCCCTAAGAAGCTCCTTGTTTGAGGCATGATGATATAGACGTATGGCATTGCAGTTCATCTGGCGTAATAGCTCGAAATCACCTACTGAGCTTTCATCCGCATCCTGTATGTCATTATAATTTTTGTCAACCCATGTATCATAAGCTACATCTATCTTTCCGTTATTATTGTAATCTGCCTGCATCCAATCTTCCAGTGTGCCGTCATCCGGACTCTGTCCTATCGTAGTCGGAGAATAAGCAATGCCTTTTACAATATAAGGTCTTCCTTCGACTCTAAGCTGCCAGTGACCATTTTTAAACTTCACCAGGTCCACCCTGCCATCGCCTATCTGGCTTATAACCTTGCCTGTCTTTACAGGTTTATCCTTGAATAAAGTCCTTTTTATTTTGTCAAAAAAATTCAAACGCACCAATCTTCCGGGATCCACAAAAAATTTATCATTTAAGATATTGTCATCAAATCCGTTTTCAACAAAGATCCTGGCACCTCTTAACTCCATCTTAAGCTCGGGATTATTCCTTGTTAAATAATGTATCCTGTCTATGGCCACCTGGGCAATATACCACGGTGTATGATAATAAGTCCAGCCAACTGTCTTTGGAAAATGTACTACAATGGAATAATAGCACTTTATAGCGTGCTTAAGGAGGCCTGACCTTTCAAGCGCCTCGCCTGTATAATAAAGTCGCACGCCCATCGCCTCTGGCGCCTGAGCCCATTTATAAAAATTGGCCTCCAGATCATCCGTGTTTACAAAATCCCAATGATTCCCTTCTAATCTACCTTGGTTCTTGACCTTGCGATACCTAGGATCCCAGACAACTCCAGAAGTATTTGGATATATACCCTCGCCAGCTGCCTCGGATAAACCTTCCGGGTCTTTTACTATATATCTATATTTACTGGATCCCCTACCTTTAAACGAACCGTATTTGGTGTAATCTATAATCTCTTCTGTGCCTGCGTCATAGAGAGATATCTTTGTCTTTGGTCTTTGTATCTCTGGTTCTCTAACAGCTTCTTCAATATCTTCCTCAGGTGGCTCAAGCTTTTCAATGCTGGCTAGGCTCTTTTCCTTGACGCTCCAAAACCAGCCTCTTGGATCCCAACTCTGAGAATAGCCATAATCCTCTATAACCGTAACAAAGGATCTCCTTGCTTCTTCTATATTTCCTTGAGAAAGATATGCCTCCCCCTGGATAAAAAAACTTGTCCCAACTGCATTAAGCGCTTCATATTTCTCCATTACCTCTGTAGAGGGAAGTGCTTTTAAAGAAGCCTGCTCAGCTTTTGCCTTATCAGAATAAAGTTCAATGCATTTACCTGTATAATGAAAGGTTTTTTCATAATCCCTTGCACCCCATGCCTCCCACGAACGCAGTACAAAATCCTTTAGGGTAAGCTCCTCCTCTGCCCAAGATAAAGCATTACCAGATGCCGAGAGAAAAGATAGTACCAATATTATTAACACCACGTAGTTTTTCACTTTTAACCTTTCGTTACAAATTATCCTACCATAGCCCCTGCAGTTATGCCTTTAATAATATGTTTCTGCATCAAAAGGTATACCAAAATTATAGGAAACACTGTTATGGTTATACCTGCCATTAAAAGAGGGTACTCTGTGATGTGAGCCCCCTGAAATGTCATAAGCCCCCTTTGTAAAGGCATAAGGGATTTACTGGAAAATATCAATGTCGCCAATATATATTCATTCCATACGTTCAGCGAGTTAAATATGATAATGACTGCTATTGCCGGCTTTGCAAGAGGCAAAGCCACATTCCACCAGATGTCAAGCTTACTACAGCCGTCTATGCGGGCAGCATCTTCAAGTGCAGGAGGCATCTTGTCAAAAAAGGTCTTTAATAGATATATACTAAAAGACAATCCTACATTCATCATGCACAATATATACCCTATCCTGGTATTTACCAAGTGAAGCTTTGTCATCAATACGTATAGAGGCACGAAGCTTCCTGGAATTGGTATCATCATGGCAGCAAGAAACATATAAAATATTATATTCTTCCCGGGAAACTGTAACCGTGAAAATCCAAATGCAGCAAGGCTTGAGACGATCACTATACCAAATACCACCGTCACCGTATAGATCACGCTATTAAAAAAATACATTCCAAAACCACCCTTTGTCCATGCATGATAGAAATTGCTCCATATGGGGTGGCGCGGAATGATGCTCATATCTGAAAACACGGTCTGCTGTGTCTTAAGCGCAGAACCTATCATCCACAATAGCGGAAAGATACAAGTAACTGCCACAGTGATCAAAAGAAGGTGTATTGCCGTGTTCTTGAAAAAATCCTCTATTCTGTATCTCATCCCATCGGTCATATTTTTATGCCTGCCTCATGTGTTTTGACAGCCTGATCTGCATAAATGAAACAGCCAGTAGTATTGCGCCAAATATGATGCCCTGGCTACATGCATATCCAAACCTGGAAGAGCCTACCATGGAAGCTAGTATGCGCGTAACAGGTACCTCTGTATGATAACCAGGCCCGCCCCCTGTCATTGAAAGTATCAGGACAAATACCTGCATAGTGCCCAATATAGTCAATATCGAGACCAGGATAAAAACAGGTATCATTAGAGGTATTGTAATCTTCTTGAATATCTGCCATGAATTCGCACCATCAACCCTGGCTACCTCGTAAAGCTGCCTCGGTATGGTCTGAAGCCCTGCCAGGAATATAATAAAGCCCCATCCAAAACCCTTCCAGCAATGTATAGTAGCAACAGCGCTCAGCGCAGTCTTTGGGTCAGAAAGCCAATCCCTTACCAAATGAGACAGGCCAAGGTTTGTAAGCCAGTGGTTTAAAAGCCCGTAATTCCCGTCGTATATCCATCTCCAGACAAGTCCTACCACTACCTCTGAGAGAACAACCGGAAGATAAAATATCACCCGGTATATATTGCCTCCTTTTATATCCCTGTCGCATGCCCAGGCCAGGCTCAATGCAAGGGCATTCTGAAAAGTAAGTGCTATAAGCGTAATATAGCCTGCCTGGTACATTGCCTTCCACCAGATCTTATCCTGGGCAATCTCAAGGAAATTCCTGAAGCCCACAAAGACCTTGGTCGGCAAGATCCCATCCCACTGATGCATGGAAAGCTCGAGCACCCAGAACAAGGGAACGATATAAAATACACCAAAGATCAATACCGCCGGCAGAACAAAACTATAATTTTCGAGTGTATCTTTTAACTTCATTGAATTAATCTTTTCGTCTTTCGTCTCTACGTTTTTCGTCCTCTGTGCGGATTGCTTCCTTACGGCGTTCCTCTCTTCGCCTTTCAACCTGCGCGCGAATATTATAGGCTTTAGTTTCGGTGATCGAAAAAGTCATAATAATAAAGATTGCCGCAAGAGAAGTTACAATCGGGATACCGATATCAAAGAGCCGCATCTTAAGTAAAGCACTAGCTGATTGATTAAGGCCCAACGCAACATTGAAGCCGCTGGCATTAAGTAGGAACCCGGCGATGAGCGAGGTAACCGCAAGGCCAAGTTTTACCATCCACCAGTAAATCGCCCCAAACATCCCTTCCCTACGTGTGCCGGTATGGAGTTCATCCAAATCACAGACATCGGCCACCATTGAATTGACAATTGTAAAGAGTGACCCCAAACCGAATGCAATAAAGGGAGCAGCGATCAGCAGCAAATATGGCTGATCAGGGTTATAGCCGATCCATTTTAAGGCATAACCAATGATAGAAAGCGATATAGAAATTAAAAAAGTCCTACGCTTACCTATCTTAGTCGATACCCAGGTAATCAAAAAGATTACGCAAAAAGTACAAACTGAACTGATTGATCCAAACCAACCAAGCAATGTCCCGCCGTTTGAATAGGCAGCGTCAAGTGTCTCGGAGCCGCCAAAAACATAGAAGAAGATAACATAGGCAGAGAATGCCGAAGCCAACATAAACCCATTAAAGATCAGAAATGTCGCAGCGCATAGTTTGACAAACGGTTTACATTTAAAGGTAATACCTATCCCATTAAGAAAATCCTTTAGGGTGTTTAGACGGCCTTTTTCTATCTTAGGCTTAGGTAGGTCAGCGAAATGCTCCTTATTGAAGATCGCTGGCAAAATACCGCCGATGATGATAAAGCCACCGATAAATATTGCAAGGGTTCTTGCTCCATGAACAATATCAGGAAAGAGGCTCTTATTGTTCATGATCTTGAAGAACCAGGGAGCGATTACCCAGGCGATCTGTGCGACAAAGTTGCTCACCCCTTGCAAGCGTGTACGTTCGTGATAATCAGGGGTCATTTCATAACCGAGTGCGATCCAAGGAATAGAGTAACAGGTAAATCCAATGAAAAAGAGGATCTGGATCCCTAAGAAATAAACCACATAGAATATTTCGGGGCGACCAGTATATAATTGGAAAAGTAGGGCATACAAGATTCCTGCCGCAATTGCTCCAAAGAATATAAAAGGCCTGCGGCGCCCCCATCGGGTGCGGATATTATCTGAACTGTAGCCGACGATCGGATCTAGTATCGCATCAACGATACGGGGAATAAATCCGACAAGGCCAACTAATACAGGATTCACGCCTAATCCGAGGTTTAAAACAATGACCATCGCCCCAATGGCTGCAGCCTGAATGCTATTGACAAGAGCTCCGATACTGTATATTGCTTTTTGAAAAATAGGAACGCGATCTTTAGGGGCTGTTATGTGGTGTTTTGATTGGTCCATTGATTGCTCCTTTTCGATTTATATATTTCGTTGGCGCGACAATTCCCTTTCTTTAACCGCTTGAGTTTCGATGCCTACTTCTTTTGGGGTCTTCTCACCCAGTATGATCGACTGAATCCCCCTGGTGTAAGCCTCAATTACCATTAAAAACTCTGATGCATCCCAGGCACTAGGATGAGTGGCGTAATCCATGCCCGAAGCAAACTCCTGATTGATCTTAGGCATACTTATGGCACACTGCTTGTTTGCCGGCAGGTTGTTTGTGGCCTGGAATAGATACGCCTGCTGTTTGGCAGCAGTAAGCCAGTGCAGGAACTCCACTGCTTGCTGCATCTTCTTAGAGCGGGCATTGATCATAAAGGATGAACCTGCCCCACCCCAGATCGCCATCGGATATCTCTTGGATGCTTCAGGCGGCAAGAAGGCCGCATAATTTAAATTGGGATTCATCCCTTGATAGACATTCACGCACCAGGAACCATTAAAGGCAAATGCGGCTCTATTGTTTGCAAAAAGCTGCTCTGCGGTCTTATTGACCATTGTAACGACACCGCTGGCGAGTAATTTTTCATCCCTCATCTGACGAAACAGATCAAACACCTTTATCCAATCAGGGTCTGTATAAGGTACTTTCCCGCTAATGGTATCAAAGACCTTTTTCTCGCCCATTATATTAAACGCATAGTTAGATGCCAGACAATCTATCATCCAAATCTCTCCCCATCCGCTCACAAGGCCCTGTATTCCGTTTTCTTTAAGCATCCTGTTTGCTTCTAAAAACTCATTCCAAGTCTTAGGAGGATTCTCTGGGTCCCAACCAGCCTTTTTAAGTAAATCCTTATTATAAAGCATCTGTATATTCGTTACATCTATCGGAACGCCATATATCCCTGGTTCGACTCCAAAACCATTACCTGGCTTAAATTCATTGCCAGCAAGGGCCTTTCCAAATAATTTATTTTTCCACGCGCCCTCATTTTCGTTCATCTGGCCCGTGAGATTATAAACATGCCCTGCTTTTATAAAACTCGCAAAGTCTCTTTTTTTTCCAAGGATTCCAAATACGTCAGGTAGGGTAATAGTCTGGGCAGCAGCCCTTATCTTTTCTGTGTAAGCATTAGAAGGTCCATAAAGTTCGAATTTTACCTTTATGCCTGTCTCTTCTTCGTATCTCTTGGCTAATTCCAGCAATGCATCTTCTCTGTCACTCATCCAATGCCATATCGTAACGCTATCAGCGCTACCAGACGATGTCTGCGAAGAACAGCCTGTTAAAAAAACACTTAAGAAAACAATGAACGAACAGGACATAAAAAAAAGAGAAAACTTTCTGTAAAGACACTTCATGCTTACTCCGATTTTGTTTCGGGTAGTTAAATTTAATTAGCAATAAAAAGCCGGTTTATATCTTCGTTAAACTCAAGCGCAACGCCGTCTTTCTCGACCCGTACTACTTTTGCCTTTCCTGTAATGCGAGAAAACGGAAAATCCCTAGCTTCATCTCTTGGCACTGAAAGAGTTACAATCAACGTGTCCTCAGTCTTTATATTCCTAATAGTTATATCGCCTATATATGCTCCATTATAGCTCACGTTGATTGTAACTCCTTCCTGAGCCTCTCTTTTTCCTTCACGCGTAAGACACCTGAGCTCAGCAGGAAGAGTCAAATCTAATCTTTTGAAGCTTCTCTTCTCTACAAAATCGCCTGTCTTCATTGTCACCCCCTCCAACGGCATTAATAGCTATTGTATAGATAATACCATAAACTACTTAATTTTAAAAGCTTTTTTTTACTTTTTTACTCTTTAGCTTCACAAATCTTGTATTGTAAAAAATGTAGAGCTAGATAGCGGTTCGCTTCAGGCGAATATTTTCTAGCATAGTCCCTAACAAAGAAGTAAATCTATGCGACTGGTTTACATTCCTTTCCCATTTTGTATACATCCAGAATCTCTTATTAAGTTCTGGGTTTTCAAATATAGCCTTAGGTATCATTGTTACCCCTAAATCGTGATAATTGTAAGGGTGATATGAGTAAGGCTTGTGATTTTTAATCTCGAACTGGTCTGCGCTTGTATCTAAGATAAATTTTTCACCAGCCACCTCTATCTCTAGATAAGAATGCTTGAGAATAAATCTTTCTGTTCTAGTTATCTTTCTGATTTCGACTCTCTCCGTATATATTTTTGCAGGTATTAATTTTTGCAAAAATCCGAACAGCCTCTGGCTAAATATATGGCATTCAAAACCCTCCCAATTACTAATGCTCTCTATTAACTCATTTTTATGGCTTTCTATATCTGGAAAGATCTTTGCAAAAGCCGCAGCTTCTCTTAATTCCCGTTTGGTCAAGTCTCTGCCTTTTAACATGCTCAGCATGTGTATAAACTTTTCTCCGCTCATGTTTGCAAAAAACGCAAACGCGCCGGTAAAAACCTTTTTCGGCATAAGTGCGACCTCATGCCCTGTAAAATCTACAGCTGGTTTTCCATCATCCATGGGTTCGTATTTTTCTATTAAAGCTATTGTTTCAAGGTTATCATTTACAGAGTCTGTAAAATTCTCTTTCCAGCTCATAGCTCGCCTTCTAGCGCGGAGTTTAAACTTTTCGCATTTTTTCATTATATTATTAGGCGTATAGTCAGTGATTCCGGCAAAATTCAATGTATTGGCATCACCTATCTCTATATTTTTGAATACTGCCTTCCTGCCGCCTCCAATAATCGCAATAACCCTTGCGCCATTCTTAGCGTGCATATTAATAGCATTTGAGAGAAGCCTCCTATTAAAGCGATGAATATATTCTTCCATAGAAATTCCACCTAATCGGACAAAATCTATATAATCCTGCCATTCGATAGGCATGTTTTTAAGACTCCATGACTTTCCGTAATGCTCCATTAAAAACTCCTTGAAAGACTTTCCTCTGCCTGGTTCTTTGTAAAACAAAAAAGCTTCCAATCCATCTACCTTTACTGCTTCCTGATATTCTTCCCGGGTTATCTTTTTTCCGCTAAGACTCTGATTCAAATAATGTTTGTAATCCTTTCTGGAGGCCCCGTACCATTTCTCTTTGCTGCGGTTATAAAAACTCTTTGAGCGCCCTGTGGATAAGGCAAACTCTACTGCATTAAGCTTGCGACCGTATTTTTTCTTAAACTTTACTCCTTCTCCTATGTTTATAAATCTGGCGTATCCGTTTAAAGGGCTCTGCGTGCATCTCCTCATAAGGCCGCTGAATGCCTTTGTCGTTCTAAGTAAAATCCCTGACGCCTTTATGCCAAGGGCCCTTGGTGCATTTGGATTTTTATATCCAGGATCTATGCCTACGGCATAATGAAGCCAGATTTTATGAAATGGCCACGGCATCCACTTTGATTCAAGAAGCACCTGAAGCCTGACATCTTTCTTGCCTTCTGGGAAAATCTTATACCTTTCATACGGAAGCGTAGCGCAGCATATTACACTGAATATCACTCCATCCGGATCCTCTGCTACGAAAAAGCTATTTGGATTCTTCTTTAAAAGCGAGCGGAACTGTTCCTCTGTAAATTCTAGCCTACCTTTCCAGATCCTGTTATGGACCGCTA
Source organism: uncultured Planctomycetia bacterium (assembly GCA_964652265.1). Classification (GTDB taxonomy): domain Bacteria; phylum Omnitrophota; class Gorgyraeia; order Gorgyraeales; family Gorgyraeaceae; genus JAHIUV01. Next base: position 63,895 of record CAZZAL010000003.1, read on the forward strand.
AGGCATCTTTAAAATTCCTCTCATCCACAAGCCTGATCTTGACCATAAAAGACTCTTTCTTTGTACCAAGGTTTACTTTTCTGGAAAAATAAAACTTATTTTTAGGAAACATCCGTCCGAGCAACATATATACTACAGGTGGTACAAGAACCGATAACTTTCTAAATAATTTTTTTACAGAAGGCGGCGGCAAGTCTGTCTTCTTCGCAATAAAAGTCTTTGCTGTAAGCTCTTTATCGAATTCGTATACCCTGTAAAATGGGGCATGTTCATTTTCAAGAAACCAATATTTAAATCTTTGACTATAATCTGAAAAACTTTTCTTTATAAAAAGGCTAAATGGATTAAGGGGTGGGTGGTCGTTTGCAACTATAACCGTAGCTTTAGGGGATAGCGAGTCCTCTATGTTTTTCATAGTCTTTTTTAATGTTACAGGACCCATCAAATAAATTGTATTCAAAAACAGGACTAAATCTATACCTTTAAGATCTTTTACATCCTTCAAGTTCTTATGTATAGGCCTTATCATACGCACCACTTCTTCTTTTAGACCATAATAAATATCTGCCCCTTTTTCTTTTTTTACAAAATATCTTTCTAGTAAATCTTTATCTATATATTTTACTTCAGCCGCACTATATATAAACGTCCTGCCTTTTTCAAAGATCTCTTTTTCGAACTCCACAGCATATATCGTGAGATCCCTATACGGATTGATCCCCTTCCAGGACTCAGGATCCTTCCTGAAATTTTCAAGGGCTACTATGGCTACGCTTACTGTTTCTTTAAAATCTGCGGCACCTGCAGAGTATATCTTTAAAGGAGCGCCTTTTTCCTTGAGCCTCGACATAGCATATCCATTGATAGCATTATTAAAGAAATGTTCCTCTCTAAAAAAATCTGTGGTATTTCTGCCTTTATAATTGATTTTTGCTCCAAAATACGCGAGAAACAAAGAAAGAAACACTGCTAAATTTACATTAAATGCAGAATCTAAGCCAACCCAGGAAAGTAAAGAATACGCTGTTAAAGAATACACTGTTGCCCAGAATACAAAAAAAGTAGCGTGGGGAATTATTACATGAAATTCTGAGGTCGTTTTTTTACATGTCTTATAAATTTTTCGGATATTATTTTCCAGCCACAGAAAAACTTTCTTACTTGAACTTACCACACGCGTAGAAACTCCACCAGAGTCTACCTTTGAAAGGTTTCGAGGATTAGTTATGATGACCTCTAAGGCTGCGCCTGATTCGATTATATCAATAGCTGCCTGTATTTTCGGAAGCATCGAGCCTTCGGCAAAATAGCCTTCTTTTATATATTTTTTAAGCTTTTTAACTGTAACAGTGTGGATTTCTTTTTGTTCTGGGGAGCCAAAATTTAGGTATGCGCATGGGACTTCTGTAGAAATAGTAACTCTCTTTAATGGGGGGCCACGGGAAGACAATCCTTTCACTAAAAGCGCTGTTGCCAGATCCTTATCAATAACAGCGGCAAGTTTCTTTTGTTTATTCCACCTATCAACCGGAATACCGCCTCCTCCGCAGCTTATAACAATCTTCCCTTTTGACAGTAACTCTTTAATCCTATCAATCTCTACAATGGTAAGAGGCTGCGGGCTGGCTACCTTTGGCCTTTCAATCTTTTTGCCATTCCTATCAAACCTCTGAAGGCCAACGGGTTTTGCTGCCTTGCCTGGTTCAAAACCTTCATCAGCAACATCAACCCTTACATGTGTAATCACGCCCTCTATTTTTTCTGCGGGGATACCTAGTTTAATAAGTGCCTCTTTTATATCCAACCCTATCCATTTTTGAGTCTCTTCCACGGCATCAGCAAGATGCATCCTGATAAAATCCTGATCTTTCTCTAAATTAATAGGCCTTTTTAATTTCCTTTCAAGCAATGCACCTACTTCAGGCCCGTTTCCATGGGTTATAACTCCTCCATCCTGGAGTGCTGGGACAATATACCTCATTGTCTCAAGCACTCTTTGTTTCTGGAGCTCACATATCTTCTGCCAATCCTTCTCTTTCCAGGGTAAAAGATCTTTTACGTCTTTCCCAACCAATAGAGAGTTACCACCTATGGTATACGCCCCTGCCAAATACTTTTCTGAACTACTAGCTGCTGTACGTAACTGCAACTTATCTTTAAACCAGGATTTTCTTCTGTGTATCCACCTTACCATCAGCACTATAAGGACTAAAGGTGCGAAAAAGAAAACAGAGTCTATTATGATCAACCTGAATATGCCAGGAATTATATCCCTGGAGTAAATCAGTCTCTTGTTTTCCCACTTATCATCATTGTAAATCCTTGCTCCTAATTCCTCCAAGGTCTTCATCTCAATCTTGTCGCACTCTTCCTCTTCCTTGAGATAATGAGACAGAAATACATGCTCATAGAGAATATTGTGCCAGAAACTGCACTTCATCCCCCGAGGTACCAGATTAATATAGTTATAGAAATGATATAGTTCGTGATGAAGCTTGGCTATAAATCTAGCATAACTATCTTTTTCGCCGTAAGAACGGATTTCTCCGTCTATCAGAAATTCTTCATTTTCTAAATATCCAGGATCGATTATTATAGATGGTCTACCAAAAAGATCTCGCTCCAGATACGCTCCACCATTCCTACCAGCATATCCAAACTTTATATCCTTTAGATATCCATGGTTTTCTTCTAAGAATTTAAATATCTCTTCATCTAAAGCCTTTATCTTCAAGAACGCGTCTTTTATTTCTGGGGAGTATTTGTCGAGAAAGCTGCTCTCTTTCCTGAGAGGCGCTTGTATGGCTTTTTCTTTTTCTCCGTACAACAACAGTGAATCAATCTTATCTAGCGCTGCTTCGACCGATGGGTCTCCACTATACGATACCTCTATTAAAACACGTCTTGTTAACTCGAACTCATGCTTGAGTTCTTGCGAGATAGGCCTTTCTTTATAAAAATCAATTATCTCGCTAAGCGAATCTGCAGCAGCTTCTGTATCATCATATAGCTCCTTGGTCAAAACAGGAATCACCTGGATATTCTGATTCTGGATCGCATCCTGTGTAATGACATTTTCTACTGCCGGAGGTGTATATAAAGGCGTGTTTGCTTTCGTAGGAAATGCAAACATAATAGCAAGACCCAGGAACAATGCCATACTAAAAATACTGACACTCTGCCTGAATCCACCTGTTTTTTCTTCATTGATCTCTTTTATAAAAGAAATAGGTTTATCTCTTAATCCGCATTTTGCCAGCAACCATTTCTCTTTGTGATCCTTGCGAGAAACATCTTTCCACTCTACTGAATAAAGCTGTTCTTCTTTTTCCCAGACGTGTCCTTGTATTAACTGAGTTTCCTGATACCCGCAATATTTAGCGTACAACTGCTTTCTATTACTAGGCCATCCAACTCTGAAGATCTTTTTCTGCTCTCTATTCCCTCCGGAAAGTATTCTGAATAAATCCTCTTTAGGAGGATCCTCCCAATACTTTAACCTTCCTTCAGGATCCCTGACAATAGAGCTCGTGCTCTCTATAGGGCCTGTATAGTTTATGTGTATCGCTGATGTTGCGCTTAGAATATCTGTACCAAATCTTCCCTGGCTAAAGAGCGCGGAAATATATTCCCTTGCCTCAAGAGGGACCTTTATGCCCCAGTAAAGATGAGGAGTAAATGTAATAGCCCTCAATAGCGCCTCATCATCTTTATTTAGCTCTATTGACTTTAAAGCCTTCCATTTCCCATAGGCTGAAAGCCTGTCAAAATCTTTGACTTTTTCCTTAAGTAGCCCCAACAATCCTATTATCTTTTCATCCTCGCTGAAAACCTCATATATCAAAGAAAGGCTCGGTGGATCCCTTTCGCCCCTTGAGTGCCAGATCTTATAAAATTTTATAATCTTCTCATATAATTCCTTGTTCCAGCTCTCCATGCTGGTGTTCCATTCTTTATAAAACTCCTCTATCAAAAGCCTTTCTTTCTTATCGTCACGCTTATACCCAGAAGAATCATCTTTCTTTAGATAGGCTTTTTTCTTCTCTAATTGTCTCTCAAATCCTGCTTTTTGCCTAAAAAGCGCTTTTGAATATCTGTTTAATAGTACTCTCGCACCATCCTTGCCACTTCCTAAGTCGCCAACTACATTATGAAAATCCCCAGAAGCTACCCTGTTTTTAACACTAGTGACTTTATGTAATGCCTTTTCCCTTTCAGGCCTGAGCTCATCCAGATTTCTTCGCCCTTTGACTTCTCGCTCTAGAACCTCTAATGTCTTGACTATTTTGTCTCTTTCAGAAGAAGACTTTATTTCATTTAAAAGATTATCTATGGTCCCGATAAAACGGCTTGCGTTTCCTATCTGATCATTTATGCCATCCACTATATGAAGTAATGTCCTGATGCGCTTTGGATATAATCTCTCACCGAGGTAATCCGTCATAAAATGTCTTATTTCGCTTTCACGTGCTGAATCGACAACATCGCTACTAACTTTATAAGAAATATAGTTTATGAGAAACTCTCGTCCCTGAGGATATTTGAAAAGTTCTAAGACAGCAGTCTTTGGAAGGTATATGGTTTTTTCATCTTGGCTAATATGACTAAAGATATATTTAAAAGGTGATTCATTGTAGGAAAGCATCCTTCTCTGGGCTGAATCAGGCGAGCCCCTGTTGTGCTCCACAAGTATTATCTTGATCTCCTCGGAAAGCTTGTTTTCGAAATATCCAAAAATACTGGCATGTTCTTCATCTGCATCTTCCATTCGTATTTGCTTATCATTTATATTTATACTGCTATTCGACGCTAAAGGATATGTATTTGGTTTGCCTTTTGAAAACGTTTTCTTTCCTTCGCTAATAAAAAGATTTTTGGAAGCTGGCTCATGTATCTTTACCATATCACGGGTTCTACGATTATCTTCGATCTTATCATTGAACGAAGGACCTTCTATCAATTTCTTCAACTTATTCCGGAGCATATCATTATAAAATCTTCTGTCTCCAGGAGAAGGATTTGAGGTCATCCTTTTCGGATGGGAATGCATATATACTGAAGAACCTGCCAGCATATCAGTTACTCCAAGACTAGACCTAGAAAAATGCGCAAGGACAACGCCTTTTTCGCCTATAAATCCTATTTCTTTGAGCTTATTTATAGCGTCTCCTCCAAAAAATGATACATCTTTTTCCTTCTCATCAGTATACATCATGAGCTCTAATTCATTGCCCATCTCCTTATTAAGCACAATAATAAAATGGTGCTGCTCTCTCTTAAGCTTTTCAGGATAAAAGTAAAACATGATTTCAGAATAGCTTCCTTTTAATACAGTTTTTATTAAATCCAGGGCCTCTTTGTCGCTAACATCTAAAGGTATCGGAGAAGCTGCCACTAGAGGACTGACCACCTTGTATCTCTGTAGTTCCTTTGCCCAAGAGTCAGCCTTTTTCCTCCTTGATATCTCACTGTAAAACATATCATAGGCATTCATGTCCAAGCTATAATCATCATTTAATAATTCCCTGTTTATCAGCTTAAAAAGTTCGGCATATCTTGAAAATGTAAGTTTTGTACCATATAAAAGCTCATCCAATAATAAAGGAATAGGCTTTAGCTCCTGATTACTAGCAAGACTTTGTTGGTTACTGGCAAGACTATTGATAGGCGTAGAAGGCCCAAAGATAAGGCCTGTCTCTTCTTCTATCTCTATGGTTACCCTGGATATCTTTTTAAAATAACTCTTAAGTTCATCGAGTTTCTCTACTTTAGGAGCCACTTTTCGTAGATAATCACTAAAACCTTTATCATTTAATGCTACGCTTATAGACTCTGCTATATATCCTGTGCCCTCTATTAAATCCTTGGCTGTTGCATAAGAAACTCCTATATCTTCTGTTGATGCCCTCTCCATAAACAGTGACAGCTGCATGAACATGCTTCCGAGTAGCTCCTCTCCTTCAGCAAGCTCCTTTTCTGCCATCTCTTTAATCTTGGCATAGTCTAATCCCTTTGACTCCAAGTAATCATATAACTCTTTATATCCTTTGGTCTCATAATAAACCTG
>CAZZAL010000004.1:0-67570 GCA_964652265.1 uncultured Planctomycetia bacterium
TTAAAAGCGGACATTTCACTTGTTAAGGAACAGGACATTTCATTATTTTATAACAAACAATACCTTATCGATTCGGAAATCAACTTTTAAGATGGGATAAAATCAAACTGATAGTGCGTTGGCTGGAGCCTGAATGCCTGTCTACTATCTCCCTTGCATTCATGCCCAGGTTCTTTCGCTCTCCGGGATTATCTAAAAGAAGCTTTAAAGCTGAATAAAGTCCATCTCTATCTTCCACCTGAATTGCAGCATGATTCTCGAGAAAAGTCCTTACTACATCCTGGTAATTGGCCATAAACCTTCCCATGATAACTGGCTTTGCAAGACTCGCTGGCTCAATAGGATTCTGACCACCTCTTTTCTCTATAAGGCTCCCCCCTACAAATACGATATCAGATCCAGAATAAATTACCTTAAGGTCGCCAATGGTATCAAGAATCAATATGTCCTCATGAGTCAAATGTAAATCTTCTATTTGGGAATATCTTGTGGATTTAAAACCTTTCCTGTCCAGAAGCTGTTGTATTTCCTGTGTCCGCTCAATATGGCGCGGGGCAATAAGAAATCTCAAACCCCTGTAATCTTTTTTAAGCTTGGAAAAGCAATCTATAAGTTGTTCTTCTTCGCCCTTATTAGTGCTCCCTGCCGTAAACAATATATCTTCATCTCTTATGCCAAGTTTTTCCCTGAGCTCCCGATTCTTCATTACAGAATCAGATAGCGAAAGGTCAAATTTTAAATTACCTGTCACAAAAACATTTTCCTTAGGCGCTCCTAATTCCAACATCCTCGTAGCATCCTGCTCCGACTGCATCAGCATAAGAGAAATCTTATTTAAAATGCGGGAGATTATAAATCCGATTCTTTTATAGCCCCTGTGAGAACTATCGGAAACTCTACCGTTCACGAGAACGATCTTTGTATTGGCTCTATAGAGAGAATTTATGAGATTGGGCCATAATTCTGCCTCGAGTAATAAAAATAACTCCGGCTTGATAATCCCTACCACTCTATCTGTTATAAAGCTCACATCTAGCGGGAGGTAAAAAACTCCTTCGTCAGCTGTTGCAATCGTCCTGGCAACCTTATTACCCGTATGCGTAACGCTGGAAAATAAAAGTGTATGTTGCGGAAATGCCTTTCTTAAAAGAGGTGCCAGGATACTGGCCGCCTTCATCTCGCCCAGGCTGACTGCGTGTATCCAGATAACCTTGCCCCTGGAAGAAATAGCTCTTAGGCGCTTGGAGAGAAATCCAAACCTGTTGGCCATGCCATACCTATAACGCTTCGTCACTATTAGGTATGGAAAATAGACTATACTAAAGATTATAAATACCAGATTATATAATATTCTCATTGTTGATTTTACAGGTCTCGGATGTCCGAGGTTTAGCCTCGAACGCTTATTTGTAATAAGTGGCGCAAGAGGAATCCGATTCCCAAACAGATACTGATTTTACAAAAAGATTTTTATCCCTTATAGAAGATTTAAGTCTATCAAAGATGTACTTTGCAATATTCTCTGCAGATGGATTGCTTCTCTTAAATGCTTTTAATTTATTAAGATGTGTATGGTCCAGATCGCCGAGCACATTCTTAAGCCTGGATTTCAATATCTTAAAATCCGCTGCCATGCCGATGTCATCAAGAAAAGGACTTTCAAGCCTCGTCTCGACCTTCCAGTTATGGCCGTGCAGCCCTTCACATTTTCCCTTATAACCTCGAAGATTGTGAGCGCCGCAAAAATCTGACTTTATCAAGATCTCATACATAATCTGCCCGCCTCGCCTTTTTAATCTTTCTGCCTAAAAATTCTTCACCAACCTTTATAAACTGCTCGACCGCATCTGTAGCAAAAAAACTATGCATTGGCTTCCTGGATGTAGCGGCCAATCTACCTGAAGCCTGTAATATTTTAGCCACCTCTTCTGTTACTGAACTCGCGGAATCGACTATCCTCACATCCCTCCCGACCACCTTTTTTATTACCTTTCTTAAAAGCGGATAATGCGTGCAGCCTAAAACAAGCGTATCTATTTTTTTTTCGGACAGGGGCACCAGGTATTTCTTTACGATATCAAGCGTTATCTTTCCGTTCAGCCATCCTTCCTCAGCGAGAGGCACAAATAAAGGGCACGACCTAGAAATTATCTTTTTATGCCCAGAGATACGCTTTATCTCTTTTTCATAGGCCTTGCTTTTTACTGTCGTCGGAGTACCTATGACTCCTATCCTGCCGCTCCTTGTTACCCTTATAGCTTTTCTGGCTCCAGGCTTGATGACACCTACTATAGGAACCTTGAACCTCTTTCTTAGAGTAGCCAGCGCAATGCTCGAAGCAGTATTACAGGCTACAATAATAAGTTTAACCTTAAATTGCTTGAGAAACTTAGCGTTTTCTACTGAGAAGCGCTTTACAGCCTGATCTGACTTTGTACCATAAGGCACCCTGGCTGTATCACCCAGATAGATTATTCTTTCATCAGGAAGAGCTTTCATGACTTCTTTAACAACTGTAAGCCCGCCCACACCAGAATCAAATATACCGATAGGTCGATTATCCATAAATTATATTACTATCTACGTAACGCAGATTTTCCTTCGCATAGTGCCTAATTTTCCGAAACAGATAAGCTTATCTTCCAATAAAATCTTTGTCCTTGCAGGAGGATTCGGAATAGTCAGACCTTTTCTTTCAATAGCCAGCACTGTAATATCTTCTTTTCTTAAATTAGAATCCATAAGAGTCTTTTCCAGCATAGGGCTGTTTTCACATATCTCTATCTGTGTTACGCCATAGCCGCCTGTCGAAACCACCAGCTCTTCAAAAGAAACGCGCTTCACTATATCTTTTTTTATAATGCGTGACCTTATATAACGAGTCAATTTTTCCGTAATCTTAGTATGTGTAAAAATCTTATAGCTGATATATAGAAAAAGTGCGATTGTTATCAGATTGATCCAGGGTAATAGGTATGAGGGAAACACAAGGCGCAGAAATGGGATTGTAAATCTAGGCAAGTTGGATGGCCTTAAGGAATTAGCAAATGTTGCGATCAAGGTAACAAAACCGGCATTTCCTAATATCATAAGAAAAGCAGCGATTTTTCTCCTCTGGGTATTCCCAGTAATAAGCTCTGCTTCTCTTGTCGTAAATCCTGTTCTTGTAAAGCAAGAAAGCGCCTGAAACTTTGCCAAAGATCCTTCGAGACCTGTTACTTCAAATGCTATGGCCCCTATTCGTACCGCTATAAATGAGACGATAATCGTAAATATAAACAGGATAAGATTCATAGATATCCCCCTAATAAAATGGTGGACCCGGTCACAACCAATTCGAAACACAGCTGAGATCCAAGCCCATATAAAAATACTCCCTGTCAAACACCCTCATTTATACCAGAAATTAGCCCAAAAAGCAACCGAATTACACTTACTGGGCATGTCATACAAAAAGATAGCCAAAATCCTAAGCATTGACCCCAAAACCGTAAAGAAAGCGACCGAGGACGCAATGTCCGAGGAAGTGCCGAACTCAACTGAGTTCGGCCAATCTCAAAAGGAGGAATAACCCATGACCTGGCCATACAGCATCATTTACCGATTTCTATGCTCAAGCGAAAGATACATCTGGGCCCAAGTCCGCATATTACACGAAACCAATAAAGCTATTCTTGTCTACAACGGTATGAAAATCTGGATACCTAAGTCACAGATATACGGAATAAGATTGCGAAATAACATCTTTGAGATTTATATTAAGGAAAGGGTGATTGGATAATCAGATCTCAACTTATTACTTAGTTAATTCATAAATCTTTTTCTCTATGACTGATTTATGCTTTTGTTCTTCAGTAAGTAAACTATAAAATATATCTTTTAAATCTGAATCTGGGTGGTCAGCGATTAACTTTTGGTATAATTCTATTGATTTTTCTTCGTTCGATAAAGCTATTTCCAAAACTTCGACATTAGTCATCAATGCCTCCTCCTATTCAATTTTGATCCTTAAAATAACTACTTCTTAACTGCAATTTTAATTCTTTTCCTGAAGCATCATCAGACGAAAAACTCCAATCAGTCTCCTTATCAACGTTAAACAAAATAAATCCTTTTATGTTTTTCATGCTCTTGATATCTTCTTTGCCTTATCATACTGACCATCCCAGATGTAGACCTTAGCTAATTCTCTTTGAGCATCAATATCATCTTCTTCCATCGTTATAACCTCTTTATACAGGGATATTGCCTTTTTATATTCTTTTTCCCATGAGTAGGTCTTGGCCAATGATTTTTTTATTTTGTAATTTTGCGGATCAAGGGAAAGGGCTTTTCGGAAGACTCCTATTGCCTTTTCGAATCTATCTGTCCACTGATAGGAATAAGCTATTTCTTTAAGCGCATCTAACCTTAGAGGTTCTATTGCGAGGGTTTGTTCGTAGAACTCTACTGCTTTATTATATTCGCCTTTTTCAAATAGTCTGTAGCCTTGGTAATAATTTATGTCGGCCTGTTGGGTATTTTGATAGACAAATGTGGTTAGCACGGAGGTCGATATTAATACAATAATAAACCAGATTATTTTTATATTCATATGCTATTTTTTTATAGAATTACTTCCTTAATCCAGGCGCCATGCAAATTGCATAACTCAACAGCGGCTAATTTTCCAGCCTTTGCCTTAAGATGAAGCGCAGCTGCTGGATTAAGCCTATCAGGAGTCAAAATAACCCTGGACAGAAATTCATTGTCTATATAAAAGTCGATGTGCACAATATAGTGCTCGGGCTGCATCGGATGTTGAATTTCTCCAATCTTAACATGCACGTCTTGACAACCCTCTGGTATCAATCCGCATGTTTTGACAACTTTGATAGCAGGGATATGTTTTTTCTCGGTTTCTGTCAAATTATTTACATCCTTAGCAGTCTTCATAGCATCCTTTTTCTCTTCAAAAGATGTCTTTGGCGCGCCGCAAACAGGACATTTTTCTGGCGCACTTCCATTTATTGATATAAACCCACAAACTTTACAAACAAATCCTTTCATAGACTCTTCCATAATTTCACCTCTTCTTTAGTGAGCACTAACAACCGCCCCTTTTTCCTCTTGTTAAGTAAAGCGATTTGAGAATTTATATTTTCTATTTTTCTTAAAAGATTATCTTTTTTATTCATTTCCACGGTCCAGACATTCTCCATTCTTCATCAAATTCCTGCCTCTTCTCGATTGTATCAAGCGGCTTATTAAGGAATTCTTCGATTTCTCTGGCTGTAGTAGACAATTTTTCCGGTGCGTGTTTAATATTTCCCTTTTTCAAAAAGGCCTTCCATAGGATCTGGCGATCGGATTTATCGTCATAGATTTCCTCGGTAAATAATGGCCTATATTTTGGTAAAAGAGTTTTACGATGGGCAAAAGTTCTTTTTAATGCTTCACTAAGCTTCGATCCATTAAAATTAAACCGACGCATCATTAACCAGATATCATAGAAATCTTTCATACGGCTATTGAGAAGGCCAAGTTTTACCATGGTTTCAAATTTCTCGCTAACTACGCTTTCTACCGGATAACTTTTGAGGTGAGGCTTTGGAAAATCCAGAATTACCGGGTAATCAATAACTCTTGGCTTGGGATAGATAACATCACCGAAACCTACATCGATTTGCATCGCGATACGTGAACGCTCTAAAAATCCCCTAAACTTTATGCGCACGCCTTCATAATCCATATTTTCTCTTATCCTCTGGCCTTTTACTATTTGAGGATCGAATATAAGTCCATCCGGAGTTACGGAAACTTTACAGACGTCTTTGATCATTCTTTCTATGCTTGCTATCTGATTGTCATAACGAGCTGAGAAATCTATATCAAGAGTTGTCCGTCTTTCAGGAACCTGCCATACGGTAAACATAAGCGCGCCTTTCAGAATAAACCTATCCGCATATTTTGAACGGCTTACTCTATAAAGAAATCTTTCCATCCCGTAATATTGCAAAATTTCCGAGAACGGGCGATTGGTTTCCTTGGCTTTATTTTGAAGCCGGGCTCGTACAGAGGCCTGTATATTCTTGATATCTTTTCTCATAGCATGGCTTCGAGTATCGGTTTTATGATATTATCAACACGGCAAATCTTGGCATAATACATAACATCTTTTGGTTTTATGTATTTTTCCATAATGGCAACTTTGAGAGCATTCCTTGCGACATTAATGCCTATTTTATTTCGGAATTTAAAACAATCGGCTATTGTCTTGGCAAGACTGTAAATTCTAATATTATAACCTTCCATTTTACGTTCTTCGATCCCAGCCTTCCATGCTTTATCTGCGAATCGGTAAAATCTTACCGGAGGATATTTAATCTTATTGGCATGAGTACCCCGTAGAATTGCTATATCTACAGATTTAGGAATTTCATTTGTAGCCTCATGAAAAGCAAGGGCAGAAAGTAGACATACCACCCCTCTAGGAACCTTGATTGAAACAGCTACAAGATCTGGATTCGAAAGACTAGAGCCATCAGAGAGTCTATACAGAGCACGATCTATTTTTTGAATCAGGCCAGAACTCAGGACAGTCTTAAGAAGGGTCTTATTAAACCCGGCCTTAATAATCTCCGCATAGCTGGCAAGGCCTCCTCTTTTCTTAAGAAAGCTTATAAGTTCTATCTTTTTAACATCCATAAAAATACCCCCTATTCCTATACATTTATTAACAAGTGTATAGCATTAGGAGGGGAATGTCAAGAATTATTTCATCTAAATAGGGGACAGCGACCGTTTTTAGCACTCTTTTCAAAAAAACAATCACTGTCCCCTATTTTCCCGCACGAATCACGAACGACTAACGACGAGCCACGAAACTGACGGAGGGTTCCCTCCGTCGCGAAAATCAAGCACTGCTCTTTTAAAATAAAGTTCATGAACCAATCTTTTGGCCCTCTACCATGAAAGGAGTCGCTATGCGATACTTTCTTTATGCTCGTAAGTCCACAGATGAAGAAGATAGACAGATTCTATCAATCGAGGCGCAAGTGACGGAAGTCAAGGACTATGCCATAAAAGAGAATCTCCAAATCGCTCAGGAGTTCATCGAGTCAAAGTCAGCCAAGATTCCCGGTAGACCCATATTCAATGAGATGATGTCGCTCTTGCAGAAGGGCAAGGCCGATGCGATACTGTCATGGCATCCTGATAGACTCGCTCGTAACTCGCTTGATGGCGGTAAGATCATATATCTCGTTGATAAGGGTGTGATTGAAGACCTACGATTCCCTACGTATCGCTTCGATAACACCGCACAGGGTAAATTCATGCTATCCATCGCATTCGGTCAGAGTAAGTACTATATCGATAATCTCTCTGAGAATATCAAGCGAGGCATACGTCAGAAGGTGCGTAACGGAGTATATCCGTCACTTGCGCCTGTCGGCTACCTGAACGATCCTAAGAGTCGCAATATCGTTATCGATAAGGATAAGGCGCCACTGATTCGTAAGATCTTCGAACTATACGCTACAGGAGATTATACGCTTGATCGTCTCAAGGATACTGTCACCTCGATAGGCTTTAGAACCACTAACGATAAGATGATAGGCGTAAGTAAGCTACGCCTTATCCTCATGAATCCTTTCTACTATGGCATGTTTAAGTATTGGGGTGAGACCTTCGAAGGAACTCACGAACCAATTATTACAAAGAAACTTTTTGAAAAATGCCAGAGTGTTATGAAACGACGTGGTAAACCGAGAAAGGCCAAGCATCGATTTATCTTTCGTGGGGTTATGAAGTGCGGTGAGTGCGGCCGGATGATCACGGCTGAGATACATAAAGACTATATATATTACAGGTGTACTAAGCGATATACGACCTGCTCGCAGAAGTATATACGAGAAGAAGCTCTGGCTAAACAAATTCGAGGCATTTTTCAAAAAGTTTCTTTGTGTGATGACTGGACATCCAAGATACTGCGAGAATTAGAGAAAGATAGAGTTCGTGATGTCCAGTCATCACGTCCCCATCAGCAAAATCTCGAACGTGAGATAGCTAGTATAGACACCAAGATAAATAGACTTGTGGATATCTACTTAGAAGACACCATTACTAAAGACGAATACACTAAAAAGAAAGAATCTCTCCTTAATAAAAAGAAGGATTTACAAGAAGCTCTACGAGATTTTGCTGATGGGGACAATAATTGGTTCGAACAAGCAAGCTCCTTCGTAACGCTATTGAACCGAGCCGGTTACATCATGCGAGGGGGAAATTTAGAATCCCAGAAAGAATTTCTGGAAAAGATTGGTTCGAACTTTATTTTAAAAGAGCGGCGATTGATTTTCTCGACGGAGGGAACCCTCCGCCTTTATCTTTCGCACACTCCATTTTCCACATGGTGGAGGCGGCGGAAATCGAATCCGCGTCCTCTAGTATCCCAATAACAGTATCTACATGTTTAGTCTACCTTTTAGTCTCGCTTGAAGAGCTCCGGTAAACGGGATATCATCAAGCAAAGCCCTTTTATGCTCCTCGCCATTTCCAAAAAGACGTAAAAGAAATAGCCAGCCTGCTAATGGCGCCTATCAAGTCCCGCAGGCAAGACCTGTAGGCGGGTTGCCTAATTAGGCAACAGCTAGCGCCTCGCTGGAGACAAGAATGCCTTCAGCTTCAGCTACTGCATTGTAGTTGGCGTTTAATTTGTGCCAGGTGTTTTTCGAGGCCTCCTGACAACCTCGACATGCTGCTCTTACCAAGCGTACCAAAGTCGAAACCTGTCGCCCCCTCCTTTTTTATACTTTATACCTCTTTGCCCTTGCTATCACACGTTCTGCTTCTTTACGTTTTATAGCCTCACGTTTATCGTATTGCTTTTTTCCTTTTGCCACTGCTAGCTCAAGCTTGGCAAGTCCCTTCTTAAAATAGACATTTAAAGGGATCAATGGAAGGCGCTTCTGTAACAACTGAACCATAAGATAATCTATTTCTTTTCTATGTAAAAGTAATTTTTTGGGCCTTAATGGGTCTTGCTCTTTCTCGGCAGTATATTTATAAGGGCTTATATGCATATGATACAAGAAAATCTCGCTGCCCTCAACCTTAGCAAAGCTCTCGGCCAAGCTTGCCTTTCCTGCCCTTAATGACTTAACCTCACTTCCTTTTAGCTCAATGCCTGCCTCAAAGGCCTCCAGTATAAAATAATCCCTTCTAGCCTTCCTGTTCGTAACCACCGCTTCTATCTTGTGTTTTTTCTTCATATGACATCTTAATATAGCAAGAAATCGCCTAAAAATCAAGGCTAATATTGATTGGACAAATTGTAAATTAGATTGACAAATTGTCCATTATCGTGTATACTTACAATGTGATAGAAAGAGACCTTTCTAAAAAATTGCTTTCGGTGTCAAAGAGCTTTCCTGTGGTGACCATCATCGGACCGCGGCAATCTGGAAAAACTACGCTTGTCAAGATGGCCTTTCCTGATAAACCGTATCTATCCATGGAAGATCTGGACACGCGGGAATACGCGACTAACGACCCTCGAGGATTTTTGTCGGATCACTCAAAGGGAGCTATCCTTGACGAGATCCAACGAACACCTCAGCTCTTTTCCTATATTCAGACAAATGTAGACACATACAATAAACCCGGGAGATTCATATTAACAGGTTCGCGGCACTTCCTACTTCAGGAAAATATATCACAAACATTGGCTGGAAGAGTTGCTATTTTAAAACTATTGCCTTTCAGTCTAAATGAACTGAATAAGACACAATTTAGATTTAGCAATTATGAAGAATACTTATTTAAAGGGTTGTATCCTAGGATCTATGATAAAAAGATAAGCCCCCTTGACTGGTATCCTAATTATATACAGACATACCTTGAAAGAGATTTGCGGCTCATAAAAAACATCAATGACCTCAGCGCGTTCCAAACCTTTCTTAAAATGTGCTCTGCACGTATTGGACAGCTCTTAAACTTATCTGCTCTTGCGGCAGACTGCGGCATCACCCACAATACCGCCAAATCATGGATTTCTGTTCTTGAGGCAAGTTTTATCGCATTCCTTTTGCGGCCGCACCATAAAAATTTCAATAAGCGTCTGGTCAAGATGCCTAAACTGTACTTTTTTGACACTGGCATAGCCTGTTCTCTTCTTGGAATAGAGAGCAAAAAACAATTGCAGACACATTCACTTAAAGGAAATATTTTCGAATCTTTTGTGCTTTCCGAAATACTTAAAAACAGGTACAATAAGGGCTCTGATTCTAATATCTATTTCTGGCGCGACAAGACAGGGCATGAGATAGATTGCGTAATAGAAAAATCTAATAAGCTACTCCCTGTTGAGATAAAATCAGGAAAAACGTTGACAAAAGACCAGTTTAAAAATCTAATATACTGGAATAAGCTATCTAAAGGAAATGCTAAAGATTCTTACATCGTATATGGAGGGGATTTAACGCAAAAACGCTCTTGCGGCAACCTTATCGGCTGGAAAAATATCAATTCTTTTCTATAAGCGGAAGTGGCGGAACTGGCAGACGCGCAGGCCTCAGAAGTCTGTGAGCGCAAGCTCATGTGGGTTCAACTCCCACCTTCCGCACCATTGAATACAAAATCTCCATTATTGTAGGAATATTATAGGAAAATTTTCCTATTTTTACTCTTTTATGTCAGCCAATAAGGGTGTTTTTTATTTTGTACAGATAAACACAAAATGGTTTGATAAATAAAATGGTATGAGAAAATTGCGCAACCAACTCACTATGGGTTTGTTGAATTTATTATGACGGGTTATTGTTAATATAGATAACCCGGCATTCTCGATCAAATCTTTCCACTCTTTAAAGGAATAAAGGGCCTCTATTTCCTGATGTTTAACCGATCCGGAGCCTTTTCTTAAAGTCTCCCAAATAAACTTATAATAATAAATATTTGGGGTTGCAATGGCGATTTTTCCGCCTTTTTTCACTACACGCTTTACCTCTTTGAGTATCTGCGGAATAGATGGATAATGTTCAATTACTCCCCAGGCTGTAAGATAATCAAATTCATCGTCATTAAAAGGTAAAACATTTGTATCTATGCAAATTATTTGCTCAGATTTTCTAACTCTTTTTTTTGCAAATTCGGATGCGTTTTTAGAGATATCAATGCCCCACAGGTCAAGTCCGCTTTCTTTTAATGCTTTTAAGAACGTTCCTGTACCACATCCTACATCCAATAGTTTTTTCCCTGGTTTAGGACAAACTAGTCTTTTGTAAAATTTATTTTGTCTAATTACGGATGGAGATAACGTATCGGCTTGACTATTAAAATTTAATTTCTTATAATAAAATTTGTCGTAAAAATTATCACTCACTTGTGAATCCTTTTTTTTGAAAAAACCTCTATTATGGAAACTTAATATGTTCCGTTAGTATCTATTTCTTTTACCACGCCTTTGTGGTTAAGTATTTATATAATACTACTATAGTGCTTAAAAAACAAGCTAAAACAAAGCCGGCTAAATCTCTATGCCTTCTATTTACTATATTTCCTATTAATCTATTGCTGGGGTAAAAATATAATGGTACAATATTTCTATAATAAGCTTTATAAAAAGGAGGCTAATGATGTTTAAAAATCTATTTAATTTTTCTTATAAGAGAACGCCTCTGGAAGCATTGGGTTTTTATATTGCCTACATGGTTATTATTATTGTTGTTATTTTTCTTGTGGGAAGTACCGTGGGCCAGCTTACAGGCACAAGGGGGAACTTTTCGCTTTTAGCCATAATCCCGGGAGTCCTACTTGCTGCTATATTTTGCCTGGTCTTGTCATTTATGGTTCTGGTCAAGAAAAAACTTACAGGCAATATCTTTTATGTAATCCTTGCTGTTATCTCAGGTATTTTAGGCACCTTGATAGTTGGATCTATTGGATTAATAATAACCTCGTTTCTTACCACGAGAGAATCCAAGACTTAAAACTCATCCATATCTACTCCAAAATCACTCCAGGATATTCTAATTAAAGAGAGATTTTACTTTAGGGCGGGTAAAGTAGTAAATAAAAGCTACTGCGAAACCAATATCAATGATATATACTACGGCCACGGAAGACCAAAGTGATATCTTGAAAACTAATTCACGGGTCAGGATATCTATCGGGGGCATCGTGCTCAAAACATCTTGAGTGGCTTTTTCAGCAATATCTTTCAATCTAAAAAACGGGTGCTTCCACGGCATAATGCAAATAGTTATAAAACAAAGTAAAAGGCCTATCTTTCTAAAGATATCTTTTAAGAATAAAATTCCCGCAGCCGAAGCTAGCACCAAAAATCTATTAATAATTGAGAGAAAATACCGAATCCTTGCAAATGTCTCTGGCAAGAATCTAACAGTAGTCCTGTAATAATCGTAATTCAAATGTGCCATCGACCAGATAAGCGTGCTCAAAATAAGCAAAATTGCGAATATAATAACGCCCGGAAATCTTTTTCTATCTATCAGCTTTTCCTTTTTTTGGGGATTATCCATAATAATAAACTCTTTTATGTGTCAGAAAAAGCCTCGCACCCATTAAGATGCGAGGCTTACTGGCAACTGCACCTCTCCGACAAGGTAGCCGAGCTACCGAAAAGAAGCTCGTTTAAGCTGCCATTACTTTTATGCCACAAAATTCTACCGATGTCAAACTTATTGCTCTCTCTGGCAGGAAAAAACTACACAGCAAATGAGCTCCCAACAGCAAGGGCTGACTTGATAATAGGATCTTTTGGGTCTACCCTTCTTATAGATTTAACTGCATCTTTTAAATCAACTGCCGTAATATTCTTACCCCTAAAAGCTACCATCTTGCCAAAATCACCTCTTGCCACTAAGTCACAAGCATATGTACCTAAGCGAGTTGCGAGCATCCTGTCAAAAGGGGAAGGAACTCCGCCTCTCTGGAGATGACCAAGGATAGTCACTCTTGCTTCAAGCCCAGTATTTTTCTCGATATCCATGGCTATCTTACTTCCTATCCCGCCAAGACGAAGAGGTTCTGCAGAACCTTTGACAATCTTTTTTACAACCATCCGGCCGCCCTTTGGTCTAGCTCCCTCTGCTATGACAACTATACTAAATCTCTTGCCATGCTTGTATCTTTCCATGACCTTCTGGCATACTTTTTTAATATCATAAGGTATCTCGGGTATTATGATTATATCGCCTCCACCTGCTACTCCCGCATAAAGCGTAAGCCATCCAGCATACCTGCCCATTAGCTCGATCACCATTACTCTGTGATGGGACTGTGCTGTTGTATGAAGCTTATCTATCGCCTCGGTCGCTGTTATTACTGCAGAATCAAAACCAATAGTCACGTCAGTTGCCCGCAAATCATTATCTATAGTTTTGGGTATCCCAACTAGATCCAAGCCTTTTTTGTAGAGCTTATTGGCTACGGTAAGAGTACCATCCCCGCCTATACAGACAAGACCGTTTAATCCCATCATCTTGACATTCCTTAATACTGCGCCGGAAAGATCTTTGGGTTTACCGCTATTGGAATGATATCTAAAAGGATTTGCTTTGTTGGATGCGCCAAGAAAAGTGCCACCCTCTGTCAGAATACCTGATACATCTTCATAGCAAAGGGGAATACTCTTATTCTCTACAAGGCCTTCGTAGCCATCCTTTATGCCAATG
Organism: uncultured Planctomycetia bacterium; assembly: GCA_964652265.1. Taxonomy (GTDB): domain Bacteria; phylum Omnitrophota; class Gorgyraeia; order Gorgyraeales; family Gorgyraeaceae; genus JAHIUV01. The sequence goes on from CAZZAL010000004.1 coordinate 13,680, forward strand.
ACCTCCATTCCGTAATTAAGAATGGCTGTCTTCGTCACTGCCCTTATCGCAGCATTTAAACCAGGGCAATCGCCTCCGCCCGTCAGAACGCCTATTCTTTTATTAGCTGCGCCTGGCATGACGTTTGCCTTTTCTTTTCTTTTTAAGCTTTGCTCTTCTTTTTTTTCGCGTCATTTTTTCTCCAGTCTTTTCTCCATCTCATCAAGGATCCTGTTTATCCCTTCAGCAATAGACTTCAATTCATCCTTTTTTCTAAACCTTATCCTTATTGAAAAATTTCCCTTTGCTATATCCTGCAGGTCCTTTTCCAGTCGATAAACAGGTCCGGCCAGACGATGAGATAAGATCAAGACACGCCAAGAAAGTAATATAACTGCAACAGTACAAACAACTAAAACAACTGGATTAAACTTGAAATAATATAAGAATGCAAAAATGAAGACAAGAGGAAAGATCATCCATTCTAAAAAAAAGCTGGCCTGCAATCTTTTGTTTACAAGGTAACGCCTTCTCCTCTTTTTAGCCATGTGATCCCAGATACAAGCCCTATAAGCTTTTTATTGAAACAAGCACACCATTATGATACATCTCTACCCGATAATCCTTAATATACCCGTACCTATCTCTGTATACCTTTGGTACGCGTATCTCTGTCTTATGCCAACCCTTTTTAAGATTATTGTGGCCGGCACTCGTAAAAGAAAGCTCTACATCCTTGCTGAATGTGCATAATAGCTTAAAGATCAACCCATCCGTCCACTTGTCCTTTGTCTGATAATTTATCTTAAAGAAGTAGCCTTTTGATGTGCGAATCTTACTTAAGCTCTCTATGAAAGAATTAGACGCAAGGGAAGGACGAGCAAAAAAAAGAAATAGCGCCACTATTATTACTATGCGAGAAGTCTTATGCATATTCTTTCTAAATTATACTGTCAGAACAGGAAATAGTCAAGATTTTTTGGTCACCATCCGTCTGCGTCTTATGTCAACATCTCTCCAGATTATTCAAAGAACTACCTATCCCTTAGCACGCCCCCCCTACAATATTTCCATCTGAGAAGGGTCACAGAGTACTATCTCGTAAGTACCCTTGTATTCCTTTATCACACCGTACACCCTTATTGTCTTATACTTAAAGTAGCTCTCAGGTGAACGCAAAACCTCTTTTGGAAAAGACTCCAGGTTATTCCTGAATATAATTACCTTGAAATTATTCTTGCAGTTCAATATCAAGACTTTCTCCGAAAGAAATGTATCGTAAACCTGAGTTTCTACCATCCTGAGCATACCCACATTCTGCTTGACCTGAGAAGAAGATATGGCATTAGACTCTAAACCGCTCCACAAACCTCTCTTATTCTCCCTTGCAAATCTCTGCGCCTCTAAAAACTCCTCCGCATATTTTATGTTCGGCGGGTAGGCATATATCATCGCGTAGCCCTCTTTGACCATCTCAAGATTGACCATTCTTTCTCCGACATATACATAGGCAAGGAGACGGCCATATTTATCATTTTTTTGGACATCAAATTCCAGGCGAATAGACTTACCCTCTACAAGCCTTTGATTAAAATCCTTTGCCTCTTTTGCATAAGGCCTTGGGTTATAGAACCATCCCAAGCCCTTTCTTTCGCGCACCTCTGGTGTATCTATGCCTATATATCTCACCCTCTGGCCATTTGAAAGTTCTATAGTATCGCCATCGATTATATGCGATACATATAATCCATCCTGATAACTGCGTGGAACAATACCTGCCCTGGCCAATAATAATACAAAAGCCATGAAAATTACTACGGCAAGATAAATCTTTTTCATAAATCCTGCTTAAGCATCAGGGGATTGTAACCATACTTGGCAAATATCGTGTATGCTGTCCCGGCTGTGGAGCCGGTCCTTGAACCGCGTGCCACTCTCCATCCGTGGCCGGTATCAACATCATCTTGGGAGGCATAAGGAAGGCATCCTTCACCCTGACCTACTTTGGACGGGCTTATTATCACCATCTTTTCTAATTCTGAAAGGTAAAAACTTGCTTTTCTTTTGTAATAACTCTCTTTTGTAAATTCATTTCTTTCTCTATGATAGACCGCCATTATCTTTAAGGTCACTACCATCTGCGCTGTCCACTCTGTAGATACAATGCCGCCCCGCGCCAGATGTTCATATTTTCCAAAGTCAAAACCAGTTACTTTAAGATTTTCCCCATCAGGTCTTAGGTAATCCGTGGTAACAAGGCAATTGGTCTCTGCAAAATCGATAATCTGGTCAGGATCCATATCTAATCCCTTCAGGACTTGTGGGCCAATAGCCGCAATAGCCCATGCAAACGTATCTGTTGCTATAGTAGCGTCTCCTTTGCCTCTGTTAAGTCGGCCTTCTCGCTTATTAAAGGCATTGTTCTTGATCCACCTCAGCGCCCTCTGCTGCGCATCCAGATACCTGCTGTCATCTGTTGTGCTATAGAGCATTCCAAAAAACGCATAGGCATCTAGGTTATGCTCGGTGCTAAACCAGCTGACATTAGGCCCTCCTCTTATTCCAAATTCCTTGTCTTCTTTCTGCAGGAGAATAACCCATCTCGCTATATCTTCAGCTACTGAAAGAAATTGTTCATCTTTAAACTTATCGGCGTACTGAAGAATAGCTATCCCAAGCCATACATTGGGACCCACATGCATGTTATACTCCAAGACGGAACCTGAATAGGCATCATAGGCATTTGCAAATCCTCCTTCTATTTTCTCGGCCCTTCTTTTGTAAAAATTGAGGATTTTTTGTGCATTACCCTGGTCACCCATTAGGATAAAAGACTGGCAAGCAAGCGATTGATCATAGGTAAATGCCCAACCCTTCAGGTCTCTATCGCCTTCATAACTTATCACTAAACCCGTAACGCTATTCTGATGATTCTTTATCCACTTGTACATATTAGATATGCTCTTCTCCTCTATTATCCTGAATGAGGCCAGGATATCTTCCAGGCTTTCTTCTGCAGAAACCCTGTCTTGTGACAGTTTTGAAATCCGCTGTTTCAAATATTCTGCTTCCTCTGACAACTCTTCCACTTTTTCAGAAAGCCCTGCCTTTTCAGACACGGCCTCTTTTAGCAGCTTCCTTGCCTCTACCTTGTCTTGCTCCAGAGTTGCAAGGAGTTTATCTTTTTCCTTGAGTTCGATACTCTTTGACTCTAACTGCCTGACCTTATCCTGATACCTTTTAAGTTCCGCTTGATTCTCAAAAAGCTCTAGTTCTATTTCTTCGCGCGCGCTGTCAAAATCTAGGATGTTCTTCTCGAGGCCTGACTTCTTACCTGAGATCTCGACAAGCTGCTGCACCAATTTCTTGTTTTCGCTCCTTAATTTAAAATCTGTCGAATAAAAATAAACGAGACTAGCGATCAAAACCAAGACTAGGACTGAAATAAGCTTAGGGGCTAACGATATCCTCCTGGCATGGAAATAAATGCGACTGCTTTCTTTTGGGTCTATCTGCAGAAACGAAAGCCCGATAAGATATTTATTTGGATACCCTGCCTTTATCTTCTTATGCCAAGCAATAGCTGCTACAGCCTTTGTCTCTCTGGAACTCAAAGGAATATGAAGACGCAGATCCAGCCTGGGCTTTTTTTGCTTTAGGAGCTGTTCAAAACCCTCATCTACATTATTGACCTCAAGACAAATGCCGCCTTTGCCTACATCCCTTGTAAAACCCTGCTTTATACCACTGATCGAACCACCTGTTTCAGGGTCCAAAAGCTGGAACTCCACAGGAAATACCACATTTAACCGGATGTATCTTCGATGTTCAGCATGCTGAATTTGTTCATCGTGGATTCTTTTCATATTTATAAGATATTAGCAGTGATTTCTTATAAAAGCAAGTGAAATTCTTAACTTGCAATTCCTGCCTGACTCCAATAGAATATAGTTAACATTATGTTAGGCAAAAATACAAATAATTCGGGGTTTACTCTTCTAGAACTCATGATAGGCGCTGCAGTTCTGATCATCGCCCTGGTAGGACTTATAGCAGCTTATATAGGGTGTTTTGCCCTCAATGAAAGCGCAAAGAATCTTACGATCGCCACAAACCACGCCCAATGCGTAATGGAAGAGATCCGTGATCGCAACGTTACTTCTAATATCACCCAGGAAGACTGGACAGCATGGGCAGCAGCAGATCTTCCGGATGGCGGAGGCTGCAATACCCTGGATACTGAGGCAGTCCAAGTAAGCTATCCCTCTGGCACAACTATAGACCCATTAGAGATCCTGGTTACGATCAGCTGGTCAGATAGAGGTAGAACAAAGAATATTCAGACAGTAACCTTATTGACGGAACGGTAAATTATGAAGGGGCTTAGTCTAATTGAATTAATGATCACACTACTTATCTTCTCGGTCATCCTTGGCGCGATATACGGCGTCATGACCATGGGGCGGTCCTCTTATCAAACCGGGGATATCCAGATCACTGTCCAGCAAGAAGCGAGAAAGGCGATGAACAAGATAACAACTGAACTGCGAGAAGCTAGCTCCGTCAATCTCAGCAATGAATACCCGTTTACTATCTGGGGGCAAAAGATAAAATACGAAGTTACCGATAACCAACTACAAAAGGTCATCCAGGGAGGCAGCACTACTGTGCTGGCAAACAACGTCGGGAACATTCAGTTTACTCTCTATGGCGGTGATACAGTCTACGTAAGCGTGTCAACGCAAAAAAATACCTTTCTCGGACGGAGCTTAAGTGCAAATTTAACATCTCAGGTTACGCTGAGAAACTAAAATAATGCTGAAAAATAAAAAAGGAATTGTCCTCATCGCTTCATATATAGTGATCGTAGTCCTTACGATCCTCGGGGCTGCCTTTATCTCCAGAAGCTTAAGTGAAACAAGGATCGCTGAGCGAGAAAGAAATTATATGCAGGCATTCTATATTGCTGAGGCTGGGGTAGATTATGCGATTGAACAGCTGCGTGGCGGGACATCATCAGGCCAAAACTCTGCCACCATGAATGATGCCAACGCTAACAGCATAGGATACTATAATTCCACATGGCAGAGAATGGGCTCTTCCTCAAGGTGGGAGGTCATATCCAGCGGCTTTGTCGGAGATACAGAACGAAAGGTTCGTATAGAGCTCGTGCCTGATACATTTGCGCGCTATCTTTACTTTACCGATAACGAACACTTCCGCTGGAGATGGTGGAGGATACCTGTGTGGTTTACAACAGGTGATAACTTAGGAGGACCTCTGCAGACAAATGCCCACTTTCATATCTCTGGTGATCCTGTATTTACTGATTCGAATTTTCACCTCCCAGTTAAAAGCGAAGACGATTTCATTACCTACATGAATGGAGGCTGGCCAATAAACAGTACTGCTACTTCCAATGCGCCAACAGACAACCCTGTTTTTCAAGAGGGGCTAGAATTAGATGCGGACAGGATACCTTTCCCCAGTAAAGCCCTAGATTTACGCACTGCCGCTGTTCATGACGGACTTATGCTTACCGGTCCAACAACTATCGTACTCAAGGACGACGGAACTATGGATGTTACCAATTCACATCGCGGCTGGGTAAACGAAAACACACCCTTACCTGAAAATGGAGCCTTATTTGTCAATGGAGGCAATCTTGATATCTCAGGAATATTAAATGGACAGCTGAGTGTAGGGACAAACAGGAGCATTGTTATACCTGATAATATTACTTACAACACAAACCCCAGGACAGACCCCACGTCCACAGATACCCTGGGTCTGATTGCTGAAAAGGACGTGGTAATTAGTAGAAATGCCCCTCATGATTTAGAAATTGCTGCAAGCGTTATGGCACTAGGTGATTCGTTTACGGTCGAAGAGTACTGGCAGGGACCAGCAAAAGGCACGCTGAGTGTTTATGGAGGTATCATCCAGGATGAACGCGGCCCTGTAGGTACATTTAATGCCAGCACCAATACTAAAGTAAGCGGTTATAGTAAAGACTACCAGCATGACACAAGGCTAATGAATAATCCACCGCCTTTCTATCCTACAACAGGTGACTATGTTGTAGCATCATGGCAGGAGGAATAATATGAATAAACAAAAAATAAAAAATATTGAGCTTAATATAGCTATTTTCTTGGCAATAGCTTTATTAATAACAATTGCCGTCATCTTTTCAAAGGGCAACAAGAAAAAAATAGAGCCTATCAAAGCGCCTGAGGTAAAAAAAGAACAAACAGCTCTAAAACCACAGATTCCTCAACCAGCAATCGAAGAAATCAAAGATGACTATATTGAAAAAGCAGAGACTATTGCAGAAGAGGCTGTTGAAGAAGAAAAAGAAGAACCATACGAAGAAATTACACTGTTAAAAGACCTCCCTCTTGATTTAACCGCCGATGAACAAAAGATGCTTGAAGAGACAGAAGAGAGTAAAACCTCCCTTAATACCCAGCCCAGCTACGAAGACATAAAGGTCATCCAGCAAAAAAATCTCGTCATCTATTAACTTAGGGCTTCTGGTAATGTCAAAAATGTCAAATTAGCACTTGACAAAGATAGTTTGGTATGCTAATATTTAGTTAGGCGAACTAAGTAACTATAGGAGGTTATTTATGGCTACGATTGACGAATTAACCCGTGAAATCTCTATAATGGTTCCCAAGCTTATGAAAGGCGCCAGATCAAACTTTCTCGCTAAATCCAATATCTCAACCGCTCAGATGATAATGCTCGTCTCGATCCATGATCACGGACAATGTAAGCTCAAGACCCTAGCCAAGGAACGCGGCATCTCCCCTCCTACTGCAACAGGTCTCATAGATAGGCTCTTGGGGGCTGGTTATGTAAAAAGGGGCTCTGACCCTGAAGACAGACGGGTCGTGATGGTGTCTCTTACAAAAAAAGGCGAAAATGCCGTGCAGGACTTTTTGAGCACAGTGCGAAAAAGATGGAAGAATATTCTGGTCCACCTTACTTCAAAAGAACAGCACCAATACCTTAATATAGTCAAAAAAATCGTTTCCATCTTATCAGGAAAAGAAGGCTGATTAAATTGAAACTCCTCTTGAACCTTTTAATAATATTAAACCTTGTACTTTTTCCGTGCCGAGAAATCCTATCCCGGGAAATAGAAAAGGATCCGCCTCTATATATATCAGTCAATGACGTCAGATTAATCGCCATAAGCAATAACCTTGATATAAAACTTGCGCGATTGGATTCCAAGATAAAAGGTACTGAGCTCAGTTATGAAGAAGCTATTTTTGATACAATTCTAAATGGGGAGATAGGCTATACCGACGACCAAAGAAAGGTCCCATCGTCTCTTTCCGGCACAAAAGGCCTGACAAATAACTACAATATAGGTATTGATAAAAAACTCAGGAGCGGAACTGACGTAGAAATAGATTTTACCAACAAAAGAGAATGGACAGATTCTACCTATGTCTCTACAAATCCATATCATGAATCCCAGATAGAGATAAACCTTACCCAGCCAATAGCCAAGAACTTCTTTGGCCTGATTGACCGTGGCAACATAGAAATAGTCAAATATGAAATAAAAAACTCTGAACTAGACTCATATATAAAAATAGAAGATGCCATCATCCTAACTGAAAAGGCATATTGGGAACTGGTGCTTGCCCAAGAAGAATTCAAAATAAAAAAAGAAATACTTAAAAAAGCTATTAGGCTTTTCAATCAGCATCGTAAAAAATTAAAGATCGGGATTATTGAAACAGGTGATGTACTGGCAAGCGAAGCAAATATGCACTCCAGAGAAAGCGACCTTTTAATGGCATCGAATGCACTAGAGACATCTGAAGAACTCTTAAGGGTCAGGCTAAATATAAAAAACGAAATTAACCTATCCCCTACTGATACCCTTGTAGGCGCAGATTTAAACGCCACTCTTGTAGGGAGTCTGCGATTGGCCTTTAAAAACAGGCGTGATTACCTATCAGCAAAAAATGACATAGAGGGCAAAAAAATAAAACTAAAGATGAAATCTAATTCCCTCTTCCCGCAGATAGACCTAAAAACTACCTTTGCTCAAAATGGAATTGATTCTGGATACGCCAGAGCAATCGAAGGCGTCTATGAAGATTCAAATCCTAAATACTATGTAGGTATAGAATTCTCGTATCCACTTGAGAACAATGAAGCCAAGAGCGAGCACAAAAGCGCAAAATTAGAAAAGGCAAAAGCTATCGTGAGCCTGCAAAAAACAGAAAGGCTCATCATATCTGATATCGACGAGAAATTCAGAAATCTATCTGTAAACAAGGTGAATATCTCAAAGATGGAACGCGTGGAAAATCTTCAAAACGGGAAATTGCGCCAGGAAGAAAAAAGGTTTGAATATGGGCGTTCGTCTTCGGATACACTGATACGCTATCAGGAAGACCTTTTAAATGCTAAACTGGCAACACAAAAGGCATATCTCGACTACAGGATCTCTATATTGGAATTGATGGGAGCCGAAGATAGCTTTCTTAAGCATGTAGGATTGGAGCAATTATGAGCTTACCGCGTTTTAGTATCAACCAATCTCTTTTTGTCAATCTGGTCTCCATCCTCATAATCATATTCGGGCTGATAGTAGTAGTAGGTATGAATAGAGAAGTATTTCCGAATGTTGACTTCGATATAGTAAGCGTGACCACTGTATATCCAGGAGCTACCCCTCTTGATATTGAAAAACTTATAAGCGTGCCCATTGAAAAAGAATTAAAGGAAGTAGATGGTATAAAAGAGATAAAATCATCCTCAGCAGCAGGCGCATCTTTTATTGTAGTCAAGCTAGACCCTGACGAACAAGACAAGAAAAAAGTCGTAAACGATATTCAGACTGCTGTGGACCGCGTAAAAGACCTGCCTAAAGATATATACGAAGACCCTATTGTAGTCGAGGTTTCTTCCAAGCAATATCCTGTAATCGAAGTATCTATTTCAGGTAATATGCGTGAGAAAAAACTGCAATATTACGCCGATGGGCTCGAAGATCTTCTCGAAGATATAAAAGGAGTTGCCAAGATAAATAAATCCGGTTACAGAGATAGGGAACTTCAGGTCCATCTTGATCCTGTAAAAATGCGCGAGAAGTATGTCTCCTTTGACGAAATCGAAGGAGCCCTTTCTTCTCGCAACATCAGCGTGCCTGCAGGTGAGATTAACACAAAAACCACGGAATACAGCATAAGGACCACAGGGGAATTCTCTACTGCCAAAGAAGTCGAAAATATAATAATCAGGGCAAATGATACGGGAAACTGGCTCAGGATCAAGGATATAGCAGAAGTGATCGATTCATTTAAAAAAGAAGACATAATAAACAAGACCCTTGGCACGCGTTCTATCAACCTCGTAGTAATGAAAAAAGAGTCCGGCGATGCTATTACCGTTGTTAAGAAACTCAAAAAAATATGCACTACCTTTCTAAAAAACTGCCGCGATGATCTCGAAATCTCATATGTAAACGATTATTCCTTCTTCGCAAGAAGACGCCTCAATGTATTGAAAAACAATGGATGGGCCAGTCTTATCCTGGTTATCCTTGCGATGCTACTCTTTTTACAGCGTCGCGTTGCACTTATGACAGTCCTTGGAATCCCAATCGCGTTTCTTGCGACTTTTATAGCAATGGGAATGATGGGTATCACCATAAATCTGATAAGCATGTTCGGATTAATCATAGTCCTCGGAATGCTGGTAGACGACGGGATTATAATCGCTGAAAATGTATACCGTTATATGGAACAAGGTATGCGCCCAAGAGAAGCAGCTGTCAAGGGCTCTGAAGAAGTCATGGGCGCAGTCACAACAGCTGTCTTCACCACAATAGCAGCTTTCTCTCCCCTTCTATTTATGACAGGTATTATAGGTAAATTTATAAGAAACATCCCAACCGTGCTCATTGTAGCACTACTGGCTTCTTTAGGAGAAGCACTTATAATATTACCGAGCCATTTGGCAGATTTTGTAAAGATAAAATATGACTCCTACGGAAAACCCACAAATATGACAAAAGACATGCCATGGTTTAAGAAACTGATAGAGTTTTATACAAAAGTGGTAAGGGCTGCTATAAAGAGAAAATATAAGGTCGTTGCGAGCCTTACAATAGTGCTTCTCATATGTACCTTTCTTGCGTTTTCAGTGATTAAATTCATACTTTTTCCGTCATCAGGCATAAATTATTTCTTTGTAAGGGGTGAAGCGCCGATTGGAACGCCGCTACAGAAAACAAACGAACTCATACTTCCTGTAGAAGAGATAGTATCGCAGCTGCCTCCTGAAGAACTAGAAACATTTGTAACCTCTGTAGGAAACATAGCGGAAGACCGGCATGACCCTTTTGCGGGACAGGCAAGTCGTCTTGTGCAAGTAGCTGTGTATCTCACGCCTGAAGCGGACAGAAAAAGGCAGGTTGAAGACATAATAGAAGATGTCCGCGTAAAGGCAAAAGATATAAAAGGCTTCGTAGATCTCAGATTTGACAAACCCGAATCAGGACCTCCCGTAGGTAAGGCAGTAGAGGCAAAGATCCGAGGTGAAGATTTTGATACACTCGATGAGATCGCAGGAGAATATATGGACTATCTCAAGACTATAGAAGGGACTACTGATGTAACATGGGACCATAAGCCTGGCAAGGAAGAGATACGCGTAAAAGTTGACAATGATAAAGCTACATTAGCAGGTCTCAGCGTAGCACAGATAGCCAAAAGTGTAAGAACAGTCTTTGAAGGAAGTATCGCCACAAAGATCAAGCCTGTTAAGGCAGAAGAAGAAACCGACGTGACTATAATGTTCCCTGAAGAGATTTCAGGAAACATGAATGTCTTTGACGAGATACTCATTCGTAATAAATTTGGTAATCTCATCCCGCTTAAAAACGTAGCGACCATAGAAACAGTACCAGGTACGACGACTATCCACCACCTCGACGGAAAACGAGTAGTCACTGCCTCTGCTAACGTAGATACGGATAAGACGACTTCTCTCAAGGTCAACGGTATGCTGGAGAAAAAATTCAAAGATCTATCGCAGCTCTATTTAGGATATTCTGTTAAATACGGGGGTGAACAGGAAGAAACCCTGGATTCATTGATGAGCCTCCTGAAGGCCTTTTTCTTCGCCTTTCTCATTATATATCTTATTCTAGCCTCTTCTTTTAAATCTATTGTCCAGCCGTTCATTATAATGCTTGCTATTCCATTCGGCTTGATCGGCGTGATTATAGCATTTCTAGTACATGGCATGCCATTGTCATTTATGGCTATCCTGGGGATAGTTGGACTTAACGGCATTGTTGTCAATGATTCAATTGTGCTTGTAGATTTTATTAACAAACTACGAAGAGAAGGTATGAACAGGCGTGAATCAATAATAAAGGCCGGACAGATGAGGCTGAGGCCAGTCCTCCTGACCACAATCACCACAGTAGGCGGGCTTTCTACTGTTGCCTACGGCATAGGAGGAAAAGATCCATTCCTTGTGCCAATGGCGCTTTCTATATGCTGGGGCATCAGCTTTGCAACAATCCTCACATTAATAGTAATCCCGTGCATCTATTCTATAGTAGACGATATGGCGCTGAGAATAGCAAAAAAACCGAGTTTTATCCGCACCGCCAAGATCAACGACAATAAAGTTTAACTTTACTCTCTTATTATAAAATAATTGGGAAATTACTCTAGGTTGGTTGAGACATTGTTCAGGATTCCTTCTTCTACAAAGATAGGCGCTTTTGCGCGAATGGCAAGAGCAATACTATCGCTCGGCCTTGCATCAATCTCTTCTACTCTTGAATCTATCTGTAAAACCAATTTAGCAAAAAAGGTGTTCTGTTCCAGCTTTGTAATAACTATCTTGCCTATTTTTCCACCGAGTTTATTTACAGCGCTACACAATAGGTCATGAGTCATAGGACGAGGTGGCGTGATACCGCTTATCTTCATCTTGATGGCAGTGACTTCCATTATGCCTATAACTATAGGCAGAATGCGATTCCCGCTTTTCTCTTTGAGAACAATAACCTGCTCTCCCCTGTTTTCGTCTATCCGTATTTTATTTAACTCCATCTCTACCATAGCCATCGCACCCTCAGAATATCTTAACTTTATATTTTTGTCAATGTAAAAACTGTGAGGTTAGCTCTTCTACAGCCTTGGAGACCTCGTCACTTAAGCCCTCTCCAAGCTTGTTAGACTTTGGCTTTACTCCTAATAGATAAATATCAGCATTCGTAGAAGATTTAAGATATTCTATCAAGAGCTTCGGAGATACATCATGCGTAGAAACCTTTCCCACTCGAAGATCGTCTCCTGAAAAAAGCCTAGCCTCCCCTGCCCCACCGTCAAATTGAATAGCGTCTACGATAATAATCACCTCAGGCTTTAATTTTGTTATAACACCTGTATAATTTTCAGGTGCGACTCCAGCGTCTATGACCTCGCAAGGAACCTTTCCTTTTATTGCTAAGGCAAGGTACGGGCCAACACCATCATCCCCCCGGTCAATATTACCAATACAGAGCACCACTGTGCGTTCTGTTAAAAGAGATTTTAGATTAATCATGGATTTTATTATGTCTCTAGAGTAATTTCTCGCCTGCACGTAGGGCAAAGCACCTTTATGCGATCCTGACGAGTTAGCTTCTCTGATTTTTCAACATTAAGATATGCCAATTTTAGATCTTTTAGTGCGGATAGATATGAAGTGGGGCTTGAGTATGCTAGTGGGCCAAGTTTTTTTGCGATCCATATTAAATGAACTTTTGCTCCTACCGTGCAACCACAGCCCTCGCATAAAACCAGGTCTTTTTCAACAGATTCAATGGCCTCGTTTCTGTCAAACACAGACAAGTCATCAAGCTTATTGGATAACTTTATGCCTTCCTGGGTGATGCAATTTGCCTGGCATTGACCACAGAATATGCAATTGCCATAACGCAGGTTGAACTTTCTCATGGGAGGATTAGCGTCAATAACATCGGTCATTGTTATAGCTCCCGGAGGACAGACCTCGCTACATGCGCCACACCCTACGCACTTCTCCTCATGATATTCTGGTTTTCCTCTATATCTCTTCTCAGGCACATGCGGCTTAAAAGGAAACTTTGACGTATAAGGTCCTTTGATCACCGCCTTTATTGCCTCAGCCAATTCTCGTAATTTCGGATATCGCATAATTATTTTCCGTCTTCAGCGTATTTATCGACTACGCTTTTCTCCCATAGTTTTACACCTGATTTATAAGCAGCCCGTGCCAGCGCATGAGCAGATACAGGCGAGGTCAATATCAAAAAGACCATGCATAAAAACGCCTTTATGCCCAATATTGAAAATCCATCTATAATGATAACTCCTAATAAAATACTGCAGGTCCCAAGGGTTATACATTTAGTAGCTGCCTGAAGACGATTGTATACATCAGGAAACCTCACAAGTCCGAGACACCCAATAAGATCAAAGAAAAGGCCAATAGATATAAAAACTATGCCGACTGTATCAATCATCGAATGATTTTCCTTCTAAAAATTTTGCCAGTGCTAATGTCGCTATAAAGCTCTGTAAAGCCCATGCAATCGCAATATCAATATACCAGCTCCTTCCAGTTGAAATGCCCATGATAGCGCAAAAACCGACTATCAGGATACCGAGCATATCAATAGTCACTGCCCTGTCTGCAGAAGTAGGGCCTCTCATTATCCTGTATAAACATAAAATACATGCCAGTAAAAGAACATAAAACGCTCGCCTTAAAAAACCCAGAAACGGCATATCCTGACAGAAAAGTATAGACAAGGATCCAAACATAATTACAGCTAATGCTGCTAGAATAATAATCGCTCCTATTATATAACGAAACCTTTGTCGTCTCATTCTTCGAATATCCTCTTCAAGATCCTTTCAAACTTTTCCACTATAAACTTTGTCGCCTTTATAACATCCTTATGCCTTACTTCGATCCAGTGCACGTACAAAAACCCTTTTTCTCTATCTATATCAACAGTTAATGTCCCCGGCGTAAGCGTAATGGAATTCGCCAGAAACGTAAGCGCAGTATCTGATTTAAGAGAGGTCTTGACCTTTACTATGCCAGGATGTATCGGCATATCAGGATGAATCACCCTGTACGCCACGTCAATATTAGCTTTAAAACATTCCCACATAAAAACAGGGACATAATACAAAAACCAGAGATAACGACTTGCATGCGTCAAAAGATGCGGTCTTTTTACAAAAAAATCTCCTGTCATATACGCGACAAAGGCTGAAGCAAAAACGCCTACAACGATATGCTGCCAGTCGGGTACCCAATTCAGAAAAACCCAAGCAACGATCCCTAATACAAATAGAATAATTCGGCTCTTCATTATCTTATAGCTCCAAAAACTGTAGCAATGTAATCTTTCTGCCCAGCCAACACCGTATCTTTTGCAATGTCAAGAAGATATCCGGAAATAGCCGGCAGGAGAAGCAGGCCTCCAACTAAACAAATAACTGCCAGCACGACCATTGAAAACTTCATAAAAAACGGGCATTCTTTTATGTGGCTAAATGTCCCTTTTAACTCCCCGAAAAAGGCATAGCGCTGAACCTTCATAAAATAAGCCAGAGTCAGGATGCTTGCGAAAACTGCCCAGAATGCGTGCATAAAATGCTGCGCCTGGATACACGCGACAATAATAATCAATTTGCTCCAGAAGCCATTAAATGGTGGGACGCCCGCGATAGACATAGATCCTACAAGCGATGTATTTGCCGTAACTGGCATTTTCTCCTTCAACCCACCCATCTTCTGTAAATCCCTTGTCCCAGTAGAATATTCGATTGCGCCCGAATTCAAAAATAAGAGTGATTTAAACACAGAATGATTTAATAAATGAAACAACCCTCCCAGAATCCCTAGGGGAGTCCCTAGACCAATGCCAAGTATCACATAACCGATCTGATTTACAGAGCTATAGGCTAACAACCTTTTAAAATCCCACTGCCCTAGGGCAAGGGCCGCTCCGATAATAATCGACAATGTCCCTATGGTCATAAAAATCGATAAGATCTGCTGGCTTGCGCCCAGCACGCTAAAAAATACTCTTATCAATGCATAAACTCCGAGGGATTTTATAAGTACTCCTGAAAGCATCGCTGAAATAGGCGCAGGCGCAGATGGATGGGCATCCGGAAGCCATGCATGGAAAGGAACAAGCGCTGATTTCAGGCCAAATCCCATAAGAAATAAAACGCTCACAAGCAATACTATACGAGACGGGCCTTTTTCAAGTAACTGGATTGCCATATCAGCCATGTTCAGTGTAGAAGTAAAGCTGTATAAAAACGCGATACCTAATAATATAAAGGTAGAAGCAAGGCTACCCATCACTGCATATTTAAAAGACGCCTCGAGCTCTTCATGCTCGGTACCGAATGCAACCAGAGAATAACTCGCAATCGCAGCAATCTCAAGAAATACATACAGGTTGAACATGTCACCGCTTATTATCACGCCATTCATACCAGCAATCATCAATAAAAACAGACAATAAAAGAGCGATTTCTCCGTATACTTGTTCATATAATCTATGGAATAAACGCTTATGAGAAACGCGATGATATTAATCGTCACCAGCATGAAAACCGTAAGCCCATCCATGACCATTGCTATGCCTATCGGTGCTATCCAACCACCCACCCTATAAACAATCGCGCCGTTCTCTTTAAACAGAAACACAGCATACACTGAGACGGCGGCTAAACAAAACGTAGCGATACTAGACAATATATCTGAAAATCCCTTTATCCTTTTCCCCAAAAGGGAATTCAAAAAAGCGCTCGCCAGCGGTATGGCAACAAATAATGGCAATATGTTCTGTGTCATAAATTAACCTTTTAACCTGCGAATCTTTGTAATATCAAACGTCCCGTATTTTTCATAGACTCTAACCGCAATAGACGCTATCAAGGCCGTAACTGCAAGCCCTATAACTATGGCGGTTAAAACAAGCGCCTGCGGCAATGGATCGACCATATTAACTATCACCTGGTCAGGCGCATGTATGGGCGCACGGCCATGCATCCTGTATCCTACAAGTATGAAAAAAAGATTCACGGCATACTCTGTTATAGCTATGCCTATAATAATCTTTATAAGATTTCGTTTTCTAAGTATACAATAGAGCCCTACACAAAAAAGTACTAAACATAAAAAGTAAAGACTCATTATTCCCCGCCCTTTTTAGGCAACTTGAAGGTTACCAGAATAATAAAAATAATAAAAAGACCCGCGCCTACCTTAAAACTTATAGCCACATTATATAAAGGTATGAGCCCTGATGAAAAGAGCTCAAAGGGTTCGCCCTTAGCAATAAAATTCAAAAAGAAATATCCACTGGCAATACCAAGGATCGCCAAAGTTACAAACATTATCGCGCCGAAGCTTTCAAAAAACGAAGCAACATTCTGGTTTACCTTTTTAAGCGCTGCGTCTTTTCCAAACGCGAGCATAAGGTGTATGAAGGAAAGCGCAACAATCACCCCACCTGCAAAACCTCCACCAGGTGAAATATGGCCATGGCTGATAATATAGATACCAAACAAAAGTATCAGTCCCACCGTAAGCCGCGTGATCGTCTTTACTATTAGCGTCATTCCTTTTCTGGGATCGTCCATTATTTCTTCCTTCCCACTTTCCTCATAACTGCCAGGACTCCAATCACCGCTGTAAAAAGAATGGTTGCTTCGCCCAAGGTGTCATACGCGCGGTAATCCAAGACTATCGCAGATACTAGATTTGTAGCTCCGGTTTGTTTCAAACCCTGAGTCAAAAAGGTCTGCGCCACCCTCATTATAGGCTCTCCAAACTGTGGCAGATCCTTCATGCAAAAATAGCCAAAAGCTAAAAATACGACAAGGAACGCAAACGTCATAAAGGTATTAAAAAACCAGCGTCCGCTCGTAGAAAACGGGAGGTCCTTCCTGATAGTAGCCCTTATCAATATTATTACAACTAGGATCTCGACTACGAGCTGTGCGATCGCAAGGTCTGGCGCCTTAAGGATCAAAAATGCTAGAGACAGGCCAAGACCTACTGTACCTACTGCGATAACAGATGATAGAAGATCTTTTGCCTTCACCGCTACTATTGCGCCTATAATCATAAATACTAAAAGTATCTGTAATTCAAGCATCTTATATTACCTCACAAGAGCAAAAAGAAAAATCATTATACCTAGTATGCACCATATAAGATATGTCGGTAATACGCCATTATGCAAATATTTAAATATACGTATAAAGAAAAATACAAACTTCTTCCCGACCTCATATATATCAAAAAACTTTTTCTCTGCCTTTTTGTATATAGTTCTTATAAGCGGTAATTCTTTTATTGTATTGTAAAATTCTGTCCCGGAAAGCCTCATATCTTTTCCGAGGTCTTCTCCTCCTATATAAGAGCCTGTTTCTCTTATACCTTTAAAGTTGCCAGTCAGATACACCAGGACACCAACGCCAAGCCCTATGGCTAAAAATAACGTAGCTTTTAAAGACGGCCACATGCCAATAAATCTTATATCCGACAGGATAGGCACTATAAAATGCTTTAAGGGGACTATATAGGCGAATATTCCAAATACGATACAAAGAGTAGCAAGTATTACAGGCGGAATCCACATACTCCAGGAAACTTCATCCCGCTGTTTGGCATCTCCTGATTGCCGTTCATTCTTGGCCTTGCCCAAGAATATTGCATGTATAAATTTTATAAACGACGCCAGTGTAAGGCCACTACCAAACATAGCGGCTACAATACAGAATATCCACAATACCCCGCCTGATTTGCCCTTTTCTATCAATCCCTGATAGACCATCCATTTTGAAAAGAAACCATTGAATGGCGGCACACCCGATATTGACAGGGCTGCTATAAGCGCAGAAAAGAACGTTATCGGCATTATCTTGGCAAGACCACCAAGAGAATCTAAATCTGATGTCTTGGTTTTATGTTGAACATTGCCGCCTGAAAGAAAGAGACAGCTCTTATATAGCGTATTATTAAGCATGTGAAAAAGTCCGCCTGCAATACCTATCGGGTTGCCTGTGCCAAGTCCGAGCACCATATAGCCGACCTGGCTTACCGCATGATAACCAAGAAGCCTTTTGAAATCGTGCTGCACGAGTGCCATCATTACTGCTGCCACTATGGTAACAGCCCCGATTACCATAAGAAGCGCATAAGTATTGCCATCCAGTATAAACACATTCAATACCAACCTCGCCAGCAAATAAATGCCGAGTAATTTATCAAGGGACGCTGGCAGAAATGCAGTCACTGGCACTGGCGCCTCTTTTGCTGTATCAGGTATCCACGTGTGAAACGGCATTGCACCTGCCTTTGCAAACGCGCCTATGGCTATCAATAAAAATGCCCAGAAAGACAAAGAACTATCTATGGCTATCCTTATGCTGGAGAGATTTAAATCACCTGTAATAAGCCAGACAATAGCAAAACCCAAAATCATGAGGCTATCTGAACCACCTATTATTATAAAGGTCTTTTTGCTTGCACCTGCTGCAGCCGGACCAGCTACATTGATAAGCATATATAAGGTAAACCCGAGGAAACCCCATGCTACTAGAAGTATCACGATATTATTAGAAAGGGCTGCCAGAAGAGAAAATCCAATGGTCCATATTACATTCGCATAATACGAACGAAACTGTTTAAAAGAAGCCATGAACCGCAGCGAATACAGGCTTACCAGCGCCCCGAAAAATCCTATACCAAGCACGATAAATCTCGAAAGTCCATCAACGTATAGATAATCTGCATGGATAGGCGCCTTTGCAAATATTCTTATTGAGGCAATAAACAAATAAACAGCAATTGCGAGACTAAATCCCTCCACCAGCTTCCTGAACCTCTTAGGAATAAAAAGTACGAAGCTTCCCGCTAATATCGAAATCAAAATTGGCTGTAACAATATCTCCATCATTATCTCTTCATCCGTGCTGTCTTTTCCTGGGACAGCCGGATCAGATCTTGGCCATCCATTATTTTCTTACCGCTCTTATGATCTACAACCGCCATTCTCTCTGTACAGCAATAGCACGGATCCACTGCAGCTAAGATTATAGTAGCATCTGAAACTGTCTCGCCTATAACTGCTTTTTTATTAGAGAAGACGTTCATGAAGCTTGGCGCCCTTACCTTGTGACGGACAGGACTGTTTCCACCATCAGACATGATATAGTGAAATACCTCGCCACGCGGCGCCTCGTGTCTCCCAATACCCTCTCCAACCGGCATATCTTTTATATTAAGGTCTATCGGACCTTTTGGTATCTTATCAAGACACTGAAGTATTATATTTGTCGATTCATAAAGTTCCAAAAGTCTCACAACTGCCTTTGAAAAAACTCCTCCGCCTTCAGCAGTTATGACTTTCCAGTCAACTTTATCATAAGCTGCGTAAGGATCATCCCGGCGTACATCAATAGCCACACCTGAAGCCCTTGCTGTTGGCCCTACAACGGAATAATCATGCACATCTTGCTTTGTCAGCACGCCCACGTCTTCGGTCCTCGCTCGTATCACGGGATCATCAATAACAGCACCTTTGAACATGTCAAATTTAGGTATCAAGCTCTTCAGTGTCTTTTTTATCCACGGGAAATCTGCTTCATCCAGATCCCTTCGCATGCCACCTGGCTTAAACATGGCATAATGATTCCTGTTCCCAGTGATCCTTTCGAATATATCAAGGACCGGTTCCCTGTATTTCCACGCCCACATCCATACAGTGTTATATCCTAAAAAATGGCCCGCAAGGCCAACCCATAAAAGATGACTATGTATCCGTTCTAATTCTCCGATTATAGTACGTATATAAAGTGCTCTCTCTGGAACCTGGACTCCTAATAGATCATCAATAGCATTTGTATAGGCAAAAGGATGCGATGTCGAGCAGATCCCGCAAATCCTCTCGACCAGAAACGTTACTTGGTCATAGCTCTTGGACTCAGCTATCTTCTCGATAGCCCGGTGGTTATATCCAATCTCTATATCCATATCCACAACAGTCTCGCCGTCAACGTGCAACCTGAAAAACTCTGGCTCTTCCTGTAGTGGATGATAAGGACCTATTGGAATAATCTTTTTCGCCATGCCTTACTCGTCCCTTCTTAAAGGATAATTCCCTTCAGGCCAATCGTCTTTTAAAAGTAGATGCTTCAGATTCGGGTGGTCTTTAAAATTCACTCCCAAGAGCTCGTGGATTTCTCTTTCTATCCACTCTGCACATTTCATCAGAGGTGTCAAACTATCTACTTGGAGGTCAGATTTATCCAAAACAACTCTCAACGAAACTATAAGTCCGATCTCGTCAACTGAAAAATGATAAAGTATCTCGATTGCCTTTCGTGTATCCACTCCGGACGCGATTGAAAACCTTGCCCTTACGTCCTTAAAGAGGTACCGAGCTATCTTTGGCAATATCTCTTTTTTAATAGTAACGTAGACACGCTTCTCTGAACGATCTTCAATCTCCAGCATGTCTCCTCCGGCCCGCACCTTTATATTTTCTATAACGTCTATTCTTCTCATTTCTTGCCCTGTAGTTTTTGAATCAATTTCACAATACCCAGTATCATTGCCTCTGGTTTTGGCGGACATCCTGGTATATAGACATTGACTGGAAGTAAAGAATCCACTGGATCCGGCGTATTATACCCTTTTGCAAAAATACCTTGGTCACAAGAACACGCGCCTATCGCAATCACAACACACGGCTTTGGCGCCTGATCATATACAGCCTTTACCCTAGGTATTGTCTTTAGATTCAACGCACCTGTCACCAGTATTGCATCAGCATGCTTCACGCTTCCGACAAGCAGTATGCCAAACCTCTCTACGTCAAAACGCGGGGTCAAAAGATCCAGTATCTCTATGTCGCAATTATTGCAACTGCCTGTTGAAAGGTGATAAACCCAAATCGATTTAGTTAATGCCTTAAGTTTTAAACTCATGCTACATCCCCAATGTTGCCAGTAAAACTGCGACGCTAGCTATAAGCGTCATCTTGCCCCAGAAAAATCTCATTGCCTGATCAATCCTCACGCGAGGATTTGTATTCCTCATAAGAATTATAACCACCAATAAAATCACGTACTTCCATATGCTAAACCCGCCCCAAAATACCGTGGTCAAAAATACTGGGAGCGCGACCATCATCATTGTCTTTGTGAGTTTCAGAATAGCCAAAAGCATACCTGAATATTCTATATAAGCCCCTGCCATTATCTCTGTCTCTGCCTCGCCCATATCAAACGGCACAAGTCCCAATTTTGCCTGCATGCAAAATATCGCTACCAAAATCGCCAGAACTCCAGAGAAATTTGAAACAAACGCGCCATTTGCTGCCTGAAAAGCAATTAAATCCGTCAACCTCAATAACCCGTTGCTTTTAATAATAGGCACGATAAGGGCTATAATAAAAGGTAATTCATAAGCAAGGATTAATTTTATCTCTCTTGATGCGCCAAGAGATGCCAGTGGATTGCCGCTTGCTGATGAGCCCAATATAAGTGCGATCGCCGGCAATGTCAATAGATACAGGATAACGATAAGGTCTCCTGTAAAACCACTCGCACCCAATTCTATATTCGCCAACCATATAAAGGTAGATGCCAGTATAACTGCGCTAAGTCCCATGAGCGGAGAAAAGAAAAATACCAGCTTTGAAGCTCCCCTTGGAACAGTTATCTCCTTTATACTCAATTTCACCAGATCAACAAAAGGCTGATACCATGGCGGTCCCACCCTCCATTGTACACGGGCAGTTACCTTGCGATCTATCCAGCTCGCTAGGAGGCCTACTGCAGCTGTAAATAAAAATCCAGGAAATACTATGAAATTAAATAAATGTCTCATCATGGGTGAAGCTTCTTCCACGCCTTTGCGTACACGGCTATATTTTTACCTACTAAATATATATCGTCTTTTTCTGAGGGTTTTACATCTATAAATTTCACCGCACCATCAACAGAGCAAGTCTTCGCGCAGAGCGGCTCATCCTTCTTGCAACGATCAATACATTCATCGCACTGCGACGTTATATAAGGTACTGTCTCTAGTGGTATTGTGCCAAAAGGGCATGCCAGGCTACATGACTTGCACGATACGCAGCGCATTGTGTAGCGCTTCACTGTACCGTCAGAATCTTTTTCCAGTGCCTCTTTTGGACACGCGTTTATGCAAGGTGCCTCTTCGCACTTCCTGCAGATATACCTAAACTGGCCTATCTCTCTAAGACGGATCACTCCGTCATTTCCAGGGTGATAATAGTAACTGCACTTTGCTGTAGGTTTTTCGCAACTATATAATTTTTCAAGGTCTACAAGTAAGCGCTTCATATGCTAATCCCAGATTTCGTGGATATTGCTTATCTTATCGTACCTGAATACTGGCCCGTCTTTACAGACATAGAAATTTCCGAGCCTGCAATGACCGCACTTGCCAAAACCACAACTCATATTCTTTTCCATCGATAGATATATCTGTTCTTCCTTGTATCCTATCTCGATAAGCTTAAAAGTGCTGAATTTCATCATGATCGGAGGGCCACATACCACCGCAACGCTATTCTTAAGATCTATCTTTAGGTTGTCCAGGGTAGTAGTTACAAGACCTTCTTTGCCCTTCCAGTCCTTGTCTTTCTTATCAACCGTGATCCTGAAATTGACCTTTTTATCTATCTTCTGCCATTTATCCAGCACGCTTTCCTTATATATAATGTCAGATGGGGTCCTGGAACCGCAGCAAAATGTTATGCTCTTGTATTTCTTCACATCATGGACCAGGGCTAAGAATAGAGATCTTAACGGTGCCAGTCCCACGCCTCCTCCGACCAATAAAACATCTTTTCCTTCATAATCAGAAAGAGGGTATTCGTTTCCATAAGGTCCGCGTAGCCCCACTGTATCGCCTTTTTTTAGATCATGGATCTTTCCGGTAATCTGACCTGCCTTCATAATACTAATCTCCAGCTTTTGTTTTTCATGCGGAGAAGAAGAAGGAGTAAAAGGTGCCTCGCCCAGACCTGGCACAGTCATCTCCATAAACTGGCCTGCTTTAAAAGACAGCGGGGTTTCTGGTTTAAGAGTAACTGTCTTGATCGTAGAACTTTCTTCGCAGATACCCAAAACCTCTGTCTTTACCGGAGCATAAGGATTATCTATCATAACTTACTCAACACTTCCCTGATATCTATCTTTCCCGGACATGCCTCAGTGCATCTTCCGCAACCAGTGCAGCCAAATTTCCCAATCACATCAGGGAAAAAATTAAACTTCTTATCAAAACGGTTTCTCAGGCGCTCGGCCAGAAGCTTTCTTGGGTTCGCCCCGCCCGCAACCCTTGCAAAAGACAAGAGAAGGCATGAATCCCACAGCCTGAGTCTTTCGAATCCCTTACCAACATCTTGGTCCTTTAGAATAAAGCAGTGGCATGCCGGACAAATCATATTGCATGCACCGCATTCGACGCAAGTCTTTATTGTTTCTTCCCATAGCCTTGAGTCAAATTTTTTCTTGAAACCTTCTTGTATAGAATCCTTTTTCGGGATTTTACTTTCCTTTACGTGTTCCAAAAGGCTTTCTTTTAATTTCTTCCTGTTTTCCGCTTTTTTTTCAGTATAAAG
The DNA here is from genome assembly GCA_964652265.1 of uncultured Planctomycetia bacterium. Lineage (GTDB taxonomy): Bacteria > Omnitrophota > Gorgyraeia > Gorgyraeales > Gorgyraeaceae > JAHIUV01. Next base: position 37,384 of record CAZZAL010000004.1, read on the forward strand.
ATTAGCACTCTGAAACAACTTAAAATATTCCTTTATTATTTTTTCTCCTTTTTCAGAACCTACCTCTATCACATATCCGCTAGCCACCTCTGAAAGATTTATATCAAAGTCTTCGCTCGGATAAGGCATTATGCCTAAGGCGACGCAAAAACAACTCCCGCCATACAACGTGCAATCACTTGAGATTATCAGTCCTTCTTCTCTCCTAGAGACATATAGAGGATCCTTAAGGGGATCCTGCATGTATACATAATCCATTATCTTAAGCGAGGCCAGGTCACACGACTTGGCCCCTATTATCGCTATAGGCCTTGATTTTTTCTCAGGAGTAGCTTCAGAAAAATAATCTGATACCTTTGTGCGGGCAGGAAAATAAAAACTCTTTATGGTCTGGACCGCTCTTATCTCTCCAACGACAACATCCTCAAACCCTTCGTCTCTTACTCTTCTGTAAGATATCTTATCTTCGGATTTTACAGGAATATAGACCCTGTATGTCTTGGAAAGCGACTTGGCTAGCCTATCAAGATTCGGCCTGTTGATAAAATACGTGTTCAACGAAGTACCTTTCAAGAAATGACTTTGTGAAAATTATCACAAACTTTTAAAAAAATAAAAGACAACTTAAGTTATGATTATAATACAAAGCTAGTTTATGTCAAGTAAAAAATAACTTTGCGTTTTTAATTAAAAATGTAACTCCATTGCTCGGGGTGGACATGCCTTTATGCATAGCTCACAAGCAATACACTTCTCGCTATAGAACTCAACCTTACGCGTCTTTGTATCTATCACGAGCGCCTCTGTCGGACATATCGGAACACATGCGCCGCAATGAGTACACTTTACCTCATTCCGCTTTATATCCTTAGAAAGCGGCTGCACGCTAACGCCCAGAGATTTTGCAAACGCTATGGCCTTATTAAATTTCTTATCCTCACCTGTAAGTTCAAGTACAAGAAGCCCTTCTTCTCTCGGCGTAACATAGGCTTTCAATATATTAAACTCGAGGTCGTAATCTTTCACCATCCTGTAAATTACCGGTTGATCCACGAGCCTATGCGGAAATTTTAACACTATCCTCTCTGACTTCATATTCCCCTCCATCTTAAATTTACATACCAAAAGTGTAAAGTTAGGCTAATTCTATATTGCCAGATACGCCGAAATCCTTTTTATAAACTATCAATGCTCCGCGTATTTCTTTTATAGAAATAGCAAATTTAAGCGCGGGTTTAATATCTTCTTTCTTCTTCACCCTATTACATGTAGCTGTAGCAACTGCGTCTGCCAAGGATGCAGACTGAGCCATTATAACACAGGCATCTGCTTTTCCAAAGCTCAAAGAATGTCCTATAGTGCCTGATGATGTACATACGCCAACCGGCGTATCCTCTGGCTTTACCTTTATAGAAAGTTTGTTACTAAGAGGTGACCCTCCGGCAAAAATTGTTATAGTGCGTTCCTTGCCGGAAGAGATAAAAATGTCTCCTCCGTTCTCTACGATAATTTGCTTCGAATACGACAAAAGCTCTTTTCCTGTAAACTCTGCGACTGCGCCTGCGACACTAGCCATTGGTCCAACACCTGCTGCTTTTGAAGCGAGAATCATATCTTTTATAATCTCAGAAGCAGGTAAAACCAAATCCAATGGCTCAAGATTAGTTTTAAAATCAGGGTGCCTTCTTATATAATCTTCTATCTCAGTTCTATACTTTTCAACAAGTTTTTCTGCAATATCCTTTACATCCTTTTCTGCAGAAATAAGAATGTCTGTCTCGCCAACAATCACTTCTTGTGTAATGAGGTCTCTAGACGCTGTCCATTTCCTATAAAATCTCTCTTGGTAGCCTTTACTCTTAGCCATGTTAAACTATCTCTACAGAGTCCACATTGATCCCGATGCCAGAGATTACATCGTTAACGTTACTTTTGCACCTCGGGCAACCTTTTAACCCTTCTTGCCCCTTAAATTCAGTACTGCAGTCTTTACACCTAAACCGCGCCTCAACAGTTTTAAAATTTAATTTCGCATTTTTAAGAAGGCTACTTTTTGTCCGTTCTCTAAAATGAAATTCGAAATGCTCTGGACTGATATGCTCGAGCTCTCCTATAGATATATTAACACTCTTAACCTTTGATATCTCTTTTTTGTCCCTTAATTTAGCGCTAATCGCGCTTAAGATATCATCCATAATCCCTATCTCATGCATTGTTTCTCCTTACGGCAAGTTCAAGGCTGAACATTAAACTATATAAACTCAAAATCAGCAAATGCGTGGAAGTTGTTCACCCTGTAACATATCCAAAATACGCGTACCGCCAACCATGGTCTTAAGATAAACTCTTTTGCGCTTAACTTTGTCCACTTCGCCTATTATTTTACTGTTTTTCCCAAGCGGATGTCTTCTCATGCGGGATAAAATCTTCGACGCAGAGTTTCTAGACACTACTGCTAAAACCTTGCCTTCGTTCGCCATATAAAGTGAATCTAAACCCAATGCCTCGCATAATGCCTTTACAGATTCCTTCACAGGAATCCTTGACTCATCTATGCTGATATTATAACCGCATTCCTGTGCTATCTCATTTAATGTAGTAGCAAGTCCTCCTCTTGTAGGATCCCTCATAAATCTTACATCTCTACAGATTATCGAAGATACCAAACTATTGAGAGACGCACAGTCACTAAAGAGCTTTGATTTAAATTTTAGCTCTTCCCTTGCAACAAGCACAGCCAACGCATGATCTCCTACCGTACCGTTTATTATGATTTTATCACCAGGCTTTATATAACCTGCTCCAAGCCTAGCTTCTTTAAAAATCTCTCCGATACCAGAGGTATTTATAAAAATTTTATCAACAGCACCTTTCTCGACCACCTTAAAATCTCCAGCGACTACGCTGACACCTGAACTCTTGCAGGTATCTTTTATTGATAATGTTATCCTCTCCAGATCTTTATAATCAAACCCTTCTTCAACGATCATACCACAGGATAAATACTTAGGTCTGGCACCAGACACGCATAAATCATTAACTGTCCCACAGACAGCCAGTTTTCCTATGTCGCCTCCCGGAAAAAATATAGGGTTAATAACAAATGAATCTGTAGTATAGGCTAAATTTTTATCGATTAATGCAGCATCTCCTAATTTATTCAAAAAAGGATTTGCCAGGTTCTTGAGGAACAATCCTTTTATCAAATCATGCATTAGACTTCCGCCGCTTCCATGGGATAAGGTTATCTTTTTCATCGTCGATATTTATAATACGCTGCGCAAGTACCTTCGCTTGAAACCATACACGCGCCAACAGGTTTTAAAGGAGTGCATTTTTTAGCAAATAATCTGCAATCGAACGGTGTCTTTATACCTTTAAGGACGCTACCACAGATGCATCCCGTATCAGGCAGGGTCTTTATCTTCGGCAATCGAAATGTACTCTCGGCATCAAACGAAGAATATTTTTTATTCAACATCAATCCGCTTTTTGGCAACACGCCTATGCCGCGCCACTCAGAATTTCTTCTCGAAAAAACCTCATCCATAAGGCCAAGGCCTTTTTTGTTCCCAGATTTTTTAACCACCCTTTTATACTGATTTTTAACAGACGCTTTTCCTGAAGTGATCTGTTCTGTAAGCATCAGAATGCCCTGCAGCACATCAAGCGGTTCAAAACCAGTCACCACGCATGGTATCCTGTATTTTCTGGCAATAACCTCATAAGGCCTTGTTCCGATTATAGCACTCACATGCGCAGGACATAAAAACCCGTCTATATTTATTCCCTTATCTTCGACTAATGCCCTCATCGCAGGCAATACGACCTTGTGACCTGCATATACAAAAAAATTCTTTATCTTTTTTTTCTTTGCATACACTACACTCGATGCAATAGTAGGTGTCGTAGTTTCAAAACCTATACCGAGAAAAATTATATTTCTATCAGGGTGCTTTTCAGCAAGTTCGACTGCATCCAGACAAGAATACACAACCTTTACTTTGCCTCCCTTTGCCTTTTCCTCTGCCAGACTAGAATGCGAACCAGGAACCCTCATCATATCACCAAAAGTAGCTATAATAACGCCAGGGATACTGCAAAATCCAATTGCCCTGTCAATATAAGCTTTTGGAGTAACGCAAACAGGACAACCTGGTCCAGAAATAAGATTTATACTATCAGGCAATAGGCTTCGAATCCCAAACTTACAGATAGACATAGTATGAGTACCGCATACCTCCATGATATTCATACGCCTCAGGCCCTTTGTCTTCCTAAAAATAACACCTGAAATATCCTTTGCTATTCTATTATTCCTGAATTCGTCTATATATCTCATCTGGTCTCTTCTAATATGCGCAATGTCTCTTCTGCTTCTTTTGGATCAAGTTTTTCTATTGCAAAACCTGCGTGAACCATCACATAATCGCCTATCTTAGGCCTAGTCAAGAAATTGACAGCGATCCTGCGTTTTACTGTCCCGGCAGAGACCACTGCCCTATCACCCTCTATCTTTAAAATCTTCATTGGTATTGCCAAACACATCTCTATCGTCTCGCAGCCAATACTGCCTGGCCCAATGCAATGTTTCCGTCATGGACTGGTACACTTTTGTTAAAATATACCTTAAATCCGCTCTCACCTAGAAGCACTTTTACATTACGCGCTATATACTTATTTTGAAACACGCCACCGCTCATAGAAACCTTGTCCATCTTGTATTTCTTCCTCAATAATTTAGAGACATCCCTTACCATATAACAGATGGCATTGTGAAATTTTAAAGAAATCTCAGGCTTACTTTTTTTAACTTGTAGATCCTTGATGATACCTTTAATCACTGGAGTCCAATCTATCACAATAACTCCTTTTTCCTCTTTATATCTAAAATTATAACTACTGTGTGGCGCAAGACATGAAGGGTGAGGCAAGATCTCTTTTTCCAGTTCAATCGCTGCCTGGCCAACATATCTTGCAACACCGCAAATACCTAAAAGCGCAGAAACAGCATCAAAAAGCCTACCTATGCTTGAAGTTAGCGGAGAATTTATATTTTTGTCTATAATCTGCGCAAGGAGTTCTGTATTAGCATTGTTTAACCTCGTCAAAAAATCCAACTTTAGATGTTTAAGCCTCCAGCTGTATATACTATAAAGGTAACTGAATGCCATGCGCCATGGTTCCCTGATAGATGCCTCCCCTCCGGGCATGGGAATATACTTTAACTGCGCGACTCTTTTAAAGCCACCGAGAGTGCCTATAAAAAACTCGCCTCCCCAGATATTGCCGTCCAGGCCAAATCCTGTACCATCAAAAGCAATGCCTATCACCTTACCTTTAATATCATTATCTACTATGCAGCTTGCTATATGAGCATGGTGATGCTGAACCGGCCTAAGGCTTAAACCTTGAGATTCCGCTATATCGTTTGCTAGCTTAGTTGAGGCGTACCCTGGGTGTAAATCACATGCAATGATTCTTGGCCTTGCTTTAAGGCCATTTTGAGCTTTTTTTAGTCTGGCTTCGAAGACCCTGGTGCCTTCCAGACTAGTTAACCCTCCGTCAGGTTTTGAAACATATGCTGTACTACCTTTAACAAAACAAAAGCTAGCCTTGGCCTCGGCGCCTAATGCTAAAACATCATATTTTATTTTATGCGGTAGATCTACCTTTATATAATCCATGACTAAAATAATTACCCAAATCTTATAATATTAAAAATGGGTAACTAAAAATAAACTCTTATTAAGTTAACTTGTCTTTTGCTAATCGCGCTACCCTGGTAAGCTTGGCTATTATATCCTGCGTCAAATCCTCAGAAAGGGTGCCCATCCCGCAGCTTGGCGTGAGTAAAGAATTAGATATCAATAACTTTCGGGGAACTCCTTTTTTCTCCAGACCTTCAATCTCATCTTTTAATCTAGTAAAAAGTGAACCTTCATCCTCTTTCAACACTGATTTAGAAGTCGGGACAATGCCCCATGCCAGAGCACCGCCTTTCTTCAAGAATTCCTTTATGTTTTCCGGGTACAGCGAGAAGCCACCGGCATATGAATACGCATCAAAATTGATAATATCGACTTCTGTCTCGGTAAATAACGACCAGTCTGTATTTCCGCAACAATGAATACCCGCCAATGCACCCTTCGCATGTATCTTATCTATGAGGGCATTTAAAGCCAGTATTACGTCTTGCCTCTGGATATTTACAAAGCTGGAACCAAAACTCGTAAGGTATGGCTCGTCTATAAATATAATGACCTTTCTAGAAACCTCTTTTAGTCTATCGATCTGCCATGCAGCCTTTATCTCCAGAAGTTTAAGGAAGGCCTCCTTAAGGGTCTCATTATATATTATAGACTTCCCTTTCTCGTCGACGACACTAAGTCCGAAACTCACAGGGCCCGTGAGATGGCCTTTTGCGTAATCCAGGTCTAATTTTTTTGCTGCGTCCAAAAAAACGTAAAAACCCTCTGCAAAATCTTTCCTTAATGAAAAGGTATTATAATCTTCTGAAAGATACACCTCGTATAGCCTGCCCAGCCCCTCGCTCAAATCCCTTCCGGTATCCACATGTACTTTTCTATTTTTCTCGTCGATAATAAGCGCAGGTAGCCCCTCGGCATACTGGACATACATGTTTTCCTTAAAACTCCTTTTGGGAAGCTGTGGCCAGAATGGTATGTCAAACGCATCGCATATAGCCTTAACGCCTCTTGCTGCATCAAGATACGGTAAACTTCCTATCCCGGTTGTAAGAAATTTCTCCTTGATCTTCATAATGTCCTATTTTAACATTTTAAGAAATTCCGGTCAATCACATTACTTTAACCGCAGATCCTTACCCAGTTCCTTTATGATATAGGAACGCGTCAAGCGACCCTGGGTATTATATCTGTAAAGCATCGCCCTTTGTCTATCCAGAAAATATATGACATTGCTTTCCCCTGAAAAAGCAATGCTGGACGGTATCAGAGGTCCTCCTACTGCCTTCTTTGAACTTGCAGAAAATAAAATCCAGGCGCAGAGAAAACCTATTACAAAAATCAGAATCCTGCTCCCCTTAACCATCGTATCCTCCTTTTGTTTCTTCTTCTGTTATAATGCATGATTCCCAGGACCCTTATCCTTGATAGCCTTTCTATCGTTTCAGGGTTTGTTTTTACTGAAGCGTCTTTTTTTACGCGAGATGTATGATTAAAAATAATCCCTTTTATTTTTACGCCTCGGGTCTTGAGTGCCTTTACGGTCATAAGAGTATGGTTTATAGTACCAAGATCTGGCCTCGAAACTATAATAACCGGGAGATGCATCTTTAAAATCATATCAAATACATAAAACACCTTCTTACCTTTTTTATAGAGCGGTACCATTACGCCGCCAATACCCTCTACTATAATCATGTCACTATTTTTCTTTAATCTTTTGAATCTGCGCCAGATAATCCCTGTATCAAATCTTTTGTTCTCCAAGGCGCTTGCTACCAATGGCGCAAGCGGAGACCTAAAAGATACGGGATTAATGCAATCTATTGAAGCATTTGATCTAGAGAACCTCCTTAAAATCTGAGCATCCTTGCAAAATGTCTTAAAACCAGTTGCAACAGGTTTCATTACGCTAACCTTAAGACCTTTTTGCGAAAATCTCTTTGCAAGATACGCTGCTACTTCGGTCTTCCCGACACCGGTATCAGTCCCTGTTACAAAAAAACCTTTCATTCTTTAATCTCCTGAATACCTCTACTGCATCATCTATATGTCTTTCTGTATGCGTTGTCATTAAAGATGTCCTTATCCTGCACTTTGCCTTTGGTACTGTTGGAGGCCTTATGCCTGGCGCAAAGATACCATTTTTAAACAAAAATTCTGAGGCCTTCATTGTCGTAGGCGCATCTTTAATGTAAATCGGGACTATCTGTGTCTCTGAACCCATTATATTAAAATCTAATTCCTGCAGCGCGCTACGAAACTTTCTAATATTGACCCAGAGCCTCTTTCTCAATCCAGGATCTTTCTCAACTATATCTATGGCCTTTATAGAGCCACCTAGTATTGCAGGTGGAAGCGCAGTGGAATAAATAAAAGACCTGGCTTTATTGCGTATGTAATCTACGAGAAGCCTGGAACCAGCTATAAATCCGCCAAGATTCCCTATCGCCTTGCTAAGTGTGCCCATCTGGATATGCACACCTTTTTTTATTCCATAATGTTCGCATGTCCCTCTTCCGGTCTTACCCAAGACACCTGTCGCATGCGCGTCATCCAGCATCAAGATAGCGTCGAATCTCTCTGCGAGTTCGATGAGTTCAGGAAGAAAAGCTATGTCGCCATCCATACTAAAGATCCCGTCACTAATAATAATTTTCCTTCTATACGAGGTAGCTTTTTTCAGAATATCCTTTAATCTTCCCATATTCTTATGAGGATATACTCTCATGGTTGCGCCGCTTAAACGCGCACCATCTATGATGCTGGCATGATTCAATTTATCACAAGCTATAAGGTCTTTTTCGCTTGAAACAGCACTTATGGTCCCAACATTTGCCATGTAACCCGTAGGAAATACAATAGCCCCCTCAGTTCCCTTAAAAGCAGCTATCCTCTCTTCGAGTTTTTCATGCAGACTCATGTTTCCAGAAACTAGTCGCGATGCACAAGCTCCTGCGCCAAACTCCTCTAGAGCCTGTGCCTGTGCCTTGATTACTTCTGGATGAAAGGCTAATCCCAGATAATTATTAGAGGAAAGTAAAGTTACCTTTTTCCCGTCGATGATTACTTCAGGACCTTGGATAGTGTCTATACGCTTCGTCTGCCTATAAAGCCCCGAGGTCTTAAACTCTTCGAGTTCTTGTTGCAAGAGATAATCAAAATCAAACATAAAGGAAGTTATCTAGTGACTCAGATAACTTATTTCAGTATCATTGGCATGAATTCTGTAGAACCAAACATGCCGTATATCTTATGCTTTTTAAGCCAGGTGGCGCGCTTCAGGTATCCGAGTGCAGGTCCAATGACATTGGCTGCCATTGAAGTCTCGTCTCCAAGTATAAACCTATGACTTGAACGCTTGCCCTCAAATGTAGTGCCTGTAAGTGTCATTGTAGTAGAGACAGGTTTTTTTGCATGCCTCGTATCCATCACGCCTCCCACTGAAACCATTTTTAAAGAATCTACGACCCCTGCCCTTTTAAGCAGGATATCATCTGCATGTTCCATATCGTGCAATTCGAGTTTCCCATCTGTCCTATCCAAGTATCTCTCGACATCCCTGTCTGACATCCTCTTTGCCCTATTGACTGTATAGCCAGGCAGATGAGCGATATCTTCTCTGATCGTAGCCTTATATGCATCCCAGTTGGAAATACCGACTCCCCACCGGATGTTTACATCCTCGACCTTTGTAAATGACTGGGCTGCCAAGACTGCTGCAGCTGAAAGAAGCCCAGGGGTCGCACCGCAGCCAGCTATATAAACACTCTTGTTTCTTTTTAATCCAGAGTCTAATTTCATCATCAGTTTAATAGCACTAGTGCGCTTCAAGGCGCATGTAAAAATCCCATTATACCTCGCTTTCATAAAGCGCTTTACCACGCTGGGTATAAATTCATTGGGTAGATTAGGAAGTGCCACAAAAATCCCGTCAAATCTATTCTTTAATTTTATAATCTCTCCTATAGAATCTTTGGAAGGGCACAACCTCATTAAATCCCCAACACCTATTCCCTTTTCAGAATATAAAAAACCGTGAGAATCGCAAATCCCGACAACTTTTGCCTCGTTTTTCTTTGCTACTACATCCAGGCACGCCTTCCCTAATCCTCCTGCCCCTAAAACCGCTATCCTGAGCTTTTTCATGTTGCCTCCTTTTTTATACTTTAAACCCCAAATCCTTTATCATCTGCAAATCCTCTTCTACGGATCTGCCTTTTGTAGTAAGATACCCTCCTATTATCATGCCGTTCGCGCCTGAGGCAAATGCCATTGCCTGCAAGTCACGCAAACCCTTCTCTCTGCCACCTGCGATCTTTATTGTTGCCCTAGGTAAGACTAATCTGCAAACCGCAATAGTCTTTATTGTCTCTAGCGGCGAAATAGTCTCCATGTTCTCAAGGGGAGTCCCTTTTCTAGGATCGAGTATATTTATCGGCACACAGCTGATATTTAATCTTTTTAGAGTAAACATAAGCTCTATCCTATCCTCTGGCGACTCGCCCATACCTATGATTCCGCCACAGCAAGGCTCCAGGCCAACATCCTTTAACATACCCAGCATACTTAATCTGTTTTTATAAGGATGTGTCGTGCAAATATTTTTATAATAATCCCCTGAAGTCTCCAAATTATGGTTATACCTATCGATGCCCAGCGCCTTTAAATCCCTTACCATTCCTATCTCAAGTACACCTAGGGAACAATCCACCTTTATGCCGACTTCTTCATTTATTCTTTCTATTGCATTTTTTATCTTCTTAAATTCTTCTCTCGTTGGCCCCTCACCACTAGTAACAATACAAAAGTGACCAGCGCCTATTCTTTTTGCCTCTTTGGCGGACTTGAGGATCTTTCCGACGCTGATCAAGGGGTAAACCTTACAACCAGCCTTATGCCTCGATGACTGGGCACAAAATTTACAATCCTCCGAACACAAGCCGCTCTTTGCGTTTACTAAAGAACATAGATCCATCTTATCACCGCAAAATCTTCGCCGTAGGGTATCAGAAGCATGCATAAGAAAAGACAATTCATCTCTTCCCACAGCCAATAAGGTCCTTGCATCTTTAAGCTCTAGTTCTTGACCGGCGAGCACTCTATCTAGAATAGGTATAATCATACAGTAATAGTTTAACCTGTATTTTTGAATTGTCAACGGAAGTATATAGCTAGGTTAACAAACGGCAGGAAGAACGTTTTATTAATTCACATTGAAGTTGTGTCTTTTTATTGCCTTTGGACTTTTTAGTTATAATCTTCTGCAATGTCTCTGTCGCAACCATCGCCATCTCATGCAAAGGCTGCCTTATAGTAGTAACAGAAACGGGTGAAAAACTAAGAGCCAATGGATTATCATCAAATCCTATGACAGACAGATCGCCAGGAACATTAACTCCGCTTTCAATCGCGACTTGTATCGCACCTACAGCCATCTCGTCGCTCGCAGCAAAAATAGCCGTAGGTGGTGTCTTTAATTTTATAAGCTCTTTTGTAGCCTTGATAGCAGAATCCCTTCCAAAATCCCCATATTTTACATAATTATCCTTTTTTTCTATCTTATTTTTATCAAGTGCCTCCACAAATCCATCCATCCTGTCTATGGCAACCTGTGATCTTAATTCTCCGGTTATAGTAGCGATTTTAGTATGCCCGAGCTTAACAAGATATTCTACTGCCTTCATGGCTCCTCCGATATTATTTATGGCTACGCACGAAACAGGAAGATCCTTTGTAAGATAATTCATAATAACACACGGAATATCCATCTGCAGCACATTGTCCACTTGATCTTCGTTCTCTATGATATCAGAGAATATCACGCCCTCGACAGCTGACGTATTCAAAAAGGTACCTCCGTTTGTAATATGCAGAAGTAGATCCAGCCTCATCCTTTCCACTGCAAGGCCAACACCCTGAAGAATCTGAAGCGCGTAAAACGAATGAAATATATCGGCGTATCTAGGAATCACAAGGCCGATAGCATTATTTTGTTTTGCTGCAAGTCTTTGCGCACTCACATTAGGCCTGAACTTCAGCTTCTTAATCGCGGCCTCAACCCTTGCCTTATTCTCCCTCTTGACAGTAGACAATCTATTTACAACCCTAGAAACAGTCGCTATGGAAACTCCTGCTTCTCTTGCCACGTCTTTGATATTGATAATTTTACTCATTGCAGTTTCTCCCCGGTCCGGCTCAAGACAGTAGCAGTCACAAATATCAGAAGATTTTTCCTCTCCACGCTGTCTGAGTCTTTCCTGAATAGAGGGCCGAATAAAGGTAGGTCCCCTAAAAAAGGTGTCTTTGTCTCTACCTTAGTTCTGGTTTCCTTTATCAATCCGCCAAGTACTACTGTATCTCCGTTCTTTACTACTATATTCGTGGTCAAATTCCTTGTCGTAAATTTAGGGAGCTTAACCTCTCCGCTGTATTGAAATGCATTAGCTGTTGCCTCGCTCACTTCAGGCTTTAGCGTCAATGTTATCATTTCCTTATTTCTGCCCACGTTCGGTGTCACCTGAAGTAATATCCCTATGTCCCTTGTCTCAAAACCCTGCGGCACATTCACAAACCTTGTTTCTTTCACGCCATTCACTGTATCAAGAAAATCTCCGTCATTATTCAAATCTTCTTTTATCAAAGTAGGTTCATATCTCGACGGATACACATATTCGTTCGCTATCTCTATAGTCGCTGTGTGGTTATTCAGCGTCGTGATCTTCGGGGAAGAAAGGGTCTTGAGATTTGTTTTTCTCTCCATAGCATGCAAGACCACTGAAAACTGCGGTTTAGTCAGCATGCCCTGATATGTAAGATTAAGACCTTCGTTCGGAGCTCCCGTAAATGCCATAAAGTTCGAACCACTACCGCTAGATATCTGATTCACTGACTGACCATCATCCTTATAAATCGCAAAAGGGCTGTCTAAAGAAAGATTCATACCTAATTCGCTCAGATCTGTTACGTTTACCTCTATAAATCTGGTCTCTATGAGAATCTGGGTTGTGTCTATGTCCAGATTGTAAAGTATGTCTTCTATGATCCTTAGATTCGACGGGCTATTTGTAATTATCAGTGCCCCTGTGCGCCCATCCAGATTGATCTTGGCATCGCTGGGCCACCGCACTGCATCCTCCAGGACATCCTTTATGGTATTGATCTTTGATATACCGGCTGCTCCCCCAAATCCTTCTCCTGTAGAACTGGCCGTCTTTCCGCTAAACTCTGTAAACATCGCCAGGCCCTGATTTAAATAATAAATCCTGGTCTCCAGATCTTCTTCTTCCATGGCATCCATAGTATCCACCCATACCGCATTCTTTTCAATCCTGTATACAAGACCCTGATTTCTAAATATATATTTTAACAGGCTTTCCAGAGTCATATCCTTTACTCTAATAGTAACCTTTTTGTCTTCGGACTTAACAGTGCTCCCTGTAATTATATTCACTCCTGTCGCATCTGAAAGAAAATCCAGCACATAGTCAAGATTTACATCTCTGAAATCCACTGTTATGGGCGTCTTTAACTTCTCCCGGATCTGGGGGACCTCAACTATAGAATATTTATCTGTGCCCTCGCTACCATTTAAGGACTTCACTTCGTAGGCATACGAAGACCCTGTGGAAAAAAGAAAAAAACCAAATAAAATTATACCCACATGCTTTATCATTGCACCAAAGACTCCTCTTGGAGCTCAATAGCATCAGCTATTACGCTTTCTTCTTTATTCAAAACTGTTGCCGTGACAAATATCAGAAGATTCCTACGCTCTACACCTTCGTAACTCTTTTTGAACAGACCGCCTACAATCGGCAGGTCTCCCAGAAAAGGTACCTTTGTCTTTGTAGTAGTGCTGCTTTCACTTATCAGGCCCCCCATGACAACCGTCTCTCCGCTTTCAACAATAACACTCGTGCTCAAATTTCTGGTTTTAAAGTTTGGTATCGAAACGCTACCTGAATATGAATATGACGAAGTAGTAGAGTCCTGTTCGCTCACCTCCGGAGTCAAGGCAAGTGTAATAGTCTTATTATCGACTCCCACGCTTGGCTTAACATGTAAAAGTATACCCACATCCCTTGTTACAAAATCCTGGGGTATGTTCGCCCATTCTGTCTCTCCTGCATCGTCAAAATCTCCATCGCCATTTATATCATACTGTACCAGACTCACTTCATATCTGGTAGGATATATATATTCATCTATAACCTCTATGGTAGCTGCCTGATTATTCAATGTAGTTATCCTGGGAGCGGAAAGGGTTTTTACATTCTGTTTTTGCTCGAATGCGTGCAATACTGCTTGAAACTGCGGATGCGACAATATCCCCTGATACGTCAAATTAAAACCATAATCCTTGTTGCTAAAATCTGAAAAATCTACTCCGCTCGAAGAGGCAAATCCATGCTTGTTCTGTTTCGCATTGTTCTGACTAAGGCCAAAATCACTATTCAGTTTCCATTCAAAGCCCAATTCATCAGTATCTGTAATCTTTATTTCTAAAAATCTCGCCTCTACTGAAATCTGCGTAGGGGTAACATCAAGATTGTAGAGTAGATTTTCTATAATCTCCAGATTCGAAGGGATATTGTTTACTATAAGAGCTCCTGTCCTATCATCCACAGTCAATTTTGAATCCTTCGGCCAATCCACTGATTCCTCAAGGATATCTTTTATAGTACTAATCTCTGTCTCGGCAGAACTCCCGCCTTCTTCATCATACGTCCCTGAAAATTCTGCAAACCTGCCTACACCTTGATCCAAAAAATACACCCTTGTCTCTACTTGCTCATTGTCCAGCTCTTCCTTTGTAGCCACCCAGACTGCATCTTCCTCTATCCTGTAAATAAGATCCTGCGATTTTAGGATATACCTCAATGCCTCCTCAAGCGGCATATCCTTTATCTTTATAGTAACCTTTTTCTCCTCCATGTCTATCTCGCCCGAAGGAATGATATTGACCCCGGTAGCATCAGAAAGAAAACTCAAGACATAGTCCAGCTCTATGTCTTTAAAATCAACGCTGATCGGAATCTTTAATCTTTTCCTGATCTCAGGAACCCTTACAAGCGTCATCTTATTTTCTTTTTCCAGAATGCCATATTTTTCCTCAGGGAGTATATGTTTTTTAGCCACCTCTAGGAGCATCTTCTCCTCTGTAATCTCCCTTGCTTTCTTCAATGCTTTTTCCTCTATCTTTACTTTTTCAATTTCTACATAGTGCTTTATATCCTTAAATCTTTCGTTCTCCGGAAACTCTAACATGGCAGTGCTGAGCGTTTTTTCTGCGTCTTGGAACCTACGCTCTCCAGCATACGCCCTTATGGCATCCATCAAGCCCTCTACCCTGGCTATCTTTTCTCTTCTTTCCTTAATCCTTAATCTTTCTTCAAATATCTTTTTAAGTCTTACTTTTTCTTTTTCTTTTCTTTCTCGCTCAATTTTTCTGCGCTTCTCTTCTATTTCCCTTTGCCTTTCTTCGCGCTCCATCTCAATCCTGGCAAACCTTGCAGCCTCCATCTTGGCCAAGAGTTCCTTTTCTTCTCCTTTTTTTATCTCCTTTTGAGCCTTATCTATCAATGCCTCGGCTTCAATCACCAACCTACTTCTAGAATCAACTTCTTTTATCTTTTTAAATTCTACAATAGCCGCTGGATAATTCCCTTTTTTATAATATTTCATGGCACGCTCATATGTATCTCTGGCTGCCTGGGCTAACCGATATGCCTTCTTTTTCCTGGCCTCTTCTATAGTCATTCGCTTTTCTTTTTCTTCTTTTAAAATCCTTTCCTCTTGTTCTTTTGCCAATCCTTCTGCTTCTTTCTGCGCTATACGTTTCGCCTCGTCCACGACATCCCTTTTCATCCTAGCCCATTTTCTGTCTTCCAGTATAAGTAATTCCTTCATCCTTGCCCTGGATTTCTCAATGTAGATCTCTGCGAAAGGCGTAAAATAGGCCTCATTCTGAGATTTTTCTGTCTTGATAAGGGCTTCGAATACAATGACCGCCTCTTTATACTTTCCAGATTCAAACAAAAACATGGCCTTTTCAAAATATTTCTTCAAATCAGCCTTTGAAAGCCTCGTTACCCTGCTACCGGGGGAAGAATCCACGAATGCAGATGCTGGGGTACACAAAGACCAGCACAGCGATATTATAAAAATCAAAATGCTTATTGTGTAAACCAACGCCTTTCTCATTTCTCCCGCCTTCAAGACTTTGTTCAAAGCCAGGCCTTGAACAGTTTGAACTACTCTTCGCTTGGCCCTTCTTCTTTCTTTTCCTGTTCCCTTTTGGAAGAGCTCAATATGACCTCTTCCCCGCCTTTTTTCCTAAGCACTACCTCTTTCTCATCTATGGTAACCACAAGAAAATCTCCTACCATATCGCCTTCCTGTACAAAAAAACTTTTTCCGGTACCTTGGTCTTCAATAACAACCATGATCTTTGAACCCATCATTGCCTTACCTTTATATTTAAGTATTACCTTTTTTGGTTCTTCCTTTTTAAGAGGTATCACTTCTACCTTTTTAATCTCTGAAACATCCCTAACCCTAAAAAATGGGCTTCTTTTCAAAAGAAGTTCATACATATCCAGGTTATCTTCTGTCTTAAGCATCTTAACATCCAATTTATCTTTTTTCGCCTTTTTCTTGGCTCTGCTTTTTTTCGTCGCCACCTCGATCTCTTTTAATAAATCCTTTGTCGCCCCTTCCTTTTTTCCCTGTGAAACAAAGCCAAAAACCAGCATACCTATAAATACAGCAGCAAGCGGCCAGAAAACAAGCTTTTCTTTTACTATCATTCTGTTGCCCTCGCTACTCTAAACGTGCTTAAAACCAAGCTCGCCTCTATATCACCAGTCTCCATGTCGCTGCTTTTTATATGCACCTCTTTTACTGAAACCACCGGACTCTGATTCTTGAGCTCCAATAAAAGATCTATAAGAGTCTCTGTGTCTGTCCTTATCGAAATCTGAACAGGTATCTCAGTATAAAATACCTCTTTACTTAAAGGTTCTATATAATCTATTGACTTGAGAGGCTTTATGGCAGAAAATTCTATCAGTTCGCTTTTCAATAAAATATCCACCACAAACTCTGCTGTCTCAAGCTGCCTTAAAAGAGTATCGACCATGCGTTCTTTAGGGAGTCCATCGCCAAATCCCAGATTTTCAGGTATCTTTATTTCGCTCGATGCTGCTTCGTCAGAAAATCTCTTCATCGAACCATGAAGTCTCTCTATAAAATAAAGGCCTGCCTCTGTGCTGGCCTCTGAAATCCGATTCTTTTCAGGATCCACAAAATCTGCGAGTTCTTTTAGTTTATTCTCTATCGCCTCATTTTGTTCTTCAAGTTTATCAAAGCCTTCTTTTGAAGGTAATGAGCCTGTGCGCGCAATGTACTTTTTTATATCTCCGGTCTTGCGCTCTAATTCTTCTTCTAGGATAGTACTACCTTCTTTTAAAAATGGGTTCAGGACAAAAAAGTATAACGCCGCTATAACGCCAACAGCTATCACGCCCTGTTTCAAGATCGCCCTTTCTCTCGGAGAATTTAACATCTTCTATTCCCCTCCTACCACAACATCCATAGTTATGCTAAACCGAACTATCTCCTCGCCTGTATCCTCATCTGTCTCTATAGAAGAGGATACGGGTTTTACATCCTTAAAAATAGGTGATGACTTAAGACTTGAAACAAAATTATTAACAGACTGATATGATAAGGCCCTGCCGCTTAAATCTAGCCTCCCGGGCCCACTCTTCTCTAAAGAAACTATACCCGAAAGATCTGTTACCCACAACTCTTTAGGCAATATTTCTGAGGTTACATCCAAGACATCAAGCCATATAGCCCTGGAATCCGCCACCTGATATAATATATTAATCTTTTCCTTAAGTATATCCTCGGCGTCCTGCATCTTCTTTATCTTTGGCTCATAGGTCCTATATATCCCCAGCATCTCATCGATCTTTCCCATTTTCATTCTCTTTACAGAATAATCCTGCCTTGTAAAAATTGAAAAACTCACCAGTATCAACACTGCCATGGCTGCTGAAAAACGCGCGTAAAGGGACTTCTGAGCAAAAAGATGTCTTTCTGTCGTTATCTCTTTTAAAAAATTTACCTCTATTCTTAATGGTGTAAGGCCTCTAAGCGCAAGCCCGATCGCTACTGCAAGCTGGTTTTTGACGCTCTCTTCTCCTACATTCGAAAATATATCCTTGGATATCCTTAATTTTCTGAACGGGTCCATGACTTTTGTTTTTAGTCCAAACTTTGAAGCCAATTTTGACTCCAACCCATCTATTAAACTACCTCCACCTGTCAATATCAACTCGTCCGGTTTGGTTTCCTCTTTTGATTCCTCTGTACCCTGCATGGAATAATATTCTATTGACCGCTCTATCTCGCCCATAAACTCCTCGATGCCCTGCTCGCCAGTCTCCTGGATCTTCTCGCTTGCAATCGGAAAACTTCTTATCCAGATATTTCCCTGCTTAAATATAACCAGGTTACTGGCCTTTGCTCCGATATCAAGAATAAGGCCAAGATTCCTACCATCACAATCCTCGTTGAATGACAGAGAATTATATAAAGCGATAGGAGAAACATCGATTAATGTGGCTGATAACTTTATGGCCTTCAGTTTCAAAACAATATCTTCTACAAGGTTTTTCTTTATCGCTACTATAACCGCCTTTTTTGTGATCTTCTTATCTCTATCCAACAAGGACCAATCCCATGCCACCTCATTCAGGGGAAACGGTATCTGGTTCTGCGCCTCAAATTTCATTGTCTGCTTTAGTTTTTCCTCTTTCATCTGGAGGAGTTTCACAAACCTTACAAAGACAGACTGGCCTCCCGCTGAGATATTTACCTGACGCGCCTTTATATTATTTTCTGAAAATAACTGCGCTATTAATTGAAAAATAGTCTTATCTTTGCCTGTCTTTAAATCCTTTGGTATTTCTTTTATTCCAAATTTATGCAATATAATAGAGTCTCCGCTCTTCTTAAGCTCCACAAGCTTTATATAGCGACTACCTATATCCAACCCTATTGAAGATTTTACTCTTCCAGACATCATCTTGTCCTTCCCATTATGCCTCTGAGCTTTTTTATCTCATCTTCTGTATATTCACGCCACCCATTCAGCACATTCCTCTTGGGTCTTGGAAATACCTTCTTATTCTCATAGCGAATCAAAGTCTGTTTGGATATCCCCAGAAATTGCGCAGCCTCTGTTGCTGAATAGTATCTTGCTTTATTCATCCTGCTCCACTCCTCTTATCTAGCTTGAGGCTTCTGCTACCTCAAGTCAGGCTAAAAACCCCCTATTCAAAACCCTGATACAGGTTGATAGGGGGTGGTATAACTATATACTATCAGATAGTATTTGTCAAGGATGGTAGAAAAATAGTGGCATATACAATGTTGAATATATAACGTAACTATTTGTAAACAAAGGGATTACGTAAGGTAGGCTATTCTTTCTTCCAGAAGCGAAATGGTCGCCTCTTGGGTATTCCTGGCTTTACAACACCCTCACCTATAGTCCAGGTCCTTTCTTCTGGCACTGGGTCTATCTCATCAGTATCGATCTGGCCATTATTATTCACGTCCTTTGCTGCCTGGACCTTAAAATAATGATTACCTTCTGTCAAATCCTGCTTCTTCACAGATCTATCTACAGACCAATCTGACCATTCTTCATCGTCAAACTTCCATCTAAAGACACAGCCATCCACAGTAGACTTAAAGGTAAATAGTGCCTCAGTAGATCTTGTCACCATGCTCGGTCCACTGGTTATTATGGTATCCGGGGCTATTATAATAAGCTCTATAGTATCGCTGAATATCTGCGATTCATTACCAGCAGTATCCTTGAACTTGACATAGACCTTTCTGGTGCCGCTTATCGCCGGAAGCATCCAATTGTCCCTCTTCGCGCTAAAGGTCTCCCATGACTCTGTATCAAAAACACCATCATTTGATATAGACATGCTTTCGACATCTGTAGTAGAATCGCCTGCTGTAAGGATAAGATCTACATATACAGAATTCGTAAGGGCATCCTGATTATTTACAATTATCGAACCCGTAGGCCCTTTTGTATCAACGACGAAACTCCATACAAGAGGTGCGGTTTTGTTCCCGACAAGGTCAGAGACTTGGAGAGCTATAACATTATCACCTTCGCTTAAACGAACAGATGGTATATACACAACCTCTCCTGCGCCATCGTCATAAGTCGCGCCAACGCTTGATTTATTTATAGTCATATCTATGCCATCCGAGTTCACACCGCTCTTATCATCTGAAACTCTGATGGAAATCACAGGTACATCTGTCGATATGATAGAACTATTAGAAGGAGAATATGCTCCCACAACTGGAACACCTCTATCTATCCATATCTCAAAAGATGCCATATCGCTCCAGTTGCCGCCTGTGTTCTGCGCTGTAAGGTTAAAAACTCTCACGCCATCTTCCAGTAAATCACCAGGGGTCTGATAAGAAACATCATTTGTGTCAATCTGATCATCAGGCGTGCTACCCCATGCATAACTATAACCGACTACCCTCGCGCCAGTAACCGGATACTCCCAGTACATGTAAGGCGTAGGACAATCCTGCCATAATTTAGCAGAAATATCTTCGCCTGCAGGAGAAACCTTTGCCCAGATAACAGGGACCTCCATGTCTGAGGTAATAAGCCTGAACCCGTCTATCGCAGTCTCCCATCCTGAATAATCATAACCATCATTAACCCTGACCCGCCACCTGTAAGTAACAGATGCCTCTTCTGTAGGAAGTACAGGAGTAGTAAAGCTATCATCATCTGATTCTATAAGTCCTGAATCCACTATATTAGTAACAAAATTATTCTTTGAGACTTGAACTTGATAATAAATCTGTGTATCAGCATCTTTATCATTATATGTCCACGATAATGTAGGAGTATCATCATCTATCAACGCGCCATCATTATAAGATGCTATGCTAACATTGGGTATGGTATTCATGGCAGAAAGCCATCCTGAATATATCTTATAGCTAGTCCCAGTGGCAACCGAGGTGCCTACAGGAGATCCAACGCTATTCTCAGCACTATAAGTTGCCGAGCTGCCGCTTGAGCCTCCGCCGTCCAGCATGCCAGTATGGAGTTTATAATTTTCACTGCTAGAGAGGCTGGCAGAGCTGACTCCTGAAAAAATAAAAAAAGCCGCTACAAAAAATACAGCGGTTTTAATAAAAACATCTTGTTTACCTTTTAAAGTATCCATATCCTATATATGATTATAGCGGCTTAATACATATATGCAAGCATAAATTTCACCTAGCGGTTGAATACGGCCCAAATCTTCTTTTCGCTGAGCACCTTGCCTTTTCCCAGCGTCTGCGCGGTTGCGATAATCCTGTATATATCAGAATGAATCGTTACTAGGTTCGATATCTGCTTAAACCTTATCTTTTTATCAGAATCGTCCGAACCCAGTGCATTACCTGAAATCAGATCTCCTATACCAAGCCGCAAACCATTTTTATTTCCAAAGACCCTGTTCCCTACGATGCTATCCGCAATCTGGTTATCCATGCCAGGCATGACGCCAAGGACCTTGCTTGAGGCCGTATTGACATTTATCCTACCATCGATATAGTTCGCAGGATCCAGCCTTATGTAATCAAAATGAGCACCGCCTGTCTTTGAGGCATTCTTTATTTTTAATTCCAGGATACCGGACGGCGTGGATATATCGCTTCCAGTTCCTACCTCTATATTTCCAAATAAAATACTCCCGTTTGGCCCTGGAGTAAGAGGAGGCGTAAAAGGTGTCCATACATCATCTACCAGTCGCAACGATACCGCAATCTCTTCTTCCTCTTCTCCAAATATCCGCAATGTATAATATCCGTCCATTAGTCCATCTTTTTGTTCCCAGCGCCACGTACCGACTGAATCCACGTTACCACTCTCAAAGTGATCTGTCAAAGGCGCTGCACGCTGAAGGATCTTCCATCCGCCCGCAGCCCCAGGGACAACGTGCCATTCTGCCTCTAACCTGATTCCTGATACTGTCAATCTATCAGCTATTTTGGAAACATCCTCTAGCGGCATGTCCTCCCATTCGTCAAAACCTAGCGGCACAAACGCTATCTCTCCTACTGAAGAAAAATTTTTGTTTTTTACAATGACCTCTGTCACATCATGCTCTATTATCTCCTCGCCTATCTCCTCTGTCATCCCCTCATTATCGTTCGGAAGGGATGGCGTAGCCCCCTCTTCTGCGAGTGAGGAATACCAATTATCTGCTATACCATTCGAATTCGAATCCGCCACATAACTCGGATCTGATTTTTCCAGGCTTTTGTTTTCAGAAAACGTCCCGCTGAAATATTCAGCCTGATCAACGATATGTCCCATGGGATCTTTTAATGTTATAATATTCCCTCCTGCCTCAGGCTCATCAGAAAGTAGATCTGAATCAGGTGTAACTGCCCTTACAAAATGCAGCTCTGCCGCTTTTCTATCCTTGCCCCATATGGAAAAAAATGATATACCATTACCATCGATACCGTCCTGCGAGTCATTCTTGTCGACACAAAGCGAAAGATGCTCATACGATCCAATAACAGTCCCAAGAGGAATAGAGGCAGGCCAGCCTTGTTTACTCGGACCTTCAACGCTCCAACCTCCAAGGTTTACGTCTCTAGGCGTAAGATTTACCAATTCTATGTATTCAGCATCCGGCTCCTGTCTTAACTCAATCGAACCAAAATATGTCGAACCAGAGGAACGATTATTCTGTATCCTCACTGTAATCTTTCCACCAGAAACACTAATTACCCTGCCACCCCCGAATAAATTCCCATCTAGCATGCCTCTTGAATGGGCTCCATTTATCTCTACATCACCTACATATTCGCCTGTCATACCGGCAAAAACCTTTACATAATAATCCCCGTCAGACACATCTTTCCACGTCCAACTCCCCTCGCCTGCCTTGCCGCTTTTTGGCTCATTATTTTGATAATAATTACCCTGCAGCTCCCAATCACCACCAGGTTCCTGACCGCTAAAAATACCCCTAGTTACAAGCGGCCTCACCATGATCTCGTTTATCCTTATACCCTCAACACCTCTTAGCTCTAAAGAGGAAAATCCTTCCTGTCCCAATCTTGGATATAACTCTAAATGCGAAAAATAAGAGACTTCGTCAGAGCTATTTTTGATCTCCAGGTTTAATGCTCTATTTTCAAACTGCATTGCTCCTAACCTTAATATCTCTCCATGTTTTACTGAACCCTGAACCATGTCATTAACTGTAACATCTCCCACTAACTCATCCTTTACACCAAACATACCTATATAATACTCGCCTTCAGGCAAATTGATCCATGTAAGCGCGAGCGCTGTGCCATCTTTAACGCTGCTTTCGTAATGTCCGCTTTTCCATACCCAATCTCCCAGCGGCCCCCTGTTAATGACAGAAAGACGATTGTATAATTTTGTTACAACGCTCTGGCTGAAATCGTCATCGCAGGCATCTATTATATTAACAGCTTTTTGAAACGGTTCCCGTACACCTGCATCTTCAAGAAGCACTGCCAGAGATACAGCATCCATAAAATTTATGTTTTTGCGCGGCCGACCTTCTACATCCAGATTTTTATCAACCGAATATGATGTTATATAGGCATACATCTCTTTAAATACATCATCCTTTATTGATCTTATCTTCGCGATCTCGAACGGAGTCTCGAATACACTGTCGTCACCATACACCCTTTGAGCAGAAAACTCCATGGGTTCATCAATGCCCTCACCAGCCTCATCTATAATGCCGTCTGCATTATTGTCTATACCATCTGAATCCATGATCCTCTGATTATTATCATCATCAAAACCAGCTTCGCCTGGCTTACCATCAAAGCCATATCTATAATCCAGGATATCTTCGTATGCCTTCTGCGAATCATCTAATTGAAAAGAGGCAAGGAATTCTTGGAGGTCAACTTCGTAAGGGGTCCATCCTTCTGTGATTTTTAAAGGAGAGGTATTATGCTTCGTGGCAACGTTTATATTTAAAAGACTCGTCTCGTCCCGAACCAAAACCGCATAACGGCCGATTGCCTCATCCATCTCGTCATAGACATATATCCACTTTGAATCTCCCTCGCCATCGCCATCATTATCCACATCTCCTCCGCTAAAGAGCGTATACCATTTATCTTCAAAGCTATCTATGTCACTATCGTCCTCTTTTAAAACTGCCTGGGCATAACTAACCCCTGCTTCTGCAAGATAGGACGCGGCAGTCGCCTCTATAAAGTTAGCAGCAGCCTTTAGTTCCAGCCGCATGGTAAAGGCAAACGACACCGCCATTATGCCTGCGACTGCCAAAACACTAACTACCAAGATCAAGGCAACGCCTTTATTGCTATTATTCTTCATTATCTCTCATTTTATATAAAGCTGGTGAGTGATTGCAAGTAAATTTTAAAATAAAAAGCCCTGTCCGCTTCAAGCGGACAGGGCCAAAAACTAACACAAATCTTTACCGTGTCTTATTTTCCCTTTAGCTTGCCAATGAAATCATCCATCAGCTTACCAGCAGCATCCTTTGACCCAAGACCAAACGCTATAGCCAGAGCCAAACCCATAGAGGCAAGGATAATATTAATAGCAAGATTCAAAACGGACGATGCGATATTCAGCTGCTCAAGAGTTATTATGGCTGCGAAGATCATAATGACAACCTGCGTAAGTTGTCCTAAAAATTTTGCCTGTGTAATACCAGCATTACTAGAGGCAGTACGAACTACCGTGCCTAGCATACTGGAGAAAAATATACCCAGGGCCAGGATAAACACAGCCGCTATTACATTAGGTATGTAAAGAATCACCTTATCTAATAACGAAGCTGCAACCGTCATCCCGAGCGCATTTAAGGCAGTCATAAATACCAATAACATTACAAGCCAATAAATAAGTACGCCTATGAGTTCAGAAAGCGTCTGCCTTATACCGCCACGCCTTAAGACATCCCCGAGACCTGATTTTTCACTCGCAGTATCCAGCTGGATCAACTTCAAAACCTTCACTACGAGGTTTTTCAAGAGTCCTGCTATGATCCAACCAGCTATCAGTATTACGAGAACACCTAAAAGGATAGGCAAAAACCCAGCCACCCTTGCCAGCATCGCTGTTACTGGCTCCATTACAACATTACTCCAATCCATATACACCCCCCTTTCTTCTAAGCAAAAAAGTATACCCTACGACTATCAAATCGTCAAGGGCAGAAAGAAACATACCTTATCCATCTAAATCTTTCATTATTAAAAATGGGGGGTATTATTTCTTGGCTTTTCCCTGGTTGGTAACTGCTGCCATTGCCTTTTTGATCTTCTCAGGGTCTCCGAGATAGTAATGTTTTACTGGAGTGAAGTCTCCTTTAAGTTCATACACGAGAGGTATGCCTGTGGGGATATTTAAGCTTACTATTTCTTCATCTGATACCTTATCAAGATATTTAACCAATGCCCTTAGGCTATTTCCATGAGCAGCTATGAGGACCTTTTTCCCGGATTTTATAACAGGTATGATAGTCTTCTCCCAATACGGCACAAAGCGCGCTACTGTATCCTTCAGGCACTCTGTCAGCGGTATATCCGCCTCATCCACATCCTTATATAGTGGGTCATTGCCTGGATAACGCGGATCGGTTTTCTTTAATGCCTCTGGAGGGATGTCATAACTTCTGCGCCAGATAAGAACTTGTTCTTCTCCGAATTTCTTAGCCATTTCTGCCTTATTCAGTCCCTGCAATGCGCCATAATGCCTTTCATTCAACCTCCAGGAGCGCTCTACAGGTATCCCCATAAGATCCATCTCTTTCAAGGCAATCCACAACGTCCTTATGGCTCTTTTCAAAACAGATGTAAATGCAATATCAAACGTATATCCTTCCTTCTTTAGCACTCTTCCAGATTCCTTTGCCTCTTCTATGCCTTTCTCAGACAGATCCACATCTGTCCAGCCAGTAAACCTGTTTTCCTTATTCCAGATGCTTTCTCCGTGCCTCAATAAAACCAACTTTACGTTTTCCATAATCTATCTCCTTATCCGATGCTCAATATACACCACTTAAATAGAAAAATCAAAGGAAATATTTATTTCAAGGGGGTAGCTTCACGAATCTTTCATTGTAAGAAATATGAAGTTAAAAATAGGGAGGGATTACAGATTTGTTCTGTCGGGCTTTTTAATCTGACCCAAGCTACTACGAGACTCTAGAAATGCCTTTAATTCCTGGACCCGCTCCTCTACTGGAAGAACAGATATCGCATAAAAATCAGCACTACGTTTTCTCAGCGCCCCATTATCTTCTAAATACTTACGCAGGGCCTCTGACTTTTTCTCTAAAAAATTTACATAGACCATCGGGTTTCTTCCGGACTCCATTAGTCGCTTTAACAAGCGCTTATCGAGCTCGAGTTCAATCTTCCCTATCCCTGGATCCTGTCTTCTGTCAGACACCTGTATCCTTTCTATCCTTGATACTATATCTCCACCGCCTATCTCAGCACGGATGATCTCGCGAAGCATCATGGCCTCCAACTCTTCATCTCCCAATAAATCTTTTCTCAATAATTCCCAGGGTATCAATATAAATACCCCTTCAAAATCTGACCTAAGACCCATTATAGTAGTTGATAACTTATCCACTTTTAAATAAGGCTTAAGGTTCTCTCGTAGATATTTATTCTTAATCATGCCCGATGTTTCCTTGATTTGTCTAAAAATTCTATAGCCTCTCTCTAATCGCTCTATATATTGTTTATGTATGTCGCTCTGTTTACCTACATCAGCATTTTCAGTATAAACTGTATCTAAAACTGTCTTTAAAGTTCTTGGCGGGCCATAAAAAAGATCCGGCTGGATTTTATCAGATTGCATCTTTTTTATTATTGCATCGATTATTATCCCGAAGGAAGTATCTGCATCGGGATTTCGTTTAATATTTTCTGTGGCAAAAACAGCAAGGATTCTGTCTAAATATTCTGTTTCAACGCTAAAATCAGATGGATATTGATTCAATAATCTATTTACTATATATACAGCGAGCGCTGTAGCCGCAAAATCAATTTCCGAAGTAGGCAACTCTAACGATTTGGCAGTCAGTTCTGCCAATCTCTCGCCTGTCTGGTCAGCCTGGTCTGGTTCTAAGTTGTCTATTATCTCATCAGCTGCTTCTATGCCATAAAACATACGTTCCATCTCTTCAAATTTGTATAAGACTCCATCTAGAGGAAATGTTGCTGATAAATTGACCTCAGGTAAGGCTTCAGCCCAAGCCTTTTTTTCTGAGATTTCATTTTTCAGGGCCTCCATAATAACATCCCTGCTCTTTAGACCTGCAGAATAAAACTTTTCTAAGGTACGAGAAGCTTTATCCGCCAGATGAGCATTTAACTTCCTACTAGGAACCACTTCTATTGAAGAAACTATCTCTATTAATTCCTCAGCTTGATGAATTGCCAGTTCCAGATCTGTTTTGTCCCTAAATTTCTCTTTACGCGTACTCACCTGTGCTTCTAGATAGCGCAGATAACCATCCTTAGTTTCAATGTCCTCTCCATGCCTCTTGATAAAATCAATATAATCTGACAGGATCAGTGTTGACTTAAGGAATTCCGAGGCCTCGTCAGCGCAAGACCAGGCAAGGTTTTTCTCTGTCTTTCTCTTTCCACCTGCGCCCCTTTCATGAGCAAATTCTTCAGATAAAAGCGACGTTACAAATTCAGATATAAAAATAGGCTCTTCTTTATCCCTAAATATATCTTTTATGTCAGATGCATTTAAGATGATTATATTATTCTTTTTGTGATCACCTGCCAGGTAATCATATTTATCAGCCAAGACTATAGTAATATCCTGGCTAAGCTTCCCCTCATGGAATGATTTGGAACGGTTTAGCGCATTTATAAGGATGTGCGGATTTTTATTGAGAAACTCTACTATCCATTTTTTATCACTAGAGCCTCGGATAGTAAAAGTCGTTTCAAAACCTTCTGGCTTTATGGGCTCGGATAATACTGGCAATGTATTTATGCTAGCTATGTCTTCATCGACATTGTATACTTTTCCTTTTATTGAGAATTTCCAAGTAGTCGCTTTTCCTTTTACAGTAAAGCCATTATCTTTGGAAAGACGTGAAAAGTGGGCAGGATTGCCTTCATTAAGCTTTTTAGCCACTTTCTCATTGTAAGCTTTTTTAAATTCCTCGTTTGATAAAAGAAGGGGCGGCCTCAGGAGTTCATTGAGTTCATCTATAAGGTCTGATAAAGGTTTTCGTTTACCTGAGAGTAGGTAACGATAATTTTCCTCGTCTATCCCTGTTGAGGAATAAGGTGATATGACCACATATGAATACCCTCTTTCCTTTAAAAGCTGGGTGACCCCGCGCGTATGAAAACCTCCCATTATTAGGGCAGCGATCTTGGCCCTGCGCCTTTCTATTTCCTGAACAGTATTATTAAACATCGCTATGTCTCGCTTTTT
The DNA here is from genome assembly GCA_964652265.1 of uncultured Planctomycetia bacterium. GTDB lineage: Bacteria > Omnitrophota > Gorgyraeia > Gorgyraeales > Gorgyraeaceae > JAHIUV01. The sequence continues at coordinate 65,674 of CAZZAL010000004.1, forward strand.
GGCAATCTCATAGAAATGCTCTAGCTCCGGAAGATTACCATCAATAAGGTCTTCGTTAAAATCTACAAAAGAATTAATGCTGTATTTTTTAAGATTATAACCCAGGAATGTCTTAAAAAAAGATACTGCGTGTTCCTCCTTATTGGCAAGGTAATAATCCAGCTCTTCGTTTGACACCTTTATATTAAAAAAATCCTCTATAAACTTTATATGCCTTAGGGCCTTTGTGAGGAGCTTCTGGTTCTCGCTTACAGATAAAAAGTCTTTTGCCTCATAGGTAAGTTCTTCTATCTCCTGAAAAAGCTGTACAGAATCAAGGGAATTTATCTTTTCCAAGTACGCTATAAATGCGAAAAGATTTGGATATCTTCCTGAATAATCCTGCAAATAACGCTGGGCTAGTGTATCCATGTAAGAATAAAATGAAAATGGGGATATCTTTTGGTCTTTGAAAAGCGACGCCTTTGTGAAAAGTTTTTCCCTCTCAGCTTTATCTCTTCTTTCGTCAAGGACCTCCTTTAGCTTAAGCAATAATCCCTGAGATTCCTTTATGACTTTATCCTGGTTTACATCTTTCTCCAGAGAAAAAGTCTCCTTAAAAAGAACTATATTTCTATACTTTGAGCTTGCGAAAACCTGTTCGCGCCATACCTCGCCCAGACCAAGGAGGTAATCTAGATATTCGTCCATCTCTATTTTATTTTCTTCATATTCTCTTTCCTTGACATCTATCTCCAAGAGCTCCTTTGAATACATCCTTGGCTTTAACCTCTGGAGTGCCTCTTTTACCTGACGGGTAAAGGTTTGAGTTTCAGGTGAAAGCTTCATGATCTTATTGAATTCGATGATATTCTTAAAATATATATCCTTATCCTCTATCCCCCAGATAGGGAGATCAGGGTATTTTGTTATAGAAAGGTATTCCTCGCCTGTAAGCTCGCCTGAATTGATAAAAAGGCGGGCAGTCTTTTCTCTTACCTCGTAATCAGGAAAGCTGGATACGCTGGAGGTATCCACCTCGCCTTCTGCGCCTTCTGAACAGACCAGATTAAGGCCATAGTCTGTTATAAGGACTTCTAATATACTGGCAAGATTAAGCTGACCTTCGGGATTTGTATGGAGATCCTGTATGTGGACTACTAAAGGCATTGCTCCATGCTCTTGGCTTTCTTCTGCCTGATACACCTCAACAACTCTGCCTAGCTCCTCAGGTATATAGATACTAGATAAGTCTTTAAGGGAGATAGTTTTTATGCGGTGATCCGAATCTTTTTTATATGAGGATTTTTTGGGTTTTTGCTTTTCTGAAAGACTGTCTTTTTTTTCCTGCAAAGCATTTTCCCTGCGCTCCTGGATAGCTTTATAATTAGGCCGCTTGTTTTTAAACATGCTCCTGTCAGATGGCGCAGCATACCCTATATTTACACACAAAAACACCTGTAGTATAAAAAGAGAAATAACTTTAGTAAACATTCTGTTTTTAGGCTTTTGCCAGTTTAACATGTCTTACACCTTAAGCATTATACTTTACACAAACATTGCTATAAATTCAAGTAAATATTCCGGACACGCCCCTTAAAATGATATAGGTTTAGATCCTCTGCCATGGGAGAGAGGCCCTATTCAATAAGAGACGATGTCCGAGAATATTAATTACATAAGCGCTGTAAACCAAACAGTAAAAAAAGCCAGGTCTTATGCGCCTGGCTTTCCACTATTATTCCAACATAGAGACCCATGACACATTCCTCTATTTTTAACCTGATTTCTACCTTAATACTTTTATAATCCCTATAATAAGCATACACCATAAACATCCAAAAGTCAAGCTCGTTAAGCTCATAGGTTACGTCAACTAAATTGTGTAAAATTCTTTATAGGGCGTTCCTTCCAAGAG
>CAZZAL010000005.1:0-57124 GCA_964652265.1 uncultured Planctomycetia bacterium
GTGAGTAATAATACCATATACGCTATATATAGTCAATTATATATTTACTCAGCGTAAAGCTTACTTTCAAATCCTCCAGTCTTCTTATATGTGGCGCGCCTAGGAGGATTTGAACCTCCAACCTACTGGTTCGAAGCCAGCCACTCTATCCAATTGAGCTATAGGCGCTTTTTTGTCAATAAAGCTATGTTATCACAGCAACGCGCTTTCTTCAATGATTTTGAGTCCGCATTGCCAGTTGACCGCAGGCAGCCTGAATATCCCCTCCTTTTGACTCGCGCATCGTCACATTGATCCTGCCCTTAACAAGGGCTGCCTTGAATGCAAGTATATCTTTCTTTAAAGGCGCTTCAAAGCTCTTACCACAAACAGGACTATACGGTATCAGATTGACCTTTGCTTTTAAGGACTTGGCAATGCGTGAAAGCCCAGCCACATCCTTGAGCGAATGATTCTTGCCTTTAATCAATACATATTCAAGCGTAATCCTTCTATCTGCCTCGCTAATATAATCTTCACAGCTAGAAATGAGCTTCTCCAATGGATAGACCTTGTTAATCGGCACAAGCACATCCCTTAGTTTATTATCTACTGCATGTAAAGATACCGAGAGATTAACCTGGATTCCCAGATGTTTAAACTTCTCTATCCCCGGGACCACGCCGCATGTCGAAACAGTGATCCTTCTAGACCCTATTTCCAAGGCCTCAGTAGAATTCATTATCAAAATAGCCTTTGAAAGATTCTTGTAATTATCCAACGGCTCACCCATGCCCATAAACACGAAATTCGTTATCTTATGCCTTAACACACGCTGTAAAAACAGGATCTGGTCAAGTATCTCTGATGTACTAAGATTCCTTGTAAAGCCTTTCGTGCCGCTGGCGCAAAATGCGCACTTAAACTTACACCCTACCTGCGTAGACAAGCAAACAGTCTTCCTGGAGCCAGAATATATAAGGACCGTCTCTATAAAATGACCGTCGGAGAGCTCAAATAAAAATTTCTCAGTCCCGTCAGAAGATTTTAGATGTTCCTTGAGCTTTATACTACCTATGCGATAAACTCGGCTGAGCTTTTCCCTGAGAGGACCAGGTAAATTATTCATCTTACTAAACTCGCAAATACCTTTCTTATATATCCAGTCAAAAATCTGGCCAGCCCTGTAAGACGCCTCTCGGATCTTATTGAGTTCTTTTCTTAATTCTTCGATTGTAAAATTCTTGATATCTTTTTTGTCCATAAAAAATGGTACTGATAGCCTAGCAACAAGTACCGGGTGAGGCAGGAAATTTAAGAGGTTTTATCTTTTCTTCTAAAGCGCTCTAATAAGTTTCTTATATCGGTATTGGCCGATTTGGCGATCTGAGTACATATAAAAATCAACACTGAAAACTGCCAGCAATCCTCAGGTCCGACAACCAGGCCAGCATGCACATCCTCCCTGCGCTGTAACATATCAGAATAGTATCCAATAGCCTTCTCAACATGGCCGTCGTAGATCTTAAGCGATTCTGTCTTATTATTATATTTCATGGATGGAAAGCGTACGCCTCTTACAATGAGAAAATTCGTAAGCATATCAAGTCCTATCTCAAACTCATTCTCAAAATCAAAACCTTCAAACTGAGGAAGATCAGAAGGTAGGAGGATAGCTGGTTTCTCAACCATTATCTCCCCCTGCCTTACAATCGTATCGCCCTTATTCACAAGCGCCTCTGCTAAAAATACATACGGAAGGTTAGTATCAGAAAATGTCTGAAGCTCCTGCGCACGCGGACGTATTATCTTTGTCTTTTTTAATGCCTTTTCCCATGCATCCTGAATATTCATAGACTTTATATTATATATACCTTATTTATAATAGCAAGCGCCTTTTATACTCGTTGTTTGGATATTTCATGGCAAAAAATCGCACTCGCCATAGCAACATTTAATGAAAGTTTGGCGCCTTTCATCGGAATACGCACTTTTATATCCAGTTGCTTCTCTACACCAGGACGGACCCCTTCACCCTCGGAACCCAGCACAAGGCCCACAGGAAAAGGTACAGAGACTTCGTTTATATATTGTGCTTCGTCACTTAAGATACCACCCATGATCCAATAACCAGCCTTCTTTGCCTTGATCATAGCGCTTACAATATTTGACACCATTGCAACCGGCACGAAATTTTCACCGCCTGAGGCCACATGTAAAACTGCCTCTGTAACTTCGCACGCGTTAAATCTGGGAATGACAATAGCAAATCCTCCAAAACACGCTGCCGTACGAATAATCACGCCTAAATTCTGAGGGTCGTGTAGTCTGTCTAAAAAAATCAGGCTCAGCTGTTTCTCCTTAGACCTACCTAATAGATCATCAAAAGAGATATAATTAAAATTATCCACTTTTGCGACTACACCCTGTAGGTCTTTAGCGTGTTTCATCTTACCTAATTGTCTAGGGCTCACCCTCTCTACAGGTATATGATTTTTTCGTGCCAATTTCTCAATATGCGGAAGCTCAATATTATCCTGCAGGAACACTATCTTTATGCTCTTCGGATTTACCTTCAGCCGCTCATAAACTGAATTTCTGCCATAGAGAACCATTGCGCTACCGGACAATCTACACCTCTCTCAAAAATTACAGGGGACATTTTAATGTCCCCTACGCTACATTAATAAAAAGATTTGGGGTGGCTAACGGGATTTGAACCCGCTCTAAAAGAACCACAATCTTTCGTGCTGCCATTACACTATAGCCACCGCAACTTTATTATCGACCAAAGATAACCTTAAGAAGATTACCCTGGAGATTCTTCACTTTGACCAAGTTATTTCTAAAATTCACTAGCAAAATAAAGCTTGCCTCTATTGCCGTATCTAACCTCTGGCCCTCACCTTTTTTTAATACAATATCCTCTCCTTCTAAAAAGCATCTTGCCAGTAAATTTTTCTTTGAGATTTGTATATCACTTTTAAAATCAAAGCTAGCTTCCTCTATCAGCTGGCTTAAATATTTACCGTGCAAAGGGCCTAATCTATCCAGCCCTATACCGCTCAGTTCGACTCTGGCCTTTATTGCGCTACCCGCCTCAACAAAACCATCCATTCTTAAAGGAGATAGGAAACCGGAATCTTTATTTTTAAGAAACCCTGTTGCAGCAAACTGACAAGGGCCTTCTCTTGAAAAAAAAATTCCAGGGTTTTCAATATTTCCTTTTATATCTACAAACTCTATTATATCTTCCCCTGTTTCGTATATCAAGCTGCCGTTCTGTATCCGTATCTTTGAAAAATAAAACTTTGGCTCTGAGATACCTGAAGCATATTTTTTCTCTCTTCTATTCAAAAAATCAGGGATACAAGAACGGGGCTTTCTTTCTTTTTTTATCTCAAGTACTGGATTCACAATCTTAACAGTCGAAACAATAGCCCTGTTCTTTAATAAAAAACCCCTCGGATCAGGATAGACCTGAACACTTTTAATATTAATTGCTTCGCCTATTTCTACACCCTTTAATTCCAGACAAAGAGGAAAGCCAATTCCCGCTTTCTTTATCAATATCTTTGTATCAAGATTCTTATTTAAAAATGTACTGATAAACGAAGTCAGATTTTTTGTAACATAACGATATCCAAAAAAAAGCGAAAAACATGCCAAGGTTGTAATAAATACGGCTGCAATCTTTTTAAAAATAGCTCTCATGGTATTAAAAATGGCGTCCCTGGCCTGATTCGAACAGGCGACCCTCTGCTTAGCTTACCGCACCGGATTGCTCCGGCCGCAAATACGTTGCGGTCTGGACTATGTCTTCACCGTTTCAGGTGTGCAGCGTATAGTCTCTGAGGACTCTCTACTTCATTAACAAATAGTTCTCAGCCCATTTTATCTTACGAGCTTGATTGTTAGAAGGTTTATCAAATCTCAAGGCTTTAGGGCAATTTTTCTTGTTTGACACATAGAGAACTTTGTCTTTATCTGGACAATATATCGCATAGTAATCAAATTCATTAGCTGAATAAGCTCTCGTATGAGTGCCTTTGCTGTCAGACCAATTTCTTCTGAATCTTAATTCAGCTGTCCCGTTTTTCTTTAATCTTGCATATTTTACTTGAAGCTTAAAAACATTACCTTTTTCAGATACAGCCACAAGATCATATGCTTGATGTTCAGATAAAGGAATACACGGAACATATCTTTTTGCTGTAAGATCAGCGATGACTTTCACCAGTCCGATATCAGCTTTAGCCTTGGTATGATGCACTATACCTCCTCCCAATTTTTAAAGAACTACCTGCTAACTCAGTAGGTTGCCTGCAAATTGTCCATATATTAAAATATGGAGTTCCTTGCATATAGCTGCATCCACTCTATGTGTTTTTTTCCACATAGAGGCTCCTAATTGAAGGCAGATGCTCTATCCATCTGAGCTACAGGGACGCTATAGTATAAAATAACAAATATGGTCGGGGCAGCAGGACTCGAACCTGCGACCCCCTGCTCCCAAAGCAGGTGCTCTAGCCAAACTGAGCCATGCCCCGAATGTCCTATAATTCTAACAAGCTCGCCCTAAAAAGTCAATATAAGGTATTTCTCAAAAATTTTTATTTCAAAATCTTATTAAACCGCTCGAACGCCTTATCAAGATCAAAATGCTCCCCTAATCTAATAACAGGCATTAAGTCTGTCTCTATCTGCTTATAAAGATCTTTTATGGCTTTCTCGCTCAAACCAAAGTTATGTTTGAAATCACCTTTATAGCCTTCGTCTTTGAGTTTCTTTTCAAATATGGTCAGGAATTTCTTATCGTGAAAATCAAACTTTACCTCTGCTATATACCATAAATCATAATAATCGCGAATCGCTAAATCCCTTCTTGTAATCGCTGCCTTAAGTTTTTCTGCTACTGCTTCGTTTAGAGAAAGTGATAATATTTTGTTAGCTGGGACTAGGTCTTTTCCTGTGAACGGATCTTTGTAAAAGTGCTTAACTGTATTATAGACGGGCTCATCTATAGGCCTCTGCCTCAAAGAAATCTCGATATTAATACTTCCTTCTTTCTCTGTAATAAAAGATGGGTATGAAATATAAAATATATATTGCGTAGAATTATTAAACCCTTCGCCTTTGGGCTTTTCGCTTTTTAATCCCAAATGTTCTAGAAAGCATGGCATGTTTTCTCTGACAGGCTTGACAGCCTTTGATCTTTTAGAACGCGAATTTAATTCTTCCTTGCCATAATAAGTAAAATCTAAATCCTCACTCAACCTGCGATAATTAAGATGCATTTTATTCAAAAGTGTGCCACCTTTAAAAACAAGATTCTTGCTGAGATGAGACTCAATGCTATTCAAAATAACAGTCAAGTAATAATCTTTTTCAACAATCTCTGACCTGAAATTATACTGCTTCGCTGTTAAAGATATTATTTCCTTAAGGGTCCCCCTATCCATTAATAATAATCCTCCAGTCTTTATTAACCTTGCCTCTCCGAGAAGGATTCGATGGATTCAATATAATGTAGCTTGTCTTATTGCCTATTGTCTTTTGTAATTTTTTCAGACTGGACTTTTTATAATTTAATTTTTCCAAAAAAAATCCTGTTCTTTTTCTGACTGAAACCACAGGAAAAACGATAAGGTATCTTATAAACTTCTCAATATCAATCTTGTTTAAATTATCCTTCAATACCCGTTCAACGCTCCCAAAAGAACCTATGGGATTATAGATAAAATCTACCAAAGTCCGCTCTTTATCGCTTATACACACAAACTCTTCCTCTATCTTCACTCTTTTAATACCAAAGTACTTTCTCTTATCTATCCTGACAGCTTTATACCTTACGTTGCCTATCGTTTTTGTACAGGATTTTTTCGTATTTAAAACAAACATTGTTTGAGGAACCTGCTCAGTAAACCCCCAATAGTTATACATAGTAAAATATCCGATATAATAGGGTGTGTCACCCATCCAAAGCTTGGCTGTAATGTATTCATTAGGAACCCATAATTGATTCGGGGCTTTTATAGGGACAACAATATACTTACCTCTTTCAATTTGAATAAGTCGGTCTTTTCTTGTGAGTTTATCCAGAATATTAGCTGCTTTTTTTGAACTGCCAAAAAGCTTTTTAGTATATTCCTTTGTGATAAGCTTCTGCTTCTCAAAATCAGACCGTGAAATTAAATAGATCTCGTCTTTAGAAAGGCCTCTATAATTAGGCTTTGTTTTTGTCATTGTTTTCCATTGCTCCAATTCTTAATTTTTAAGAATTACTTAAACGATATACAATAGAATTATACACGCTATATCGCTTTATGTCAAATATATTTTAAGTAATTCTAATGGAATTTAATAGGCAAGTAAATAAAACTATTTATCCCTCGTGCGACCCCCTGCTCCCAAAGCAGGTGCTCTAGCCAAACTGAGCCATGCCCCGAATGTCCTATAATTCTAACAAGCTCGCCCTAAAAAGTCAAAACGTATCTTTTTACGATCTTCCTAGCCTTAACCAATGCCCTGCTTCTATGGCTTATCCTGTTCTTCTGTCTTATCCCTAACTGGGCAAAGGTCTTCTTGTATCCATTTGGTATAAACACAGGGTCATATCCAAATCCAGCCTTACCCTTTGGTTCCAATCCGATCCTGCCTCTTGACCTTCCCTCTGCCAGACCAACCAGCCTGCCTTTATCAGCAACGGCCATAACACATCTAAATAAGGCGCCTCTTTTACCAGCCTGAAACCCCTTGAGCAGCCTTAATAATTTCTCATTGTTAGTGGCGTATGTAGCGCCTTTGCCTGAAAACCGCGCTGAATAAACACCAGGTTCCCCGCCAAGGACATTGACCTCCAGGCCAGAATCATCAGCAATCACAAACCTTTTTAAAAATCGCGAGACCTGTACTGCCTTTTTCTTTGCATTGGCCTCAAGAGTCGCACCATCTTCTTTGACTTCTGGCACATCCTTAAAATTATTTATCGAGAGTACCTTTACCGGCAGGCCCCTTAAAAGGGTTTTTATCTCTTTCAGCTTATGCTGGTTTCTCGTGGCAACAACAAGTTCCATTATAGATCTATTTTTAAAATCTTGCGCTGTATGGTAATGAGTTGTGCGATGCCTTTTTCTGCAAGCAAGATCAACCTGTCCAGTTCCTTTTTGGAAAACGGGTTCTTTTCTGCCGTACCCTGAACTTCTATCAATTTTTTTGCGCCTGTCATGACTATATTCATATCCACCTCTGCCTTTGAATCCTGTCCATAATCCAGATCCAGGCACGGTTCACCATCTACGATACCGACGCTGACGGCAGCGACATAATCATTCACAGGGAGTTCTGCAAAAATATTTTCTCTTTTTAAAGTCAAAAGTGCATCTATAAGTGCAATAAAGCTTCCTGTAATGCTTGCCGTACGCGTGCCTCCATCGCCCTGTATCACATCACAGTCAATCCAGACAGTTCTTTCGCCTAGCTTATCAAGATCCACCACTGAGCGCATACTTCTTCCAATAAGCCGCTGTATCTCTTGCGTACGGCCACTCAGCTTTCCGACAGAAGATTCCCTGCGTATCCTGGTATTGCATGAACGCGGCAACATCCCATATTCTGCCGTCACCCATCCCTTACCTGTATTTCGTAAAAAAGGTGGGACCTTGCCTTCTATTGAAGCCGTGCAAATGACTTTTGTGTTTCCGACTTCTATCATGCACGAACCCTCTGCAAACTTCATGACATTTCTTTTTATCTTGATCTTCCTCATCTGATCCAGTTTACGACCATCATCCCTCATCTCTTCCTCCATGATTAAGCTACGATTGCTGGAAAATCCTTTAATATTAACCTGCGTATCGCTTCTGTGCCCAGGTCCTTGTAAGCAATGACACTACTGGATATAACTTTCTCCGACAAATACGCCCCAGCACCTCCGATTGTCACAAAATATACTGCCCCTGATCTTTTTACCAGGGCCTTGACTTCTTTTGAGCGCTCGCCTTTCCCTATCATACCCAGAAGCCCATGTTTTAATAAAATAGAGACAAACGGATCCATCCTGGAGCTCGTTGTAGGACCGCACGAACCAATCACCCGCCCTTTTCTTGCAGGCGTAGGCCCTGTATAATATATCGTTTCGCCTTTAATAGAAACCGGCGCCCTCTTCTTTGATCTCAATGCATCTGCTAGTCTCTTATGAGCCGCATCCCTGGCAGTTAAAACAGGACCGTTCAACAGCACCTCTTCGCCTCTCCTTAATGTCTTTATGATATTTTTAGTCAATGGTAGATATATTCTCTTCATATCGTTTTTCCCGCGTCTCTTGTCGCATGACAGCTTATATTAAGAGCAACAGGAAGCCCTGCTATATGCGTAGGATAACTCAAGATGCTTACACCCAAAGCTGTGGTATTTCCCCCTACTCCCATTGGACCTATTTTTAACCTATTTATTTTCTTTAGTATACTTTTTTCCATTTTTGCAATGTGCGGTTTTTTACTGCTACTACCGATCTTTCTTAAAACAGCTTCCTTGGAAAGAGAAACTGCCTTATCAAGCGTACCGCCAATGCCTATGCCTATATATAGAGGAGGACATGCCTTTGATCCTATACCTCTGACAACATCCACGATAAAGTCCTCTATGCTAGACCCTGAATCCGTAGGCCTGAACATCTTGATGTTTGAAGTATTCTCGCAGCCAAATCCCTTTACTACAATTCTTACCTCTATTTTATTCCCCGGGGTAATCTTAGTATAGACTATTGGAGGAAGATTAGTATTCGTATTCTTCCTCAGGAGAGGATCCCTCACGACAGATTTTCTGAAGTAGCCCTCCTTATAAGCTACAGCCACTCCTTCCTCTACAGCCTTTTTAATATCCCCTTTTATCATCACACTCTGGCCTACTTTAAGATACACTATCACCATGCCTGTATCCTGACATATGGGAAGTTTCTTTCTTTTTGCAATCAATGCATTGTCAATAATTATATCCAGGACACGCCGCGCTTTGAGACTTTTCTCTTTAGCCCTCGCGCGCTTTAATAGAGACAATACATCTCCTCTTAGTTGGAGATTCGCTTTTATGCACAGCTCCTTCACTACCTTTTTTATAAGCTCAGCTTTTATGATCCTCATCACTTCACCCCTAAAATCTTATGAACTTGAGGTATGATCCTGACATCATTTAATCTACCTCTGGCGCTATCAAAAAAATCTCCTAATAAACTGATCTTTTCAATATTACCATTATAACTTACAGGCTGGATAATAAAAGGTATATTTTCATCCAAATCATTTACAATAGAAACAGCCATCTCTACGTCTAAAGGAATAGTCTCTGGAGTGATAATCGACTTCACAAAGACCTCTTTTTTAATAGCCTCTTTCAAAAACATTGTGTGTGCCTTCCAATGCGGAACGCACCCTGTTGAAGAAGGGAGTTTTATATCCATGCTTATAACATCGACATAATCCAGCACCTCTAAAAGCTCATCTTTTAATATACCGTTTGTCTCAAGGTATATCCTCAAGTCTTTTTCCTTTAAAACCAATAAAATCTCTTTTAAAAAATCTGTCTGCAAGAGCGGCTCGCCACCTGTAAAAGATACAGTCCTTCTTTCTTCATCAATAATCTTTTTAATGACCTCGCTAGGTGTATATTCCAAAAGATTCGTTTTTTTTCTCTCATCGCAGAATTTGCATGAAAGATTGCATCCAAAAAACCTCACAAAGACCTGTTCCTCGCCTACATAAGGCCCCTCACCCTGAATCGAACTGAATATCTCTGTGATCTTAGCCTTTAACATAATCTCTCTAAAGCCTTGGACCTTAAAAGGCAGGCGTCACACTTAAGGCAAGGTTTCCTGTTGCCTTTATAACATGACCATGTGAGCTCGAATGGCACGCCCAAACTTTTACCTATCCTCGCTATCTCTTTTTTTCCCTTATACAAAAGTGGTGTTTCTATCTTGATTTTACTGGCCTTTGTGGCCTTTCCTGCCAACTCGTTAAACCTTTTAAAATATAGGGGTCTACAATCAGGATATCCTGAAAAATCCCTGGCATTCGCGCCAATAAAAATAGCCTTTGCGCCTATTGCCTCGGCAAACGACATCGCAAAACTGATAAAAATAGTATTGCGAGCCGGCACATAAGTACTAGGGATCCCTGAAAATTTCTTACGTTCAGGCACATGCAATGTCTTATCCAGAAGAGCGCTACCTTTCCACGGTAGTCTTATCTTTAAAACAAAATAATCTGCTTTTACGCGTCTTGCAAGCCTCCTTGCAAAACCTATTTCTTTTCTGTGCCGCTGACCATAGTCAAAAATAAGACAATGTGCTTTATAGCCTTTTTTTCTGGCCAGGTAAAGAGCAACTGCTGAATCCATGCCTCCTGAAAGTAGCACTACTGCTTTTTTCATCTTTTATGCCCGTGGATGTGTTTTTTCGTAAACTCTCTTTAAATGCTCGGTTGAAACGTGTGTATAAATCTGCGTAGTGGAAAGATTTGCATGTCCCAGAAGCTCCTGTACTGACCTTAGATCCGCTCCCCTGTCCAAAAGATGCGTTGCAAAAGAATGTCTCAGAGAATGCGGTGATATCTTTTCGCTCAAGCTGGTCTTTCGAATATATTTTTCAACAACCCTCCTGACAGCCCTATCACTCATACGCCTTCCGCTCTTATTCAAAAAAACAGCCTTTTTCTCTTTTATCTTTGAAACCCCTAGTTTTTCAAGATAACTCCGAACCGCCCTCAATGCCCTGTCACCTATCGGAGCCAGGCGCTCCTTTTTGCCCTTGCCAAAGACCTTGAGTACCCCGCTTATAAAATCAACGTTCTCCTTATTGAGTCCCACTAGTTCACTCACCCTTAAACCGCTGGAATAAAGAGTTTCCAGTATAGCCCTGTCCCTCTTCCCGTACACATCAGAGATATCGGGAGATTCAATAAGCTTTACGACCTTGTCCACATCTAAAAAAATAGGCAGTCTTTTTTCCTGCTTCGGAGTCTGCAGCCCCGCAGCAGGATTAGACTTTATATACCCTTCCCTGCAAAGAAATCGAAAAAAACTCCTTAAACATGCCATTTTCCTCGCCACAGAACGTTTTGAAAGCTTTTTTTCCTTCATGCGAGCCAGAAACAACCTCACATCCGTATGGCTGATCTTCTCCAGGGGCTTTTCCTTTAGTGAAGCATTGAACTCCTTTAGATCTATCTGGTAATTTGTAATGGTATGAGGCGAGGCATTCTTTTCAATCTTAAGGTAGGTTATAAATTTTTGTATATAGCGATCCAACATATGCTTTCATCATGCTACGCATTCTGAGAAGGCAACCTCCGTGACATATATCTGCACTTTGGATAATTCGAGCAACCGTAGAAATGACTGCCTCTTTTAGAGCGCTTTTCAGTAAGCCTGCCGTCGCAACCTGGCTCAGGGCACGTGACTGTTGTGGGGATTGACTTTGCAAATCTGCAGTTTGGAAAATCAGAACAGCTCAAGAACCTCCCCATCCTGCCCCACTTTATGACCATGGGTTTACCGCACTTCTCGCATACCTCAGAGGTAGGAACTGCTTCACCTTTGACCTTCCTCATATTTACCTTGGCAAGTGAAAGGTCTTTTTCAAACGGCGCGTAGAAATCCTTCAGTACCTCGATTTTTTTCTTAGTGCCTTCCTCTACTTCATCAAGTTCCTCTTCCATCTTGGCAGTAAATTTATAATCCAGGATATCCCCGAAATTCTTTATCAAGAGATCATTCACGACCATGCCTAATTCAGACGGATGTAGATACCCTTCTCTTCTTTTAACATAATTACGCGTGACAATCGTATAGATAATAGGTGCGTACGTACTAGGCCTACCTATGCCGTATTCCTCCAATGCCTTTACTAAAGATGCATCAGAAAACCTGGCAGGGGGTTTTGTAAAATGCTGACTCGGAATCAATTTTATAAGGGTAAGCTTTTCCTCAACAGATAACGGAGGAAGAAGCTTTTCTTTTTTCTCTTCTTTCTTTTCCTCGCTTTCTCCATCTTCTTCATAGATGACACTAAAACCCGCGAATATCTTCTGCGAGCCATTTGCCTTAAAAATACACCTGCCTGCCTTTATCTCTACTGTTACTACTGAAAATACTGCTGGCGTCATCTGGCTCGATACAAAACGATTCCATATAAGTGTATAGAGCTTATACTGGTCCTCGTTTAAGTAAGCCTTTATGCTCTCAGGTTCTCTTAAGGGTAACGACGGCCTTATGGCCTCGTGTGCTTCCTGCGCACTCTTCTTTGACTTAAACTTATTTGGTTTTTCTGGCGTATAGCCTTTACCATATTTTTTCAATATATAAGCCTTTGCAGCGTCTGTCGAGTCTTTCGACAGCCTCACGGCATCAGTTCGCATATAGGTAATAAGACCTACGTTTTCTTCTTCATCTATCTCAAGGCCTTCGTATAATTGCTGGGCTGTGCGCATTGTCTTTGCCGCAGGAAACCTAAGTTTATAAAATGCCTCCTGCTGGAGCTTGGAGGTCGTAAATGGTGCCTGGGCATATCTCTTCTTTTCTTTCTTCTGGACATCCTTGACAATAAAATCTTCTTTTTCTAATCCTTTTACTATTTCCTGCGACTCTTTTTCTTTGTGAAGTTTTACTTTTTTCCCGTCGAGTTTATCAAGCTTTGCAATAAAGTTTGAGTTCGGAGTCCCCTTTGAAAGCTCGGCCTCTACATCCCAATATTCCTGAGATACAAATGCCCTTATCTCGTTTTCCCTCTCAGCGATCATCCTGACAGCAACCGACTGCACCCTGCCGGCTGAAAGGCCTCTTCCGACCTTTCTCCATAAAAGCGGGCTTATGCTATATCCGACAAGCCTGTCTAGGATCCTCCTTGCCTGCTGCGCATCGACCTTGTGGATATCGATCTTACCTGGATGTTTAACTGCCTCCAGTATGGCATTCTTTGTGATCTCATGAAACGCTATCCTGTGTATACTCTTTTTCTTCCCGAGGATATTATAAAGGTGCCAGCTTATGGCCTCTCCCTCTCTATCAGGATCCGTGGCAAGAAAGATCTTTTGCTTGCCCTGCGCATCCTTCTTTAAGAGAGCAATAGCCTTTTTCTTCTTTGGGAGCACGACATACTTGGCTTGGAAGTCATGCTCTACATCAATGCCCATCTTGGATCCTGGAAGATCCATAACATGCCCCATTGAAGAACGCACGATAAAATCCTTACCCAGGATCTTATTTATTGTATTGGCCTTGGCAGGCGATTCTACTATAACAAGTGACTTAGCCATGCATTAACCTCTTTCTTTAACAAATATATACTGTGTTTCGCTAGATAATAGATTATATACTAAAGTTTCGGTTTTGTCCAATTTAGATACGCTTATCCTCCCATCCTACCCTAACCCTCCCTCTATCTGAAAATCCAGCTCTTCCAGTATATCATTCGCTGTTTCAACGAGTTTTGCGCCTTGTTTAATGAGTCTATTGGTGCCCCTTGAGGTAATCGAATCCACTTTGCCTGGGACAGCAAATACCTCCCTACCTTCTTCCATGGCAATGTCGCTCGTAATAAGCGCTCCACTCCTTTGGGCTGCCTCAACAACAACCACGCCTAAAGACAAGCCACTTATGATCCTGTTTCTCTTTGGAAAATTCCCTCTTTCAGGTATTGTCCTCATTGGAAATTCCGAGATCACGGCTCCGTTCTCAGAAATCTCCTCAGCTAGACCCCTGTGCTCCTTAGGATATATATTTAATAGGCCAGAACCTAGGACAGCCAGCGTCCTTCCGCCTGCCTTTAACGCTCCCCTATGTGCACTCGAATCAATACCCCTTGCAAGCCCTGAAACCACAGTAACGCCTCTGGAGGCCAGCTCAAAACCCAAGCGCTCTGCCTGCTGTATGCCATAAAAAGACGCGAGCCGCGAACCTACTATAGCGATCGCCGCATCATCCTGCGGCACCAGGTCTCCTAAAACATACAACGCAATAGGTGGGTCATATATATTCTTCAAGTTCTTGGGATAGCCTTTGTCCAAAAAACTTACTATCTTGATATTATACCTTTTTATCAGGTCTAGTTCTTTTTTCAGGTCTATCCTCCTAATCGACTGGATTATTTCAAACGCTATCTTTTCTCCTATACCCTTTACCTCTTTAAGGCCTCTCTCTTTTGCCTGAAATATCTCCTCTAAAGACCCAAAATGCTTCAAGAGAGCCTGCGTCCTCACGCTACCTAGATTCTCTACCATATTAAGAATAAGAAATCTCTCAGTGTCATTCATAGCTTCTATATAGACAAGGGACGCCAAAAATTCTTTCAATTTTCTACATTAATTAAAAATCAGTGCGGATAAAAACTGGCAGGTCAAGATATAATACTCTGTATCTTCTGGACTACTCCTTCTACGTTCAAATCATCCGTATTTACGCGGTGGTCTGCTTTTTTATAATAAGTCGCTCTTTCCTCCAGCAATTCCTCTATCCTTTTCTTCGGATCAGGAACATTCAAAAGAGGCCGGCATGTGTTGCCTTTTGTACGCTCTAGTATGACACCTGGGGATGCCTCAAGACAGATGATCGTGCCGTTTTTCTTGAGCGCCTTGAGGTTTTCCTCATCAATAATCGCTCCTCCTCCCGCAGAGATTATCTGTCCGTCTTTCTTTATGGCTTCTTTGACTGCAGCCCTTTCAAGCTCTCTAAAATATACCTCGCCCTTATTTTTAAATATCTCTTTGATGGAGGAACCTTCTCTTTTTTCTATAATACCGTCGAGTTCCAGGAATTCGCGGCCCAGTTTTTTTGCAAGGGTTTTTGCAACAACGCTCTTACCCGTTCCCATAAAACCAACCACTACTATATTTTTCATGCTTCACCTCTTTATAATTATAAACTAATTTGACACTTTTTACAACGGCAAAGACGTAATAATGCTTGCATGTCATGCGCCTATATGGTATGCTTTTAAAAATGAAAACTGCATTGAAATTCTTTTTAATCTCAATAGTCTTCCAGCTTTTCCTTGTAAATTCTGTGTTTTCGCTGGATCTAAACACCAGGGATGAATATCTCCTTGATACAAGAGGTGACGACGGAGACATCTGCCGAAGTTACATCACGCTCAACAAAAAAATTGAATCTCCAGAGATAGAAATATCCGCATTCATAGATTCGCAGTGGAATCTGGAAACAGATGCGTGGGAAAAAGTCTTACTAGGCGTAGAAGTCAGAAAATCTCTATGGAAATATCTCCATGTAGGACAATCCCTACAGTTCATATCAGGAGAGATGCTCGATTATATGGCATTTGATATAGGCGCCAGGAGTTACGATACAACTACCAAAATAGGAGTGGATATACCCTTTCTAAAGTATTTTTCCTTCCGTGCTTTTGAAGAATATTCAATAAACCTTGAGGAATTCCGAGATGAATATAACGAGGTAGGAGTTGAAGTAGTTTACACTCCGAAAAAATTATTTTCTATCTCTCTAGGCTGGCGCCACACAGACAGGATACATAACTTCGACACTGATTACGCCAGCATGTCTTTATCATTTCACTTTTAATCCATCCAGATAAGCATTGTGATTTTTCTTTATCTCGGAGATACTGTCTCCTCCGAACTTCTCCAATAAGGCGTTCGCTATCGTAATCGCGGCCATTGCTTCTCCGACCACACCTGCTGCAGGAACAGCGCACACATCGGAACGCTCCGTTGCTGCATTTACAGGGTCTTTTGTAGATATGTCTATTGTGTTCAGGCCTTTCATCAATGTGCTTATAGGCTTCATATAACCGCGTACTATTATGTTTTCCCCGTTTGAAACACCGCCTTCGATCCCGCCAGCATTATTAGTCTTTCTGTTAATGCCCTTTGACTTGCTATAAAATATCTCGTCGTGCACCTTGGAGCCAAGTTTTCCTGCAGACTCTATTGCTTCTCCTATCTCAACTGCCTTGATAGCCGGGATAGACATAATGCTGGATGCAAGCATTGCATCCAGACGCCTGTCGCTCTGCACATAACTACCCAATCCCACAGGTACACCTTCTATGATCACCTCGAATATGCCACCGAGCGTATCCTTTTTCTCTTTGGCGCTATCTATTTCCTCTACCATGAGTTTTTCAGAAGCACGATCAGCACAATTTAATTTAGACTTGGCTACATTCTTAAGTATCTCCTCAAAGCCAAGACTTGATGTATGAGATTCGACCCCGCCTATCATAACCACATGGCTTAATATGCGAATCCGAATCTCCTGCAATAATATCTTACAGACCGCTCCTATCGCAACCCTCATTGCTGTCTCTCTGGCAGATGAGCGCTCAAGGACAGAGCGTGCATCTTTAAGGCCATATTTCAAAACACCTGCAAGGTCTGCATGGCCTGGTCGTACATTTTTAACATCAGGGAGTTTATCTATAGAGAAATCCTTGTTTGCAATAAGGATCGATACAGGACTTCCAATAGTAATACCTTTCCTTAGTCCAGATAGAATCCGAGCATTATCGTCTTCTATCTTCATCCTCTCGCCTCTGCCATGACCCCCTTGACGCCTTTTAAGCTCTTTGTCCAGGAAGGCCTTGTCTATCTTTACCCCACTGGGCATGCCCTCTAGTATGCCTAAAAGTGCCTCTCCGTGTGATTCACCAGCAGTCAAAAATCTCAACATCTCGCACCTCCTACATAAATAATAAACCTAGTATTTTATTTCCCCATATCATCACTACAAAGCCTGCAATGGAAATATAAGGCCCATAAGGAATTATATCATGTTTTTTTACAAATTTAATATAAAGACCTGCTGGCGTGCCAAAAAAGGGCGCTAAGAAGAAAATAAGTATAGCTAACTTCCAGCCCAGGAATGCACCCAGCATAGCCATTAGTTTTACGTCTCCGCCTCCCATGGCTTCTTTTTTAAACGCGAGCTGGCCTAAAAATCCTGTCAAATATATAATGCCTCCTCCTGTCAATGCACCTATTACAGAATCCATAAGTCCATGTTTCCATGTCAATGCATTATGAAGGTCTAAAACAAAAACACTTAAAATAATCCCTAAAACCAGACCCCCTATGCTGATCCTATCAAGTATGATCTGAAATTCCAGGTCGACAAACGTGACTACGATCAAACTAAACGTCACTAAGCTATATATCCAAAATCTGGCTGTAAAGCCAAAGTAAACAAACAAAATCAAGAAAGTAACTGCACTGATTAATTCAACTGCAAAATATCTAAATGATATCTTTTTTTTACAAAACCTGCACTTACCCAATAGACAAATATAGCTTAAAAAAGGTATATTATCATACCATGGTATGGGTTCCTTGCACGCTACGCACCTAGAGCGCGGCGAGACAATAGACTCCTCCCGGGGCATCCTATAGATACACACGTTCAGGAAACTTCCTATCACTGAACCTAAGATAAAAATTAGTAAATAAATCATTTTAGGGCCTTCTTTAATGCTCCTCTCATTACATCTACAGGCGCCTTTTTGCCTGTCCAGAATTCAAATGCATGAGCGCCTTGATAAAGGAGCATGCCAAGTCCACCTACTGCATGCTGGTTTGCTGCTTTGACTAATTCCGTTTCTCTATTGTATACCACATCGTAGACAAATAAATCTCTGTGCAATAAACCCTTATCTATGGGAGAAGGATCTCCTTCTTTCATGCCTATAGGAGTAGCATTGACTAATAACTGGCATTTTTTTACAGTCTGAACTATCTCTTCTTTAGAGATCAATTGCAATCTTTCAAATTTTACACAGTCCTTTGCTCTAGCCTCGCTTTCGTCATATGCATATATCTTCTTACAAGTCTTATTCCCATGACTTAACCCGGCAATAACAGCCCTTCCTGCTCCACCACAACCAAACAAAAGTATATTTTTATCTGCATAGTCAAATTTCAAATCTTCTTCCAGCGACGTTAAAAACCCAAGTACGTCAGTATTTGTATATTGAAATTTATCACCTACTAGTTTTACTGTGTTTATTGCGCCACATAGATCAGCAAAATCAGAGCCTGAAACATTTGTCTTTTTATCCAAAATCTCTTTTGCCCTTACTTTATGAGGAACAGTTATGTTGAAACCCTTTATATCTTTCCTCTTAAGCAAAAAATCTTCCAATCCTTCTGGCTTTATCTCAAACTTCTCATACTTAGCGTCTATGCCCAAAGCCTTAAACGCTCTGTTGTGCATTGCAGGTGATAAACTATGTTTTATTGGCCATCCTATTATGCCGTATATATCCATCCTAAACCTCTGATAAACATTAAGGCGGACACGCAGGTCCGCCCCTTTATTTTTCGCGTATTGTTCCGCGTGTTTTCTGGTTTTACTGCCTACAGATCTAACTTGGCTTTCTTCTGTTTGGTAAAAAGGAGCTTATTTATAACATTGAGGTATGCCTTTGCGCTTGCCTCAACTATATCTGTAGAAGCTCCTCTTCCAGAGATCTCAGCGCCACTGATAGATCTAACCCTTACTGAGACTTCTCCCAAGGCATCTCTTCCGCCCGTCGCTGCTTTTAAGGAATAATCCAGCAATTTGAACTTAAGGCCTGTTATCTTTTCAATAGCCTTATAAGAAGCATCCACAGGACCATCTCCTGAAGAAGACTGTTTTTTTACACTGCTACCTTTTTTAAGCTCTATAGTAGCATGTGGTTCAATATTCTTACCACTTTTGTATTCAAAACTAGTTATGCTATAGATCTCTGGCACAGATATAATCTCATCCTCTACTATCGTAAGGAGGTCCTCGTCAAATACCTCTTTTTTCTTATCAGCGAGATCCTTAAAACGCTGAAACGCCTTTATTAGATCTGCTTCCTCGAGTTCAATGCCCAGCTTTTTCAGTCTTTCCTTAAAGGCATGCTTTCCTGAATGCTTGCCTAAGACAAGCTTGGTCCCGCCAAATCCTACGTCTTGAGGTTTCATGATCTCGTAGGTAGTCCTCTTTTTCAAAATACCGTCCTGATGAATACCTGCCTCATGGCTGAATGCATTGCGGCCCACTATTGCCTTATTAGGCTGGACCACAATACCCGTGAGCTTGCTTACAAGACGGCTCGCCTTATAAAGCTCTTCTGTCTTTATAGAGGTGGAACACTTAAAGATATCTTCTCTTGTCTTCAAAGTCATAACTATCTCTTCCAATGAGGCATTGCCTGCGCGCTCCCCCAGGCCATTTATGGTACATTCTATCTGCTCTGCACCATTCTGGATAGCAGAAAGAGAATTGCTAACTCCCAAACCTAGGTCATTGTGACAGTGTACACTGATCTTCGCCTTATTAGAATTCGGCACCTTTGTCTTTATTGTCTTTATCAGATTGCCAAACTCGACTGGTGTCGCATAGCCTACAGTATCTGGTATATTAACCGTTTTTGCTCCTGCCTTTATGACTGCCTCGACCACACGGCACAGAAAATCCGTATCAGAACGAGAGGCATCCTCTGGAGAAAATTCAATATCTCCACAAAAATTGCGTGCGTATTTTACAAAGTGCGCTGCCTGCTTTAATATCTCTTCTTCTGCCTTTTTCAGCTTATACTTCATGTGGATCTTTGAAGTCGCCAGAAACACATGAATCCTGGATCTCTTTGCAGGCTTGATCGACTTTGCACATACGTCTATATCTTCCTTCTTGGCCCTCGCAAGTCCGCATATAGACGGCCCTGTGATGAGAGAAGCGACTTCATGCACAGCATTAAAATCTCCCTTTGAAGCAATAGGAAAACCTGCCTCAATCACATCTACGCCAAGACGGGCAAGCTGCTTAGCGATCTCTATCTTTGCCTTTATGTCCAGGCTCGCGCCAGGAGATTGTTCCCCGTCTCTTAAAGTTGTATCAAAAATGATTATTTTTTTCATTTAATCCAATCCATCATGCTGCGGAGTTTCTGTCCGATGACTTCCACAGGATGGGTGTCGTCTGCCTTTCTCAATTTATTGAATTCAGGCCTGCCATTTTCGTTTTCCCTGATCCATTCCCTGGCAAATTTTCCTGACTGGACTTCCTTTAGTATCTTTTTCATTTCCTTGCGCGTTCTCTGGGTTATGACCCTTTTCCCTCTTGTAACATCACCATACTCTGCTGTATCAGAAACCCTTTTTCTCATCCCCTGAATGCCAGTTCTATAAATCAGGTCTGTTATGAGCTTTAACTCATGTAGGCATTCAAAATACGCTATCTCCGGCTGATAACCAGCCTCTATCAAAGTCTCAAACCCCGCCTTGATAAGCTCAGTGGCACCACCACACAAGACAACTTGCTCGCCAAAAAGGTCTGTCTCTGTCTCTTCCTTGAATGTGGTCTCAATAACGCCTGCCCTTGTCCCGCCTATGCCCTTTGCATAAGCAAGGCCTAGTTTAAGGGCTTCGCCTGTTGCATCCTGAAACACAGCCACGAGGCATGGAACGCCTTTTCCCTCTTCATACATCTGTCTTACCAGTGCACCTGGACCCTTGGGTGCCACCATAAACACATCCACCTTTTTAGGCGGCTTGATCTGTTTAAAATGTATATTAAACCCGTGGGAAAATACAAGGGCCTTTCCTTTTTTAAGATTTGGCCTTATTGCCTCTTTATAAACCTTTGCCTGTACATGGTCCTGCGTGAGTATCTGGATAATATCAGCTTCTTTGGCTGCTTCGACTGCTGAAGCAGGCTTAAAACCATCTGCTTCTGCGGTTTTATAATTATCAGTACCCTCTAATTCACTTACAATCACGTCGAGACCGCTATCTCGCAGATTCAATGCCTGGCCGCGGCCCTGTATACCATAACCGATAATCGCTATTTTTTTTCCTTTTAAAACATCTAAATCAGCGTCTTTGTCATAGTAAATCTTTGCCATAATACTATTTCCTCCCCATTGCGATACGCCCGGTCCTCGTCATTTCAGTGATCCCGAACGGTTTCATGATCTCAATAAAAGATCTGATCTTGTTTCTATCTCCTGTAACCTCGATAACAACTGTCTCTTTCTTTACATCATCTATCTTTGCCTGGAACGTATCTGCTATCTGCAGTATCTCAGAGCGATTCTTATTGTCTATCTTTACCTTGATAAGGACTATTTCCCTGTCTATGAAATCTTCATCCGTAAGATCAATGACCTTTATAACGTCTATGAGTCTATTTAGTTGCTTCTTGACCTGTTCCAAGGTCTTTTCATCACCCTCAGCAACAATAGTCATCCTGGAAACAGTAGGATCTTCTGTTTCTCCCACTGTCAGGCTATCGATATTGAATCCTCGGGCGCTAAATAGGCTCGAGACATGCGCTAGGACACCGAAATGATTCTCTACAAGTACTGCGATTATCTTTTTCATATTACGCCAATGCCCCTATCATCTTATTGATAGCCTGACCTGCCGGGACCATAGGAAAAACGTTCTCCTCTGGTTCAACTCGAAAATCCATCAAGACAGGCTTTTTTATCTCTATCGCCTTTTTTATCGCCTTTTTTACCTCTGACTTTTTAGTGACCCTTATACCTACCGCACCGTATGCCTCTGCAAGTTTTACAAAATCTGGGCAGCACTCTAACTTTGTATGAGAATATCTCCTCTTGTAGAAAAGCTCCTGCCACTGCCTGACCATGCCCAGATAACCATTGTTCAAGATCGCTACCTTGACAGGTAATTTATTCGCTACTGCTGTAGTAAGCTCCTGTATATTCATCTGGATGCTTCCATCTCCTGCAATATCAAAGATAGTCTTTTTTGGACAGCCCATCTGGGCGCCTATTGCAGCTGGAAAACCATAACCCATTGTGCCTAGTCCGCCGCTGGATATAAACTGTCTAGGCGTATCGTACTTATAAAACTGCGCAGCCCACATCTGGTTCTGTCCGACCTCAGTCGTAATAATCGCTTTGCCTTTTGTGGCATTATAGATCTCCTCTATGACATACTGAGGCCTGAGCCTGGAATCGTTCTTGTAGGCAAGAGGGAATTTTCTCTTCCATGCATTGATCTTTTTATGCCATTCTGAAATAGAAGGCTTTTTTGTCTCTTTTATCAGATCCTCCAAGATACAATTCGCATCTCCCACGATCGGAACATCCACCTTCACGTTTTTACTTATAGCGCACGGATCTACATCAATATGTATTATCTTTGCATGTGGTGCAAACTCGTCTATCTTGCCAGTGACCCTGTCGTCAAACCTCGCGCCTACGGCTATGATAAGATCAGACTCCTGTACAGCATGATTTGCATATGCAGTGCCATGCATGCCCAGCATACCCAGAGAAAGTTTATGCGTCCCTGGAAATGCACCAAGGCCCATAAGCGTCATTGTAACAGGTATCTCTGTCTTCTTTGTAAATTCCAAAAGCCTGGAATGAGCCCCTGAAAGGATCACGCCTCCTCCTACATAAAGAATAGGCTTTTTACTTTTTGTAATCAGTTTGGCAGCACGCTTTATCTGGCCGATATGACCTTTACATGTAGGCTTATAACCCCTTATATCCGGATTTTCAGGATAATGAAAATCTGTCTCCTGTATCTGTATATCAACAGGTACGTCCACCACGACCACGCCAGGTCTACCAGTAGAAGCTATGTGAAACGCGTTCTTTATAACTTTAGCCAGGTTATTGACATCCTTTACAAGATAGTTATGTTTTGAAATAGGCCGAGTGATACCACTAACATCCACTTCCTGGAACGCATCATTGCCTATTAATGAAGTCCTGACCTGTCCTGTAAAAGCAACCACAGGTATAGAATCCATATTAGCTGTTGCAAGGCCTGTAACAAGATTTGTTGCACCAGGCCCGGAAGTGGCAAGACACACGCCCACCCTTCCTGTTGCACGGGCATAGCCGTCTGCTGCATGAGCAGCGCCCTGCTCATGTCTGGTCAATATAAATTTTATATCGCTGTCATACAAAGCATCAAAAATAGGCAGTACGACTCCTCCGGGGTAACCAAACATCACCTCGACACCCTGTTTTTTAAGCGACTCTGTAAATATCTTTGCCCCTGTCATTTTCATTTTATATTGTCCTCTTGATATTCAGCTTACGAATCTAGTACCGCGCCTTTGCTCGCAGAAGAAACAAGCTTGGCGTATCTGGAAAGCCAGCCTGTCTTGACCTTTGGAGTAGGCTTTTTCCATTTCTTAAGACGTCTTTTTATCTCAGCCTTTGTTAAATCCAGATCCAGACGCCTCTTCTTTATGTCTATCTTGATCTTATCTCCGTTTTTGATAATAGCAATAGGTCCGCCTTTAAAGGCCTCGGGCGCAATATGTCCTATGCAAGGTCCTCTTGTCC
This sequence comes from uncultured Planctomycetia bacterium, assembly GCA_964652265.1. Taxonomy (GTDB): domain Bacteria; phylum Omnitrophota; class Gorgyraeia; order Gorgyraeales; family Gorgyraeaceae; genus JAHIUV01. The sequence continues at coordinate 23,306 of CAZZAL010000005.1, forward strand.
CTCCTGAAAACCTGCCGTCTGTAATAAGTGCAACATCATTAGATAGACCCATCCCCACGATAGCTGATGTAGGGGAAAGCATCTCGCGCATGCCAGGACCGCCACTCGGGCCTTCATAGCGTATAACTAAACAATCACCCTTTTTCACTTTACCTTTTAAGATTGCAGCCATTGCTCCTTCTTCAGAATCAAAAACCTTTGCCTTGCCTGTAAAGACCATTGCCTCTTCATCCACTGCACCCTGTTTCACTACTGATCCTTCAGGCGCAATGTTACCCTTTAATATCGCAATGCCGCCTTCGTCTTTATATGGATCATCCAGAGGCCTTATGATATCCTCGTCGTAGATCACTGAAGAGGAAGCGATCTCCTTGATAGTCGCTCCGCTCACCGTAGGGTTATCACTCAACTTCGAGCATAACCTTTTCAAAACAGCCGGCATGCCTCCAGCGATCTCTAGATCCTCAAGGAAATATTCACCACTTGGCCTTAAGTCGCAGATCTTTGGGGTCTTGCGGCTGATCTTATCAAAACTATCCAGAGATAGACTCACGCCAGCTTCTTTTGCAATCGCTGTAAGATGCAAAACTGTATTTGTAGAGCCTCCCAGTGCCATATCTGTCATAACGGCATTCGACAACGCCTTTTTATTCATGATCTTTTTTGGCGTTATATTTTTCTTGATAAGCTCGACTATGCGCTCTCCGCTTTGAAAAGCAATCCTGGTCTTTTTACTTGAAACAGCCAGTGAGGTCGCACAACCAATAAGCGACATACCCATTGCCTCAGTAAGACAACTCATTGTATTGGCAGTAAAAAGACCCTGGCATGAACCTGGGCCAGGACATGCGTTTATCTCTAACTCATCAAGCTCGCACTTGGAGATCTCGCCTTTTTTATAGCTGCCAACTGCCTCAAATGCATCATGCACAAGATCCAGCCTCCTGCCTTTATAATAACCCGTAAGCATAGGACCTGCTGTAACTATAATAGCTGGGATATTGACCCTTGCGCATGCCATAAGCATACCAGGTGTGATCTTATCGCAATTTGTCAGAAGCACTAATCCATCCAGACTATACGCGCCTGCCATTGTCTCGATCTCATCTGCAATAAGCTCTCTTGAGGCAAGAGAATACCTCATGCCATAATGTCCCATTGCAATACCATCGCAGATAGCTGGGACCCCAAAGATAAACGGTTTTCCTCCGCCTGCATAGACTCCGTTCTCAATGGCCCGCTCCAGGCCCTTCATATGAATATGGCCTGGCACAAGATCAGTAAAGCTGGAGGCAATACCGATAAAAGGCTTTTGCATATCTTTGGCGCACGCGCCTGTCGCGTATAAAAGCGCCCTGTTACCGACTCTGGAGATACCTTTTTTAATAATATCACTTTTCATGATTTTACTCCGTGTTTTTAATACATCTTTATCTTCGCATTTTCCTTAAGACTATCTACGAGCTCCTTGAGTGCTGCGTCTCTCCTCTGACCTATCAGAAATCTTGACATGTCAGGTTCAACCTCTTCATAATTCAATTGACGCGCATCCTGTTTATCTAAAACCTTTATTATGTGGTAGCCAAACTGTGTCTCTACCACGTCGCTTATCTTTCCTGTATCCAGACTAAATGCTGCTGCCTCAAACGGAGGCACCATCATGCCCCTTCTAAAATAACCTAAGTCGCCTCCTTGAGGCGCTGAGCCATCTTCTGAATTCTCCTTGGCTAATTCTGCAAAATCTTCCCCAGAGACAGCCCTTTTTCTTAGATCATCTATCTTTGTCCTTGCACTAGCTTTATCTTCATCGCCAGCAGCCTCCTCGAAACGGATCAATATATGACTCGCCTTTACCTGTTCAGGAAGGTTAAGCCTCTCTTTATTCTTCTCGTACTCTGCCTTTCTCTCCTGGTCGCTTATCACTACACTGCTGTAGACGTCTTTCTCTAAAAATGCATCTATATACACGCCCTTCTTTATGTCCTCTTTAAGGTCCTTCTCAGATATACCTCTATCCTTAAGGAGATTTTTAAACTCATCCTCTGAGGCAAAACCTTTTTTGATTTCCTCGAGACGCTCTTTAATCTTCTCTTTTAGATCTCCCAGCTTGGCCTTTTTACTCTCCTGATACAATAACTCAGCAGAGATCAGCTGTTCCAGTATGCCTTCTCGCAGTTTTACTTTTTCTTCTTCCTTGACTTCTATTCCGGAAACCTTCTGATTTTCAATGAAATTACTGACTGCTGCATCCAATGTCTTGGCCTTTATGCCTACACCATTGACCTTTGCTGCAAATTTTGAAGAAGCAGCACTACCGGATATAGCGCAACCGATTACTAATAATGCGATTACAACACTGAAAATAGCCCATTTCCTCAAAGTCATACAACCCCCTTTGTTTTTGGCCGAGTGATACCAGCCATATTAGTGAATATATAGTATGCCACCTAAAGCTAAAAAATACAATATAATTCTAAAGATACTGGACTTATCTGGAAATACGCGTAATCTTATACTTCAATATCCCTGCAGGGACTTTTATATTTACAATCTCGCCTTTCTTCTTGCCCAGAAGGGCCTTACCCACAGGGGAGGAGAGCGAGATCTTGCCTTGTTCAAAATCCGCTTCATCCTCTGCCACTAGCATATAGACTATCTCTTCTTTAGAATCTATGTCTAGTAATGTCACCTTTGCTCCTACATAGGCCTTATCCTTTGGGATGTCCTCGTTCTCCAGTATCCTTGCCCGGATCAGTTTATGCTCAAGTTCGTAAATCCTTTTTTCGTTTATGTCCTGTGACTGCTTTGCTGCATCATATTCTGCGTTTTCGCTTAAGTCTCCCAAGAGCCTTGCCTTTTCAAGGGCATCTGCTATCTCCCTCCGCTTGGCACCTCTAAGGGCCTTTAGCTCTTTTCTTAATTTTTCATAACCCTGTCTAGTCAAAAAGATATTATCCGGCATAAAAATCCTCTCTTTTACTTTTTGTAAACACGCGGAACACGGCGGCCTATGTTACAAACCACCTCATATGGTATTGTCTCCATGATCCCAGCCAGCTCTTCTGCTCGTATCCTTTGTTTTCCCTGCGGCCCTATCAAGACTACCTCATCTCCTGGCCTCACACCTTTTATATGACCTACGTCTACCATGCTCATGTCCATGCATACCCTGCCCACTATCGGTGCACGCCTGCCCCTGATTAAAACACTAGCACGATTTGATAAATGCCTTGAGTACCCGTCTCCATACCCAACAGGTATTGTTGCAATCCTTGTATTCCTTTTCGCAATATAAGCCCTTCCGTAACTTATGCTCCTCCCCTTTGATACTGACTTTACATGTACGACTTTTGTTTTTAATTTTAAAACAGGCCTCAGACCTAATTTCTTCACCAGGTCCTTGCGCGGATGAAGTCCATACATGATAAGCCCGGGTCTGACTATATTCATGCGAGCATCTTTAAAACCTACAAGCGCCATGCTGTTCGAGGTATGTCTTATTGGTATACTAATATTGTGACTGCCTAGGTCATCTATAAGAGAATTAAAATCCCTGATCTGTTTTTTTGTAAAAGGTGGGTCATCCTCAGCGCTCGGAAAATGTGTGAATATTCCCTCTATAATAATGTTTTTTAGCGTAGCTATCTCCCTTAAGAAACCAATCGCTTCCTCGTGCCAGAAACCGATCCTTCCCATGCCTGTATCGATCTTTATATGCACCTTTATATTCTTTTTTCTTCTCTGGCCTAATCTCGAAAGAGCGCGCGCTACATTCAAACATGAAACAGTCTGCGTTACGTCAAACTTTAGCACCCCACTTGCTTCCTCAGGCAATATCGACCCAAGGACAATAATCTTACTTTTTATCCCTGCTGTGCGTAACTGCCGCGCCTCATCCAGGGAGGCAACCCCCAGATAATCCACGCCTTCTTTAAGTATCGCTCTGGAAACCTCTTCCATGCCATGGCCATAACCATCTGCCTTTACAACCCCAAGTATCTTTGTATCTTTTCCGGCCATCTCTTTGATCTTTCGCAGATTATGGCGTATTGCCCTTAAATCTATCTCTGCAAACGTCGGCCTGTAAAACCTCATAATCCCTCTGCCCCTATAAACTGTCCAAGGCCTGGCCTCGGAGAATCACTTTTTCTTGACCTGACAATCCCGTGGATATAGATATATGGGATTAAGTCGACTTAGATCTCTTTTTTTATTCTTCCTTGCCTCAGGAAACGCAAGTCTTATTAGATTAGACGCCCTGGGATACCAATGCTTCTCTTCTAAAAAAATCGAGCGTTCGCTCAAGCGTTCTATATTTTCCTTATAGAGACTTACGCCATCTCCTAAAAAAATAGCTGGCTCTTTTACCTTTTTCATAAGATCGTCTATTTTTAACAATAGGTGTTTTGATCTTTTGACAATACGGTTGTTTTTTCTCATATATATCGCACTATAGACATTACCCCTTTTTGCGTCTATGACAGGTACTATCTGTCCTTCTCTACCATCTACGTTTAATGCCATTGCATCAATGCTCGCCACGCCGATACACGGTTTACTCAGGGTAAGACCAAATCCTTTTACTGTGCTAACGCCTATCCTCAGGCCTGTGAACGAACCCGGCCCCAACCCCACAACAAAAACATCTATATCGCTTATGGAAAGACCTACCCCTTTAAGCAACTCCTTGATCTTCGGCACCAATAAGCTTGAATGTTGCCTGCCAAGAAGAAGGTTCTCCTCTTTTATGATATCATCATTTTCACTTACTGCAACGCTCAAAAACTTTGAGCTGGTATCAATGCCTAAGATCTTCAATCTCTATCTCTCTTTCCTCGTCGCCCTTAATAGTAAACTTCACAGCTATGTGTTTCTCGGGAAGGATATTTTTTATCTTCTCTGCCCATTCCACAATAGCCACCCCGTTTCCATAAATATATTCCTCGACACAAATATCCTCTATTGCCTCTATATTATCCAACCTGTATAGATCCAGGTGGTACATGGGGATCCTTGCCTCATATTCTTTTATCAGCACAAATGTAGGGCTGTTTATACGCCGTGCGTCCTTTACACCCAGGCCCCTGCCAATGCCTTTTGTAAAGGTGGTCTTACCGCTTCCTAAATCCCCGTAAAGCGCAAGGACATCACCTTTCTGTAACCCTCTGGCCAGCTGCTCTGCTAACTGAATTGTATCTTCCCGACTGTGCGTTATCATAAGAGATTAAAAATGTCTATATCCTTCAGGTATTAGTTTTTCCATCTTGCCATTCTTTCTCACAAGAAATAGACCTCTCTGCTTACAGACTCGACCGATCCTCGAAAGCTTCACTCTAAAAGGCCAGGTCTTTTTCAGTCTCTTGGTTTCTCTTGCAGACAATGTAAAGACCAACTCAAAATCCTCACCATCCCTAACAGCAGAATTAAAATCCTTAGCATGTCTTGAAACAGGTATATTTTTCTCGTAAAGAAAAGCACCGCACTTACTTTGCTTCAATATATGGCCCAGATCAGCCAAAAGCCCGTCAGAGACATCTATCATGGAATGAATCCTGAAATTTTTTACTAAAAAACGTGACTCTTCTAATCTGGGGCTAAAGTTAAGGTGTTTTCCTTTTTGCGCCCCTCCGATATCCCCTGTGAGGAATATCGCATCGCCTTCAGAGGCACCACTGCGTAAAACAAGATTCTTTTTTTCAACCTCGCCTAAGAGAGCCACATTTATAATAATCTTTTTAGATGTGACTGTATCCCCGCCTACCAGGTCCACCTTGTACTTCCTGGCCACATCCCTCAAGCCTCTATAAAGTTCGTCGATAAACCGAATGTTTAAAGAAGGTGGCACGCCTAATGATACCACGCAAGCACCTGGCACCCCGCCCATTGCAGCTATATCGCTTACGTTTGATGAAAGTGCTTTTTTTCCTATGAGATAACCTCCTGCGCGTTTGTAAAAATGTCTGTCCTCTACCAGCATATCAGAAGTAAACAATGTGTATTTCTTCCCTGTGCCTCTCAAAACAGCAGCATCATCTCCTATGCCTTTTACTACCTGGCGCGAAAGCTTCACGCCCTTGGAAATCCTCTCTATAAAATTAAATTCTCCTAAATCTTTTAATATCATAAATACCTGACTCTGTTATTATCCCTGTTATCAGTCCGCTGGGAGTAACATCAAACGCTGGGTTGTAAACCTTTGCTTCCTTTGGAGCAGTCTGCTTTGATCCAATACAGATAAGTTCGGTTCTCTTTCTCTCCTCTATAGGTATGTCCTTGCCTGTTTTTATATTCTTATCAATGGTAGAGCTCGGTGCTGCAATATAAAAAGGTATCCTATGGTGTTTTGCAAACACCGCAAGGCCGTATGTACCAATCTTATTCGCTGCGTCACCGTTTCGAGCGATCCTGTCAGCGCCCACGATGATCTTTGTCACGCCTTTATTCTTTATAGTGCTGGCTGCCATATCATCGCATATGAGCGTTGCATCAATACCGTTTTTCATGAGCTCCCACATGGTAAGACGCGACCCCTGCATAAGCGGTCTGGTCTCGTCAGCGTATACCTTGAACCGCTTACCCTGTTTCTTTGCTGCATAAAAGACAGAAAGCGCTGTACCGTAACCTGCTGTTGCAAGCATGCCTGCGTTACAATGCGTTAAGATCATGTCTCCATTTTTTATGATCTTTGCGCCGTTTTTTCCGATTGCCCGGCACATAGCCCTATCTTCACACAACACAGAAAGCGCCTCTTTTAAGATCATTTTTTTGATATCCTGTATTCCCTCCTGCCTAGAAATGGATAAAAAATGATCTTCCATCCTCTTTAAAGCCCAGAAAAGGTTTACTGCAGTCGGCCTTGTCTTTGATAACCTCAAGCTAGCTATCTTTAAATCTCTTTTTAATACACTCAAGGTCTTGGCCTTTGAATTGATTGCAGCAAGCGCATAGCCCAGACTAGCGGAAACACCTATAAGCGGTGCCCCTCGCACCCTTAATTTTCTAATGGCTTCACATAGTACACCCAGGTTCCTGCACCTTATATATTTCAACCTCGCAGGAAGCTCTGTCTGGTCAATAAAAACTATCGAGTTCCTCTCCCACCTAATCGGCTCCAGTAACATACTCACTCCCCCATTATTATAATCCAAATATCCTGGCCAGGATGTTGCGTTCTAGCTTCACTGCATTATGCGGGCACACCTCATGACAACACATACACCTGATACATTTACGTCGGTCTATTACTGATTTTGTATCAGTTACGGTAATGACATCTACGGGGCACGACTCTGCGCAGATCCTGCATTTTTTGCAAAGCCGCTCATTTATATATGGACCGAACTTTATAAAACGCGCCAAGATTTTCATAGGGCCGCTCGGCAAGTTCATAAAAACCTTAGAAGGCGGAAGTTTGAAATCCTTGATAGAATTCTCTTTGAGCCCATCTCCCAAGATTTCAATCTTATTAATATCTATTTCCCCAAGTCCTCTTTTACCAGCCTCTCTCGTCGTCAAATTATCACCAGGATCTACTCCTATTAATTTCAAAAATACGCTATCCACTGCCACGCTATCACTGCTTGCTATTAAAAGACCTGTCTCTCTCAATCTACCGGAAACAGGTCCATCTCCGTCCATGGCAATAATCCCGTCCATTAAAACAAGGTGCGGCTTTACTATCTCAAGGACATCCATCATGACATTGACAAATTCCTCTGGCCTTGGAAATCTTTTATGACACTCTGTTTTATTAAGGCCTGCTACTACGCCGAACATGTTCTTAACGGCTCCTGTGATACACATTAAGGAATGCGTCTTCATCTTTGGGAGAGAAATGATCTTGTCATAATCAAAAAAATACGCAGATATCGGCATGCCTCGGACTATTTTAACATCCTTGGTCTGGAGGCACTCGATACCGAGTTCTTTTGCTACAGAGAGCATGCCTGAAGATCCATAAGCGTCCTTAGCCTTTAAGGAGCCACCAGGATTATCGCCTATCACAGGAGAAGCCCCTAGATCCTTTACTAATCTCGCAACAGCCCTTACGACCTCGATGTGTGTATTCACGCCAGCCTCAGGAGGCCTTCCTGAAAGCATATTAGGCTTTATAATTACCCTCTCGCCTCTTTTTATAAAAGACGATAGACCGCCAAGAAGATCAAATGCCCTTCTGACTGCAGTTAGGACCTCGTCAGAGTCATACCTCCGGCATTTTACGATTGAAACTTGACTTTTCATCCTACAAGTTCCTTTATAAATAAAATAAAACTGACGATAATACTATTGTGGATTATATGTACTGTGATCGATGAGACAAGTGATCCTGTTGTCTCGTAAAGATACGCAAGAAGTACTCCCAGTGCCATTATCGGTAAAAAACCTACGATATTGGAATGTAGGAGGCTAAAGATAGCGGCGCTCAATAATGCCGCAGTCAATACGCCTAAGCGTTTTTTTATAGCGGGATAAACAAAACCCCTGAAAAACATCTCTTCTACTATAGGTCCAAACACCGAGACAAAGATCGTCAAAAATAAAAGGACCTTGCTTCTTTCCTCTTCCATAAAGGCTTCTAACACAGGCTGCGCAGGCGGCGAGTAGCCTAAAAAATTCAAGACCCGGATAGATAAGATCAAGATTACCAGCAATGACGGCACTATAAAAATATACGCTGTTATGCCGACCAAGACATTCCTGAAGAAAGAAGAAAACTTAAGGCCTACGCTGGCCAGTGTCTTTTTATGTTTTACTATCACAAAATACAAAAGCACAAGGCATGCAAAGACGTCTATGAAAAAGGTGATGATTATAATGCGAAGATTGATATCCAGATTGATATGCAGGGCTTTGATCGCAAACGTCTCGATGAGGCCTGCTAGGTAACTTATAAATAAAATGACCAGGCTCATCCTGACCACATCAGGGATCCCCCACACTACAGGCTCTTTCTGCAGAGTACTCTTAAACTCTATCCTTGGCTTCCTTCGAAAAATAAAAACTATATTCAATATCAAAGCTATTAGAAATATCAGAAATCCAAAAAATATCGAATACCTAAAAAATCTTGCGCTGGACGTGTCTGTCTCAAAAAACGCCTTGACCTTCTCCTCTGTAACCCCTATCTCTTGGAGGCTCATCGAAGAGAAAGTCTTCTCTTCTTCTGTAGATTCTTTCTTCACATGGCCTGCCTGTATCATATTGAGGGCCAGTATAAAGACAAATATTATTATATAGATCTTTTCACGTCTGAGGAAATCTAGCATATTACAGGCCAAATAACTCTTTGGCGTTTTCTGTAGTGGCGTTTACCACATTATCAAAATCTAAATCCTTGATCCGCGCGATTTCTTCTGCAAGATACTTGATGTAAGCTGGTTCATTGCGTCTGCCGCGAAAGGCCTGTGGTGCCAGAAACGGCGCATCTGTCTCAAGCAGAAGGCGCTCTATGGGTACTTTTTTCGCAATCTCCCTTAAGCTCCTTGCGTTCTTAAAGGTAAGGTTACATGTAAATGACACGAACATGCCAAGGTCCAGGCAACCTCTGAGAACCTTCTCGTCTCCGGAAAAACAATGCATCACACCTTTTATGTTCGGACCCATGACATCTTTTAAAATAAAAAGCACGTCTTCATGAGCTTCACGATCATGTATGATAACGGGCAGATCTTTTCTCTTTGCCTCCTCTAGTAGCTTTGTAAATAATTTTTTCTGGTTGGACATTGAGGAGATATTTTTATAATAATCGAGGCCTATTTCTCCGACTGCTACAACCTTTTCTTTATCCAGATATCCTTTGAATAGCTCCAGATCTTTCCCTTTTACGTTATCTGCCTCATGAGGATGAATACCTGCTGCAGCATATATAAATTCATTCTTCTCTGCCAGCTCTATTGACTTTAAGGTGCCTTCTAGACTGGAACCGACATTTATTATAAGGCCAATGCCTTCTGCCCTCGAACGCCTCAAAACCTCTTCCCTGTCACCTTCAAAATCCTTAAAGTCTAAATGACAGTGCGTATCTATCAGCATAACGGAGACATTTCTCTCAGTCTTTTTACTATAGGCGGGATCTCTGTGAGACAATAATCCACATCCTCTATCGTATTCTCATAGCCAAATGAAAATCTTATTGACCCCTGCGAAGTATCAGGTGGAACACCCATGGCAGTCAATACATGAGAGGACTCCAGAGAGCCGGATGTGCACGCAGAGCCGGTTGAGGCAAAAATACCTTTTAGATCAAAGTTCAAAAGCAATGATTCGCCCTCAATATATCTAAAACTGACGTTAAGAGTGTTTGAAAGACGATTATCAGGATGGCCATTCAGATATATCTCCTTTAATTCCTTGTGCAGGCCACTCAAAAATCTCTTTGTAAGTTTCTTAAAGTGCTTGTTGTTCTTCTGCATATCCTTAGTAGCCATCTCCACTGCCTTTCCAAATCCAACAATACCAGGTACATTCAGGGTCCCGGCCCTTCTTTTTCTTTCGTGGTAGCCGCCTGTTTGAAAAGGAAGAATCTTGACGCCCTTCCTTATATATATAGCGCCTATCCCCTTTGGGCCGCCCAGCTTATGCGCAGAAAACGAACAAAGATCAATGCCCAGATCCTCAACATCTATAGGTTCCTTACCCAGTGCCTGGACCGCATCTGTATGAAAATAGATACCGTTCTCCTTGGCTATCTTTACCATCTCCTTTATCGGCTGGATCGTACCGACTTCGTTATTTGCAAACATAACCGATATCAAGATAGTATCTCCTCTTATAGAATCCTTCAATGCCCCTAGATCCACTACTCCGTATTTATCAACAGGGAGATACGTGACTTCAAAGCCAAGCTCTTCTTCAGCAAATTTGCACGTCTCTAAAACAGCTGCGTGTTCGATTCTACTGGTAATTATATGTCTGCCCTTCTCAAGATTCGCCATACAAACGCCTTTTATGGCAAAATTATCAGACTCAGTCCCTCCAGAGGTAAAAACAACGTCCACTGGTTCTGTACCCAATGCATTTCCTATTATTTCTCTCGATGCCTCCACTGCCTTGTGCGCATTTTGTCCCTTTATGTGCACACTAGAGGCGTTTCCGTATTCTTTGGTAAAATACGGCATCATTATATCCAGCACTTCTTTACGAACTGGTGTCGTTGCATTGTGATCAAGGTATATTTGTCTCATAGTATACTCCATTATTCTGGAAAAGTTATTTGTCGATCTCTATCCTCGGAAATAAAGGCTTACCCTTATTGATCTTTGTGCCGGACCTGGCAAGGCCCCAAGATAAATCCTTTAAATCTTTCTTCTTTATTACAAGTCCAAGCTGCTGCGCCATCTCTCCAGATGTCCCTGGCAAAAACGGCCACAGTGACATAGATACGATCCTCAAGGTCTCATAAAGATCATACATCATATCCTTTAACTCATCTGCCTTGCCTTCTTTTGATAGCTTCCACGGAGCCTTTTGCTCTATAAATTTATTCGCCACTCCTATCAATCCCCAGATACTAGCCAATGCCTGGCTAAAATCTATCCTGTCCATGCCAACATTGACTTCAGAGCTGACATTCTTTGCTTTGTCAATAAGAGCTTTGGTAATGTCATCTCCAGTCTCTAATTTTCTCCTTTTAGGCACGATGCCTGAAAAATACTTCTCTATCATAGACAATGTCCTGTGTAAAAGATTTCCAAGGTCATTGGCAAGATCGCTGTTTATCCTGGAGATAAGTGCCTTTTCAGAAAACGCGCCATCCGCACCAAACGACACTTCCCTCAAGAGAAAAAATCTGTAAGCGTCCACCCCATACTTATTTGCCATCTCAAGGGGATCCACTATGTTACCTTTTGACTTGGACATCTTGTCCTCGCCTATCTTCCACCAGCCGTGCGCAAAAACTGTTTTTGGCAGCTCCAATCCAGCAGCGTGAAGCATGATAGGCCAATTGACCGCGTGCATCCTTAAGATATCCTTTCCTATCATGTGTACGTCAGCTGGCCAGAATTTTTTAAATCTACGAGCATCCGCCCCATATCCACACACCGTTATATAATTTATCAGGGCGTCAAACCACACATACGTGACGTGCTCGTTACTAAAAGGCATCTCGATGCCCCAGGACAGTCTGGATTTTGGCCTGGATATACAAAGATCGTTCAATGGATTCTTAAGAAAACTCAGGATCTCATTCCTTCTTATAACCGGCAATATAAAATCCTCGTGCGAATCAATATAATCCTTGAGCCACTTCTGATATTTTGAAAGCTTGAAGAAAAAATTCTTCTCCTTTATGTATTCTACCGGTCTTTTACAGTCAGGACAATTCCCTTTAACGAGTTGCGCCTTGGTCCAAAAACTCTCACACGGCGTACAATACCAACCACTATACTCACCCTCGTATATATCTCCGTTCTTATAAAGCGTTTCCAATATAGACTTCACCACCTTCTCATGCCTTGCCTCAGTGGTACGGATAAAATCATCGTAAGAGATATTGAGTTTTTTCCATAGCTCTGAAAATCTAGGCACGACCGAATCCGCAAACAAGCGCGGCTCCATGCCTTTTGCCTCTGCCGCCTGATTTATCTTCTGGCCATGCTCATCAGTGCCTGTTGCAAACAAGACCTCCTCGCCCCTTAAGCGCCTGAACCTTGCGAGCGTATCGCACGCTATATTGGTATAAGAATGTCCTATATGCGGATTACCATTTACGTAATACAAAGGAGTGGTGATATAAAATTTTTTCATGAGCGATCTTTCTTACTTACTTCTTATAATCTATCTCGATCTGCTTCCCGCCCTCCAGTTCTACAAAGACCTTGCGCTTCAACGCATTTACGCTTATGACTTTACCTTTGCCCTGTTTCGTCTTGATCTTTTCTCCCTCTTTAGGTAAACCCTTTAAATATTTTCTATAACTTCCATACTCATATCCAAGGCAACACATCAGCCTTCCACAACAACCTGAGATCTTAGAAGGATTGAGTGGGAGATTCTGCTCCTTTGCCATCCTTATAGTCACTGGCTCAAACCCCTTTAAAAATGTGGCGCAACAAAGAGGTCTCCCGCAATGCCCGAATCCTCCCAGCATCTTGGCCTCATCCCTGACCCCTATCTGTCTCAACTCTATCCTTACCTTAAAGATGTGGGCAAGATCTTTGACGAGTTCCCTGAAATCTACCCTGTCTTCGGATGTAAAATAAAAAATGAGCTTTGTCCTGTCAAAAGAATACTCTGCATCAATAAGCTTCATCTCCAGCTTACGCTCTTTGATCTTTCTTGAGCACGTCTGAAATGCATGTTTTATGCGCTTTTTATTTTCGCTTATCCTCTGTACATCTTCTTTTGTTGCAATACGCATAATCTTCTTCAATGGTTTATCAAGATCAGTCTCCTTGATAAGCGCTGGCTCTGATATTACCTGGGCATAATCATGGCCTCGCTCGACCTCGACTATAACATAGTCTCCGACCTTGGGATGGGTATTGTTCGTATAGTAATGAAAGATATTACCAGCCCCTCTTAGTCTTAGCTGCACAGTCTCTCGCATGCTAACCTCGTTTCAATTCTACTGCCATGTTAAACAGCGCAATCTTTGGATTTACATTCTGTCTTAGGTATCCAATCGTCCTCATTATATTCAAAAGATCTTTCTTTAACCTCTCCTCTGAAAATCTCGCAGCATAAGAGGCAATATCTCTGGACCTATCGATATTCAATAATCTCCCGGACTCCTTTGTAAACTTTGATACCAATAGATCCCTGTACCAACATAGGAGCATAAAAAGAGCCCCTTCCAGGTCTTCTCCTTTTGCCTCCTTTAACACGCTCTCGTGTAATATCGCGGTCTTTCTTAAAAAAAAGTCATTTACCATCTGATCCCTTCGTGCAATAATATTTTCTTCTTTAATTTTCACGGCATGACCAAGGCTCCCCATCGCCATATGAGAATATAGCATCGCCTTTTCCGCATCAACATCACACGCCAATAGCTTTTCCTGGATCTGAGTCTGGCTGAGCAAGTAAAACTTCAGGATCCTGCATCGCGACAGGACAGTCGGAAGAAGCCCAGCGCTATTAGATACGGTCAATATAAATATATGATTCTTTGGAGGCTCTTCAAGAAGTCTTAAAAATGCGCTCTGCGCTTCTTCAGTCATCTCCTCTGCATCATTTATGATAAAGACCTTTTTCCTGGCCTCGTATGGTTTTAAACTGGCCTCGTAAATGATCTCTCTTATCTTAGCAATCTTTATAGAATATGATGTACCTTCCGGATGCACTAAAAAGACATCGGGATGGTTCCCTGAATCTATCTTATTGCAGGAAGCACAATCACAGCTTGCATCCTGGCTTTTGTCATTACAATTTATCGCCTTGGCAAATTCAATACTTGAGGTACGTTTGCCAACACCATCCGGTCCCAGGAACAAATAGCTTCCCCTTACCTGATCATGCGCAATCAGGTTCTCTAGGGCTTTTATGGCAACATCCTGTCCTACTATATTTTTGAATGACATAACAAAACCGTGTTTCTGATTTTCTCTTGAGTATCTTCTATATCCCCTACCGCGGAGAAGACTTTCATGCGCCTCGGTTCCTCTCGAGCGATCGCAAGATACCCCTTCCTTACCTTTTTGTGATATAAAATGGATTTTCTTTCTATTCTATCTTTTGCCTCCCCTGCCCTGCGAAGGCCATACTTAACGTCAATATCAAGTAAAAATGTAAGGTCCGGCGAGATACCGCTTGTCACAAGCCTGCCTATATTTTTAATAAGCTTTACATCTAATCCACCAGCATAACCTTGATATACTACTGTGGCATCCAGGAACCTATCACAGACTACTATCTTTCCTTTCTCCAGGGCTGGCAGTATCTTCTGTTTTACTATCTCCGCGCGGGCTGCCATATATAAAAGCATCTCGCTTATCGTATCCATACCTTTATTTTTAGGGTCCAGTAATATCTTTCGTATCTTCTCGCTTATAAGAACGCCTCCCGGCTCTCTCGTATACAGGACCTTAAATCCCTTTCTCCTTAAAAAATCACAGAGTAGCCTTGAATGCGTACTCTTGCCGCTTCCTTCTGGCCCTTCAAATGTTATAAATAGCCCTCTCTTCGCCATAATTATTTCACTCGCCAGATGGTGCCTGATTTCTCATCCTCTAATATAATGCCTTTTTTATCCAGGGCCTCTCTGATTTTATCCGCTGTCTTAAAATCCTTATCGTTCCTGGCCTTGTTTCTTAGGTCTATTAATTTTTTTATTTCTTTTTCTGATATCTTAACATCCCTAGGCTTTAGGGTTTCCTGTCCAAATAAACCAAGCACGCCCCCTAACTCTAATAATAGATCTTTTGCGTATACTGACCCTGTATCTGATTTATTGACGTGTGTCACGAGATCAAATAATGCTGCAAGGGCTTCAGCAGTATTAAAATCATCGTCCATCGCATCTTCAAATCTCTTGCGGAATACATCGATGCTTGATTCCGAGGATTTTTCTGCCTTGAGCCTATTAAGTTTATCTAATAAAATATAAAATCTTTCGCCAGCCGTTTTTGCCTCTTCCATTCGCTCCCAGGAAAAATCTACTGGCTTAGAATAATGTGCCTGCAAAAACAATATCTTAAGGACATCGGCTGGATATTTATCCAATACCTCCCCTATCGTAACAAAATTACCCAGAGACTTGGCCATCTTTTCCTTATTAATAGTCAAAAGACCGTTGTGTATCCAGAAACGCGCGAATTTCTTACCTGCGCCTTCTGACTGTGCGATCTCATTTTCATGATGAGGAAAGATAAGATCTATCCCGCCTCCATGTATATCAAACTCATCTCCTAAAATATCTGAAGCCATCACCGAGCACTCTATATGCCACCCAGGCCTGCCTTTGCCCCAAGGACTATCCCAGGAAGGTTCATTCTCTTTTGCCTTTTTCCACAACGCAAAATCAAGAGGATCTTTTTTGTTCTCTCCTGGAGAAATCCTTGCACCTGTCTCTAGCATCTCAAGTGACTGGTTGGATAATTTACCATAATCCTTGGCCTTTTTTATATCAAAATATACGTCTCCATCTGATTCGTAGGCCTTGCCTTTTTCTATCAATATGCTTACAAAGTTTTTCATCTTATTTATATATTCTGTGGCCTTTGGCTCTTTTGTGGGCCGCCTGATACCTAAGGCATCCATGTATTTATGATAACTTTTGAGATACCTATCTGAAACTTTCTTTACTGCGCTATTTAGATCCTCGCCTTTAAATTCCTTTTTTGCTTTATCAATTATCTTATCGTCAACATCTGTAACATTTCTGATGAATTTGACTTTATATTTTTTATACTCAAGATAGCGTCGGATAACATCAAAGACATAAGCGCTTCTTGCGTGTCCTATATGCGGGTCATCATAGACCGTAGGCCCACACACATACATCTTGACTGCGCCTTTTGGCTGGAAATCCTCTTTTTCTCTTCTAAGTGTGTTGTATATCTTCATTTCTTTTTAACTAAACTTGCTACAGCGTACGCTGCGATCGCCTCACCCCTGCCCAATGCGCCAATGCCTTCCTGAGTTGTTGCCTTTACATTGACATCCGCCTCACCTATATCCAATGCAGCTGCTATATGCTGCTTCATATCTTTTTTAAAAGGGGCTATCTTTGGCTCCTCTAGTATAATAACAGAATCTACATAATCCACCTTAAAACCTTTTTTTCTTGCCAAGTCCCTGACCACCTTCAAGAGCTCTGTGCTTGCTATACCAGCATACCTGTCGTCTGTCACGGGAAATTGGTGGCCAATGTCATCCATGCCGCAAGCTCCTAAGATCGCATCGCAGACCGCATGTATGAGCGCGTCTCCATCTGAGTGACCCTCGAGTCCTTTTATATGCGGGATCTCGACCCCACCCAGCATAAGCGGCTTATCTTCAATAAACCTATGTATGTCATAACCTATGCCCACGCGCATAACTACCTCCAATATCCGCTAATAAGCGTTGTCCGAGGATTAGCTTCGGACATGCAAAGTTAAGATCTTGGCTAATGCAAGGTCTTCCTGTGTCGTAATCTTTATATTACTATAAGAACCTAAAACGATCTTTGGCTTCACTCCCAAGCGCTCAACCAACATAGAATCATCTGTAACTTTGATTCTTCCCTTGCGACCCAGTCTGCGATAGGCCTCATCCAGTAAATCTCGCCTAAACACCTGAGGAGTCTGCGCCTCCCAATAATCTTTTCTATCCGGAGTATGCTTTATACATCCGTTTTTTCCTATATATTTCAATGTGGGTTTTACAGGCACTGCTACAACGCTAGCGCCAAACCTCTTGGCTGCCCTTAAAGAAGTCCTTATCAAATTATCCGTGATAAATGGTCTGATCCCATCGTGAACCAGGATATAATCTATATTATCGGAAAGACCCTGCAATGCATTGTAAACAGAATCAAGTCTCTCTTTTCCTCCATTTACAACTTTTATTTTTTTGATCCTGAACTTACTTATTATATCGCGTTTGAACGTTGCTACCTTTTTGGCATCTATTGCAACAACTACCTCAGATATAAGCCTGCTGGAGGAAAGCCTGAGCAATGTATGGGCAAGGATCGGCTTGCCGCAAAGTTCGATATAAGGTTTCTGTATTCTTGATTTTATTCTTCTGCCTTTGCCTGCGGCAGGGACAATAGCTGCGACTCTCATCTGTTAGTGTCTATTTTTCTTTAGGTCTTCTGGTAGTTTTCCAAATATCATCCTGCCTGCAACTGTCTGAAGCACGCTGCCTACGACTACGCGCTTGTTCTGACCGATCGACCTTCTTCCATTATCCACCACGACCATTGTGCCATCCTCAAGATAACCAACTCCCTGATTATATTCCTTGCCTTCCTTGATAAGCCTTATCTCCAACATCTCTCCGGGTAAGACAACAGGCCTTAACGCATTCGCGAGCTCATTGACATTCAATACGTTGATCCCCTGGATCTCTGCGATCTTATTGAGATTATAGTCATTCGTAAAGACCTTTGCCCCAAGGATCTTTGCCAGCTTTACAAGCTTGGCATCCACTTCTTTTAAATCACTAAAATCTTCGCTATGTATCTTTACATCTATGTTCGTGTTCTTCTGAAGCTTTGCCAAAATATCCATGCCCCTGCGACCGCGTGCGCGCTTCAATGAATCACTGGAATCAGCTATCTGCTGCAGCTCCCTCAAGACAAAACGCGGCACGATAAACTTGCCATCAAGGAATTTCACCTTGCATATATCAGCTATGCGGCCGTCTATGATAACGCTTGTGTCCAGGAGAACCAGATCGTCCTTTTTGTCCTGCCTTGAAAACTTGACATAAGGGACAATAATATTAAATTCATCTTTGCCCCGCATGGCCACTATCATACCCAGATAACAGAATATCAATGTAAGTATAACTCTCAATGAATAAAGAAGGGTCGGGTCTAATTTTATCAGAGACAATGTATCAGAGACAAGCTTTGCCATTATAAGACCGAATATAAGCCCGAATACAGCGGATGAAAGCCCTCTCACAGAGACCTTTCTCATGATAAACTCAAATAGGATTATCGATACTGCCATAAGAAGACCGATCGCTGCGCCTATCATAGCAAAATCCAGCTCTCCGATATGCACAAACGAACCAACTTGAAAACCTACTATAATACTAAGCAATATAAAAAAAACGCGGATAAATATTAAGGTCATCTATTACCTCCAGTTACTCTAACTTGACACTTTTAGTAATACTAAAATGTCACGGGTTTACTTTTTTTTCTTCTTTCTGCTCTCTCTAGGTCTGTACAAGAGCTTCCATGGATGGGCCTTTATGTCCAGGACAAGCTCGTCAATATGCTTATATACTGCATCGTCTGACATGAACTTACCTATGGTGCCATCTCCTTCCTTTGCCTTTGTTACAAAATCCACCATTTCACTACTCAGGGACTCCAGATTAGAGGCAGTATTTTTTATAGAGAGTCTGGTTTCTTCATCGCCCACAACCTCATTTATAGATGCTATCATCGCATCTATCTTTGAAAACAGCTTCTTTGTCTCTCTCGCAAGCTCTTCTGTGGATACAGGGTCCTGGCCCCTTAGCGCATCCCCTTTTTTCAAAAGCCTGGTTTCCCTCGTGCCAGGCACTATCTCAAGATATTTCTCTCCTAACAGGCCCAGGGTGTTTATGGCTGCCTTTGCATCTTCATTTATCCAGGTGTTCTGCGCCACCCATACAAAAATCCTTACCAGGGGTTTATTCTCCTTCTCGTCAAAATAAACTTTTATATCCTGTACCTCGCCTACCTCCACGCCAGCATACCTGACCGGAGCGCCCACGCTTATACCATTGGCAAAATCAAAGATTACCTCCAGGGTATAGCCGCGCTTCACGCTATAAAAATTCCCTATCGAAAATATTATTACGGAGAGGATTACTATGCCTATAAAAATAAATATGCCGACCTTTAATTCAAAACTTGACCTGATAAACATTTTAACCTCCGCGCTATCTTCCTTCTGTTATTGGGCCTTTTGCGGCTCCAGTTACAAACTGCCTCACCAATGGATCCTCTGTATTCTTTATCTCTTTGGAAGTCCCAATCTCCACAATCTTTCCGTGGTATAGCATCGCGATCCTCGTAGCTACCTTATAAGCACTCGTCATATCATGCGTGACCACGATAGAAGTCATCTTTAACTTATGATTTAAATCAATGATCAGATCGTTTATCGCGTCAGCCATTATAGGATCAAGGCCTGTCGTAGGTTCATCATATAAAATAATCTTTGGGTCATTACATATAGCCCTTGCAAGACCAACACGTTTTTTCATGCCTCCGCTCAATTCAGAAGGTAAAAGATCTTCTATGCCCTCTAAGTCAACCAACTTGAGCGCCCTCGCGACCTTTTCTTTTATAATATCTACCTTCATATCTGTATGCTCTAATAAAGCAAAGCCTATGTTTTCGTAAACAGTCATCGAATCAAAGAGGGCTGCGCCCTGAAAGAGCATGCCAAATTTCAATCGAAGATCATCCAGCTCATTCGCTTCCATTCTTGCAACATCACTATTATCTATTATTACCTGTCCAAAATCAGCCTTAAGAAGTCCTATTATATGCTTCAAAAGCACGCTCTTGCCACAGCCTGAGCGGCCTATGATGACCATCACCTCTCCTGAATTGATATTAAGGTTAAGATTATCTAGGACCCTGTTGTCGCCAAACGACTTTGACAAATTTATTATCTCTATCATATTAATCCTTGCCTGCGCTATTAGGGAAATACAAAGTAAAACAGCGCTGTAAAAAGACAATCCGCCGCGATTATTAAAATAAACGATGTGACAACAGAAAGTGTCGTGGCCTTTCCGACCCCTTCAGCGCCTCCTTCTGTCCTGAAACCCTCATAACAAGAAATAATGCATATGATAATCGCGAATACAAAAGACTTGAAAAGCCCTGTAAATATATCCTTAAATAGCAGCGAATCATAAGTCATCTTCATGTATATAGTGGAACCTATAAGCAATTTATATACACCTATAAGATACCCACCCATTATTCCTATAAAATCCGCATATATTGTCAAGATGGGAAGCATTATACAAAGCGCCAGGAATCTGGGCACCACAAGGTATTTTACGGGATTTGCCGCAAGTGTCTCGAGCGCGTCGATCTGCTCGGTTACCTTCATCGTGCCAAGTTCAGCTGTAATGCTAGCGCCGACCCTGCCAGCCAGGATAAGCGCTGTCAACACAGGCCCTAGCTCCCTTACCACTGAAAGTGCGACAAGGCTGGATATATAGATCTGTGCGTTCATCTTGGTAAGCTGGTAGGCACTCTGAAGAGCAAGCACCATTCCTGTAAAAAGAGAGACCAGGAATACAATAGGAAAGCTCATGACCCCTATCCTGAACATCTGCGCAAAAACCTCTCTCCTTCTAAAAGGAGGGATGAATATCTGGACCAAAGTACCGACAAAAAGATGGAACACTCCTCCTATATAAACAAAGAAACTTAACGTCTTCTCGCCTAAACCCTTGACTAGATTTTTCATGACCACTCCTTAAAACTTAACGCTATGCTCTATGCCGAAAAATTCCTCATTGTCCCTGAGTTTCATCTGTAGATTTTCCAGGCCTATATTATATTTAAGACTTATCTCATCAAGGCTTTCTGATTCGCGATAAGAGGGAAGCGAGTCCCTAGCCACTGTCTTAAAACCAACACGCATCTTATCCCCGACGTCCTTCTCCATGCGTAACTCATCCGAGCCATCTTTGGTTATATCCCAGCCGCGCCATACTATCGTCTTCACATCAGAACGGATCCTGATTCCATCAAACATCCCGCCTTTTGAAATATTCCTCAAATCTACGTAACCCTCCATAGTCAACGTGCCTGAGTTTTCTTTGAAACTGGAATCCACTATGTTTATAATCGGACCGAAGCCTTCCAGTCTGATCTTCACGACATCATATTCTATTGCCCCTAGTCTTCCCTTTCTACTCTCAAGCGTACCATCTGAAAAAATATTTCCTGTCAAGGCGCCCTTGATATGAAAACTACCACTTACAATGCCAAACGCGATATCGCTATTTTTTATCTTTGAGACATTAGATAGTTCTCTCATATCTGCCCTGTTTATCTCAAATATGATATCAGTTTTATGCGGGGCCACCAGACCAACCACGCCCTTAAGCTCATAGGGCTTGCCAATGCGCAAGGTCTCTATTTCCAGCTCACCTTCCTTAATATTAAATGATGCGCATACAGGTAAAAAGGGCTTTGAGTTTAATACTATATTTTTAGAAGAGAGTTTTCCTTTAAAGCCAAGAAATTGGCCTTTCTCGTCTTTAACAATACGGCCTTTTGCAAAAAAATCTCCCCAAACCCCTACTCCTTCTGAATAAGATACATCCACATTGCCCTTGCAAAATACAAATCCATGATTTAAAAAATCCAAATCAATAGAAAAATCCTTATTGGCCTCGGAAACATCCGGTATGAAAGATTTCCTCAGCATTAGATCAGCTTCTGTGCCAGAAAAGTTCTCATCATGGAGAAAAATCTCCTCGTACAGCCGCGGTATAACCGATAAGATGACCGTAGCCAACAGTATTGTCAAAAGAGTTATTCTGATCTTACGCCTTATAATAAAATAATGCATATCCTCTTTGTAGGATGCTTGCAAATGTCATTATCTATTTAAAAATCAACTTCCCGTTCTTGGCAGAGACCTTTATGGGTTTATTTTTTTCAAACCTCTTGGCAATAATCTCTTCTGCCAGGGGATCCTCAAGCATCCTTTGTATTGTGCGCTTGAGAGGCCTTGCCCCAAACACAGGATCAAAACCTTTATCTATCAAAAGGGTCTTTGCATCCTTATCCAAATCTATCAATACCCCTTGCTCTTTTAATCTTTCTTTGAACTCTCCTAGCTCTATTTCTATGATGTCATAGAGATGGTCTTTTGTAAGGGAGTGGAACACGATGATGTCATCGATCCTGTTCAAAAACTCCGGCTTAAATGTCTTTTTCACTTTATCAAGAAGATCCTCCTTCATGCTCTTATATGTCATCTCAGCCTTCTCGGATTTAAAACCAATAGAGCCCTGTTTCCTGAAGATCTCGGCTCCCACGTTTGACGTCATAATAAGGATTGTGTTCCTGAAATCCACCTTTCTTCCAAAGCTATCTGTAAGCCTGCCATCCTCTAAAACCTGAAGAAGCAGATTAAATACATCAGGGTGAGCCTTTTCTATCTCGTCCAAAAGCACTACTGAATAAGGCCTGCGCCTTACTTTCTCAGTAAGCTGTCCGCCCTCCTCATAACCTACATAACCAGGAGGCGCTCCGACAAGGCGCGAGACATTAAACTTTTCCATGTATTCTGACATGTCCAGCTGTATAAGGGCATTCTCGTCACCAAACATAAAGTCTGCTAACACCCTCCCAAGATGCGTCTTACCGACTCCTGTGGGGCCAAGGAATATAAAAGAGCCTATGGGCCTTTTGGGATTCTTTATGCCTGCGCGTGAACGCCTTACGGAATGGGCAATAGCAGTTATTGCTTCGTCCTGGCCTATGATCCTTTCGTGAAGCTCATCCTCCATCTTCAGGAGTCTCTCTGATTCCTTTTGCTCCAGCCTCACTATAGGAATACCGGTCCATTTTGAAACAATATTCGCTATCAATTCTTCGTCAACCTTTGGCCTGGCCTCCATCTTAGAAGCCTTCCACTCCTGTCTTGCCTTGTCAAACTTTTTTCTATTGTCCTTTTCCTCATCCCTTAGACGTGCTGCCTTTTCAAAATCCTGATCTTTTATCGCAGCGTCCTTTTCTTTTTTAACATCCTCTATCTTTACCTCCATGTCTTTTATCTCTTTTGGAGCAGTCATTATAGATAGCCTAGCTTTTGCGCCACCTTCATCTATAAGATCGATCGCCTTATCAGGTAAAAACCTGCCAGCAATATATCTATCTGAAAACTTGCTCGCAGCCTCCAATGCATCATCCGTGATCTCTACTTTATGATGCGCCTCGTACCTGTCCCTAAGGCCTCTTAATATCTCTATGGTCTCATTGACAGTCGGAGGGTCCACCATTATTGTCTGGAAGCGCCTTTCAAGAGCCGCATCCTTTTCTATGTGCTTCCTGTATTCATCCAGAGTCGTAGCGCCAATGCACTGGATCTCGCCCCTTGAAAGCGCAGGTTTTAAGATATTCGAAGCATCAATAGCGCCTTCTGCTCCCCCTGCTCCCACCAATGTATGCAGTTCATCTATAAATATTATAACATTGGTGGAACGCTTTATCTCGTCCATGACTGCCTTTATTCTCTCTTCAAACTGGCCTCTGTATTTGGTCCCTGCAACCATAAGCGCCAGGTCTAGAATAATAACCCGTTTTCCTTTTAATATCTCTGGTACGTCTCCCTTGATTATATTCTGTGCAAGCCCTTCCACAATAGCAGTCTTTCCAACACCTGCCTCTCCAAGAAGTACAGGATTATTTTTGGTACGCCTGGAAAGTATCTGAATAACCCTTTCGATCTCATTGTGCCTGCCAATAACAGGATCCAATTTATTGTCGCGCGCAAGCTTGGTGAGATTTCTGCCAAAGGCATCAAGCGCAGGTGTCTTTGACCCAGACTTTGCTCCAGGAGCACGAGGCATAGTATGTCCATGTTGCTGCGGTGGCGGTCCAGCGCTAAAACCAGGGGTCGCAGAGCCTAAGAGCTCGGCTATCTCCTGCTTTACCTTGTCTAGATCAAGGCCCAGATTCATCAATACCTGGGAAGCCACGCCTTCGCCTTCTCTTATGAGACCTAATAAAATATGCTCGGTACCGATATAGTTATGGCCCAAACTCCTTGCCTCTTCACCAGAAAGCTCTATTGCCTTTTTTGCCTTTGGAGTAAAAGGGATGTCTCCGGAAATAACTGTAGTTGGACCAGCTTTGACGATCTTCTCTACCTCTAGACGTATCTGCTGCAAGCTCAGGCCCATCTTTTGAAGCACGACTGCGGCAACACCTTCTCCTTCTCTCACGAGACCCAGTAAGATATGCTCTGTGCCGATATAATCATGGTTAAACCTCTTTGCCTCTTCCTTTGCTAAAAGTATTACTTTTCTTGCGCGTTCGGTAAACCTGTTAAACATCTTACTCCTCCCACTCTAATGTTAGACTACCTTCCAAATCTTTCCCTTATTATCTGTGCCCGTTTTACATCCCTTTGATTAGGGTCGAGTCTTTTCTTCTCTATCTTCTGAAGATGTGCTGGCTGCGTTATTACAAACAGTTCATTTATAAGCGCGCGGTCCATCTCTTTTATTAGATTCAGGTCGACCCCTAGTCTCACCAGCGATAAAAGATCTATGGTTTCGCTGCTCGTTACAATATGCGCGTTCTTCAATGTGCCATACGCCCGCCATATCCTGTCTTCTAAGACATGCCGGTTCTGAGAGAGAAGTGCTTCTCGAGCGCTATGCTCATGATCTATTATCTGCTTTATGATCCTGTTGATATTGTCAATGATGTCTTCTTCCCTGTGGCCCAGGGATACCTGGTTTGATATCTGGAAAAAATTGCCACTAGCCTCTGTGCCTTCACCATAAAGCCCCCTAGCAGTAAGACTGAGTTTTGTAATGGCCTGCAGGACCTTTGCTATCTGTTTTGTCATTACTAGCGAAGGTAGATGCAACATCACGCTCGCCCTCATGCCTGTACCTGTGTTTGTAGGACATGCTGTCAGGTATCCAAAATCAAGAGAATACGCATAATTCAAGGCAGAACCGATCTCATTGTCTATACTATTTATTATGTGCCAGGCATCCCTGAGATCAAATCCTGATTTCATGACTTGTATGCGCAGGTGGTCTTCTTCATTTATCATTATACTCACAACCTCCCTATCGCTTATACACAGACCCTTGTTCTCTGCATCCATAGTATGTTCCTTGCTCATGAGGTGGCGTTCCACCAAAAACTGCCTGTCTATGGTGTCAAGCTTTCCTATATCCAGACATAAAGGGGTCTTTATTTTCTTCAGCGAGAGGACTGTCTTTTTTGCGCTTTCTAAGACCTCTTGCTGCTCTTTTTTGCTCGCCCAATGAGAAAAAGGATATTTTGCAAGGTTTCTGGCGAGACGAATACGCGAGGACATCACTATATCAGAATTCGGTCCCGTGCATCTCAACCACTCACCCTGGGTATTTAGCAGATCGTTTAAATTCATAACTAAGCTCCTCTTTGAATTTACTTGGATTTCTTTTTCTTCTCTAAGTCCCGTATCTTATCGCGCACCTTCGCTGCCTCTTCAAACTCTTCAAGCTGTATCGCCTTCTGTAATTTTTCTTTTAGCTCCTGCAATTCATTCTTTGCCTTTACAGACCGCGGCGTTCTGGTAGTCTTTTTTGTCGGAGACTTGCCATAATGCTGCGTGGAACCGTGAATCCTCTTTAAAAGCGGGAGAAGTGCTTCTTTGAATGCAGAATAACACTCGCCGCAACCCAGCCTTCCTACTTTCTTAAAGTCTTCGTAAGTAAGGCCACACCTTGGACACTTGATCTTGGTTTCCTTTTTTGTCTTTGCGCTAAACTGACCCCCTATATCAGCAAGGCCAGCAAGTAGATCTGCCAGTCCAAAATGGCTTTCCATCTGGGCGCCTTTTTTCTGGGCACACGCCTCGCAAAGGTGCAGCTCTGTCATCTTGTCATCTATGATCTCTGTAAGATGCACTGTCGCTGGATTCTTTGCACATATATCACAAACCATACACCCTCCATTTAGGAACGATTCTTAATATTTGACTCCGTCTTTTTTGGTAAGTTCCCTGAACTCCTTCATGAGTTTAAGAGTCATCCTACCTGGTTTTCCACTGCCAACAACCCTCTTCTCAATAGTCACAACAGGCATGATCTCTGCAGCTGTGCCTGTCAGAAAACACTCGTCTGCAGTAAAAAGATTATGTCTTGTCAGCACTTCTTCTTTGACATCAAGGCCAAATTTCTTCCCAATATCCATCACCGCAGCACGCGTAATGCCTTTTAAGATACCAAGATGTGCTGGTGGCGTAATAAGGGCACCATCCTTTATGATAAAGATGTTATCGCCCGTGCACTCTGCCACAAAACCCGAGGCAGTAAACATGAGCGCCTCTTCATATCCTGAGTTGATCGCCTCGATCTTCGCCAAGATATTGTTAAGATAATTCATGGATTTTATCTGCGGGTTCAATGCCTCAGGGACATTTCTTGGGGTCGGAACTGTAATAAGGCTTAAACCCTCTTTGTATAATTTTTCCGGATAAAGCTGGATCTTATCCGTGATAATGACAATCGAGGCATTTTTGCATTTTCTGGGATCAAGACCCAAGTCTCCTACGCCTCTTGTTGCGAGAAGTCTTATGTAGGCATCATCAAGTTTATTGAGCTTTAATGTGTCAACAACTGCCTTTGTCATCTCTTTTTTGGAAAGGCCTATTTTTAGCATGATGCCATGGGCAGACTCATAGAGTCTGTCGATATGTTCGTTCAATCTAAAAACCAGACGGCCATAAGAACGGATCCCTTCGAATACACCATCCCCGTACAAAAACCCGTGGTCAAAAACAGAGACCTTGGCGTCCTTTTTGTCAAAATATCCACCATTGATATAGACCTTTAAACTCATTCTACCCTCCCGTCTTTCATTTCTAAAATCCTGTTTGCCCTTTTGGCAATTCTCCCGTCATGCGTGACAATAACTATTGTCGTATTATTTTTTTTATTTAAATCAAATAAGATGTCAAGGATCTCTTTTCCCATCTTTGAATCCAGGTTCCCGGTCGGCTCATCACATAAAAGTAGCTCTGGGTCATTTACAAGTGAACGTGCAATCGCCACTCTCTGCTGCTCTCCACCGGAAAGTTCACCCGGCCTATGACTAAGTCTCTTGCTAAGCCCAAGTTCCTTTAGTATCTCCTTTGCCTTGCCTCGCGAATCATGCCCTCTGATTAACATCGGCATAAGGGTATTTTCCAGAGCAGTAAATTCAGACAGCAGATGATAAAACTGAAACACGAATCCTATTTTTCTATTCCTTATCTGCGCCCTTTTATTATCGCGTAGTGCGTACAGATCCAGATCATCTAAAAAAACTCTACCTGCACTAGGTCTGTCTAACCCTCCCAGGATATGCAAAAGCGTGGATTTCCCAGCGCCTGAAGGGCCCTGTATCGCCAGTGCCTCTCCATTTCTAGTTTCCAGGTCAATGCCTTTTAATACCTGTAAATCCTTTTTGCCATCCTTATATATCTTATGAATCCCCTCAGCTCGAAGCATACTATTCGTATCTCAACGCCTCCACTGGTTCCATCTTCGCTGCCTGCCACGCAGGATAAAGCGTTGAGACCAGACTTATGAAAATGGCTGCCACAATAACAGTCCCTGCATCCATGATATTTAGATTTACAGGAAGCCTGTCTATATAATAGATATCCCGCGGCAATTTCACGAACTCATACGTCTTTAATAAATAACACAGGATAAACCCACCTATGGCTCCCAGAAGAGTCCCGAGAAACCCTATAAAAAATCCGTTCAGCATAAAGATATTGCGTATCCTGGCATTGGTCACACCTATTGATTTCAAAATGCCTATGTCCTTTGTCTTCTCCATCACCATCATAATAAGCGTGCTTATGATATTAAAACACGCGACCAGCACGATGAGCGCCAGGATTATAAACATGGTTATCTTTTCCAGTTTCAGCGCGGCAAACAAATTTTTATTTAAATCAGACCAGCTCCTGGCCCAGTAGCCAAATCCAATGGAAGTTTGAATATCATCTCTTATATCATCAGCCTTATACGCGTCATCCACCTTTACGCCTATGCCGCCAGCTGCACCCTCGACTGCGTAGAATTCCTGAGCGCCCTGAAGGCTCGTGAACACAAGGTTCATGTCATAGTCAAACATGCCGGATGAAAAGATCCCGACTATCTTAAAAGGTCTTGGCTTGGGACTCGCCGCTGAGATCAAAGAGATCTCATCTCCCAGCGTAAGATTCAATCTCCATGCAAGCTCTTTACCGACAACCACGCTAGTTTTTTCCAGCTGGAATGTCCCTATCACCAGGTGGTTTTCTATATTTGTGACATACCTTTCCCTTTCAGGATCAATGCCCCTTAGGATCACACCTGTAACTTGGTCTTTCTGTCTGATAAGCGCCTGGCCATTTACAAAAGGAGAACTCGCTATGACATGTGGCATACTGTTCACCTTTTCTACAAGCTCGTTGTAATCTAGGATACCTCCGTCTTTTTCTATTACAATGTGCGAATTAGTACCCACTATCTTCTCGCGAAGATCATTGTCAAAACCACTCATTACAGCAAGGACCACAATAAGTGCAGTCACTCCCAAGGCCACGCCCATTACAGAAATAAAACTTATAATAGAGATAAACCTCTCGCGCCGCTTTGAAACCAAATACCTAAAACCGATCCATGCTTCGTATCTCATGCCACCTACTTTACTTCAGGTTTTAACTGTGGAAACAATATTACATCCCGTATTGAAGGCTGATTTGCCAAAAGCATCACAAGTCTGTCTATTCCTATGCCAAGTCCACCTGCTGGAGGCATACCGTATTCCAGGGCACGCAGGAAATCCTCATCTATATTTTTTACACCTTCCTGTCCTACAAGTTGATCTTTAAACCTCTTTTCCTGTTCGATCGGGTCATTCAGCTCTGAATACGCGTTTGCAATCTCCATACCTCCTATAAAAAGCTCAAACCTGTCTGTTAAAAGTGGGTTATCCTTTTTTCTCTTTGCCAGTGGGCACAGCTCTGCGAATAGATCCACTACAAAAATAGGTTTGTCTTTTGTCTCTGGCGCAAGCATCTCTGAGGTGATATTCACGATCTGTGAACGCGTAATATCCTTGCCCTTAAAATCCATGCCCTTTTTCTTAAGCTTCTTGATCCATTCTCCTGCAGGGTCATCCGGGTTTATATCAAATCTCTTTTTTATCTCTTCTGCAAAAGACCATCTTGGCCATGGTCCTAAAAGATCAATATCCTGATCTTTAAATTTGATCTTCGAAGTACCAAGCACCTCTCCTGCAACATGGCTAAAGATCCCTTCTGTGAGTCTCATCATACCTTCGCAATCAGAATACGCCTCGTATATCTCTACCATTGTAAATTCAGGATTATGTCTTATAGAGATCCCTTCGTTCCTGAAATTCCTATTGAGCTCATAGACCTTGTCAAATCCTCCAACCAGGAGTTTCTTAAGATGTAGCTCAGGAGCAAGACGTAAAAATAGATCTACATCCAAGGCCTTATGATGTGTCTTAAACGGCTCTCCTGCAGCGCCTCCTGCCAAAGAATGCATCATCGGAGTCTCTACTTCTAAAAATCCCTTTTCGTCTAGAAATTGCCTGATCTTTGAGATGATCGCTGCGCGAAGCTTAAAAACCTTACGCACATCCTCATTTACTATCAGATCCACATACCTCTGGCGATACCTGATCTCAACGTCTTTTAAGCCATGCCATTTCTCAGGCAAAGGCCTGAGTCCTTTTGCCAAAAGTGTTATCTCCTGGGCATTTATAGTGATCTCTCCTGTCCTTGTCTTGAATAATTCTCCTCTTGCCCCTAATATATCTCCTATATCTAATCTTTTAAATATATTACTAAATATATCAGGGCCTATAGTATTAGCCTTTACATAGACCTGGATCTTTCCAGTAGCATCCTTGAGATCTAAAAAAGCACTCTTTCCATGCTCGCGAAGTGCAGTGATCCTGCCAGCTGTCTCGACCTTAGTGCCTTCTTTAGCATCCTTGACAAGGGCCTCTATGCTCTGAGATTTAGCAAATCTCCTGCCATATGCCTCAACACCTATCTCCTTGAGGGCGTTTAACTTATCAATCCTCTGCTGTACAAACTCGTTCATATCCTCCATTAGATACACCCCTTCCTTCGGGGCAATTATATCCTATATGTATTATAGTGTCAATAGAAATAGGGAGGGTTATATTGCTGTTTGAATTTTCTGGTAGGACACCAATATAGTCAGGTATTTCTGTATATCAGAAGGACCAACTTCGTATTCAGAAGGCAATAAGAACTGGACAAACCCTTGTCTTTCCAGTTTCAAGTTTAGTTTCACAAACAATAGAGGGATTAGCTCATAGTTACATTTAATTGCCTTGGCTATTTTATGTATAGTGCCGGATTTAACTATCCTGACTCTTAACTCCTTATTGTAATCAAAGATCACGCCTCGCGCATAAATCTTATCAAGGTATCTTTCTAGGCGCCTGACTGCATTTTCAACAATTTCTCCGATTATCCCTTTATTATAGACTTTATCGAGTTCTTCTAAAAACAATTCTTCTAGGCGCTTCTTCAGTTCTTTATCCTGAAAACAAAGAGGCAGGCGAAGATCGCCCCTTGCGTAGAGAAGCTCTGTGCACGAAAACACCCCTATTAGCATGAATATCAAAGTTATACTAGTTATCTTGCGTGGCATTTTCATGGTATTTTCACTTAAACTCCTCTACGGATTGTTTCTTGTTCCTCAGGAGAAAATCGTCGCGTTATGCCTCTCTCTTCAAGAGCGCGGAGGGCTCGTTCGCAAGCTTTTTTGATTTTCTCATCTTCAGATCCTAAGAGACTCTGAATCGCATTATAAGAATCGCGGCCTCCGACCTCTCCCAAAATAAGGATTGTTTCGATTTGAGCTGAAACTGGTAAGTTCTTAAAAAACAAAGACCTTAGCATCTCTTTTTCTTTTCCAGCGAAAAACTGCTTATTAACTCCTAAGAAATCTATAGAATCAAAAGTCATTGCTTCAAAGACAGTCTCCGAAAGAGGATGAGTTTTATAATACTCGCTTTTAAGTATTTCAAGAGCATCCATAACCACAGCTATATATCCATTAAGAGATTGTGGATCTTTTTTAAAATGTTTATACAGCTTTATCAAGATGCTCCGGACTTCTTGTTCATCGAGCTTACGAGGTCCACGTTTTAAACCGTAGTAGCCTGGGAAGTAAAAATTTGCCTCCATCTTTCCCAGGATAATACTGATCTCCTTAGGGCTCAAAAGGTCCTGGTCCTTTCCCGCCTTAAGACTAAATAAATACTTGGAGATCATACCCTTGGCTTTTTTATAAGCTGCTGTATCTTTAAAAGCATGGTAGCTAAGGAAAAATTTGGTTTCAAAATCCTTTTTAAGTATGCGTCCCATAAATTCCTCTTTAGAAAGCCATGCCCCTGTGTTTGGATCAGTAGGCATTATACCGTTCTCTCCCATCTCTCCTAAATGTTTGTAGAAAGGACTCAACCACAAGAAGTCCTTGTCAAGGAAATAGATCTGTGCATTATCATCAATGATATCTCCTTTCGTAACATCTACTGTCTGGCCAATGTATGCATTCGCAAAACCAATCGCGTCGAAAGAATATTCAGAAGACATATCGTATCCATGCATAATAAATGCGGTCAGATCATGATTAAATAACGAAAGGCACAGCATAAAAAATGCGTCCTGACCAAGTGAACCCTCGATAGTAGTAGCATAGAAGCTTTTTTCATTTAATAATCCTAGTTTTATGTACATGAGCAGGTTTAAAAATATAATAGGGTGTCTGGCGGGAAGGATGTGCAGCTCAAGCTTGTCTCCAAGCCAACTCCGTTTTACTTCGTGAGCGACCGCAACATCCATAAAAAAATCAGAAAGGTATTTTTTCTTCCAAAGTAACTCTCCTTCTTGCTGAATAATCGTGCATCCCATATTAGGAAGATCTTCCTGATAGGCTCCAAGGATGCGTAAACTCGGGATGATCTCTCTCTTTAACTCCTCCATTAAAAACCCAGGGTCAATATCAATAGATTGCTTAAACCGTGAATATATCCACATCTTAAGAAACTGATGAGACCCCAATGGAAGACTGCGTTGGAAAGAAAGATCAGAGGCTATTAAACGATAGATACATTCCGTCCTTGCTCTTATTAATCTGTCATGTGGTGGATTTTCAAAATATGTAAAAAGCTGTGCGCTTTTAATATATTCAAAAAAAGGCTTACCTCCTTGGATAAAAAAAGCTAGGACGTTCGAATATCTAAGAGAATATGGTGCGTTTTCGAAATACTCAAAGACAAGTTTATAATACTCTTCATCTGCCTCGAGAAAGTACGATATGGCTCCTAAGATACCCGAACGCACATTATTATGAAACTCTTTTAGCCTCGTTAAGAAAAATGGAAGCTCTATCGTCATTCCGGGTTCCCCCTTAAAAGTAAAAAGTCCGAAAATCTTGAGTTTACGGCTCACATAACGATCAGTAAGTTTCAATATTTTTAAGGCAAACCTAAGGTTAGCTTCTGTGAAACAATTCTTATTTGCTTCAAAAAAGTATGATATGACTAACAATGTACTTGCGCGCATATGCTGATAAAATTTTCTGTTGATGTCGTAAGGAGGCCACGACGGGTCTTTCTGTAATCGTGGTTCTTCTTCGAGATTTTTCAACACATTTAAGACCTTTTTAAGATTACCCTCTGTTGCAAAGGCCTTATTTGCTTGGATAAAATAAGGTATAACTCCTAAAGCACTCGAGCGCACATTGTTATCGCGATGTTTCAACATCTTTAGGACAAATTTAAAATTATCTTCTGTGAAACAATCCTTATTTATGTTGAAAAAATATGGTATGGCTTTCACTGCGTTCTGACGTATGTTAGCGCCTCGATGCTTCAGCGGCTTTAAGACAAGCTTAAGATTGGTCTTTGTTGCAGAGGCTTCGTTTTCCTGGATAAAGCGCGGTATATCTCTTAATGCCATTTCTATATTTCGTAAGAGGTGATGGTGCTTATCATAATTCAGCGAAGTGGAAAAATCTTTAAGTACGATAAAAGGATCTGTCGCTGTGCCATTATCATCGCTATTAGAGAAGAGCTTTTCTGCTTCTTCCTTTCTTGCATCATCTTTTACTATAGGTACTCTTATGTAGGATATATCAGATGCATAAGCAATGTTCTGGCATAAAAACATCCCTATTAGCGTAAATATTAATGCTATATTAGTTATCTTATATAGATTTCTCATATATTAAGCTCTTTAAAAAGTATTGGGTTACGATGGACAGAA
The DNA here is from genome assembly GCA_964652265.1 of uncultured Planctomycetia bacterium. GTDB lineage: Bacteria > Omnitrophota > Gorgyraeia > Gorgyraeales > Gorgyraeaceae > JAHIUV01. The sequence continues at coordinate 56,980 of CAZZAL010000005.1, forward strand.
AAAGGCCATCTTTCCCATGGCCTTACCTATTTTAACATCGAATATATTATACTAAATTATAGACGCTATGTCAAGCTAGCGTAATGTAACTGTAGCTAACATGTCAAGATGTCCGCTTTTTGTAACATGTGATATGTCCGCTTTT
>CAZZAL010000006.1:0-53757 GCA_964652265.1 uncultured Planctomycetia bacterium
GAGTCTGGGCAGTGTCTCAGTCCCAGTGTGGCTGACCATCCTCTCAGACCAGCTATCCGTCGTAGCCTTGGTGAGCCATTACCTCACCAACAAGCTGATAGAAAACGGGCTCATCTTTAAGTGATAGGCCTTGCGGTCCCCATCTTTGACCTCAACCCCATGCGGGGTCGTGGTCTTATCCGGTATTAGCATCCCTTTCGGAATGTTGTCCCGAACTCAAAGGTAGATTACCCACTCGTTACTCACCCTTTTGCCACTATCAAATCAAATCTATCGGCCGAAGCCTCAAGATTCAATAAGACCGTTCGACTTGCATGCCTTATCCACGCCGCCAACGTTCGTTCTGAGCCAGAATCAAACTCTCCAAAAATAATTTGACATAACTCGAACCCACAATTTGGCTATATTTACAAAGAGCGAAAAGACAAAAAAAAGGGCATCAAGACGATGCCCTGTTACATCCTCCCTAACGATATATATAATTACCTTATCAAGGAAATCTCTTCAATATAAGTACCTCTTTTCGCAACTTGAGAGTATATCATACATACGACCAATGTCAAGAGGTGACATACTTTATACCACTCTGTCCAAAACATGTCAAGTATTAATTTTGAAAAATATTCACCGCAATGTCTAAAGGGGTAACGCCTCGTAAAACAGACTATTGTCTCTTCATAGACTCTGCTTAATACCGGTCTGCGAACCTTTAATAATATCTCCAACTGTTATTCTACTATACTGCAACAAATAAGCCAAGTCATAAACCAAGAATTCATGTGCCTCTGTAGGACGCATTGTCCTGTCAGTATTCTTTAATGTCCATGCGGAAGAATTAGCTATCTCATAAGGTACAACCATGACCGCGCCAATATCATTACCTTTGCGATCATTCAGGCCTACTATGCTTAAATACGCGCCTTTATTGTATCGCCCAGCCTTAATAGGCTGAATCCTTTCCTTAATACCTTGTGTATTAATCCAGCATATCTTTGCTTTAGGATATGTCTTTTTAATTACATCCATATCTCCTGTATCTAAGTCAGAATATCTTTTTTCATCCACAAAGACAAAATCTACATCTTCGTCGATAGACCCTCTTTTTAAAACCTTATCTGAGTCATGAGAAATAGTAAAATCAAATCTGAGATTCCCTTTTATCTTCTTACTTTCCAGTTTTGCAATCGAGCCATCTCTATATGCTTTAGTCACATCACTTAACGGTGTATCCTCCGAAGTAAAAGAAACTACTTTTATAGGCATATTATTTTTTTCTCTGGTACTCTAAAAATAACTCTTAAGAAGAACTCATCAATAGCATCATTTAAAGAACTAGTGGAAAGACCGACATATTTCCCGCTAAAGGCATCCAGGGCTCCTACCTCTAATAAGGTAATAAAAATCTCCAGTGTGAGAGATGACGGAGTACCTAAGCGTGCATAAAGCCCTCTCCTGGCTGGCTGAAGAGGACTCTTGTCCTCTGATAACTTTAATATACTAACAAATATCCCTGACATATCCTTGGCATCCTTGGCGCGCAAGCTAGTGGCATCAGTCAAGGTATCAATTACAGAACTATGATTTCCGCTTATAAGACTCGAAAGCCAACCATGATGACAGAGCCATGTCTGGGCATCATATTTAGTCACAAGGGTCGCCTTATTTATTATTTTTGCTACATTCCTTATTCTATCATCCTCGTTATCTATCTTTTCTATCGCATCTTTAATCACTGGCTCGATTTTATATGAATTCCTTACTCTATTTACCACAGGATACTTTCTTATAAGATAGGTTTTCCCTTCTGAGACATCATTATATTCTGCCATAAAAATCTCATCAAGGAGTCCATAAGGGATATTCTCAGGGTCATGCTCATACTTTTCTAATATTTCAAATATAGCGTTCAATTCCCTCAATACATCCCTCGGATCTTCAATACCCACTGACCAGCGGATACCGCTAGAGCTGATACCGCCCTGTTCCTTGTCTTCGTCACTAAGCGTAATATGCGTTGCGTCTGAAGCCAGATTTAATAAATTACGCACCTGGCCTAAACTCACTGCATGCTCCAGTGTCCTAAAATATCTGAGTAGGTTCATGAAGGCAACAGCTTTTTCCCTGCCTCCCTCATGTGGACCAAAATCAAGATATATCATGTGCCCGAAATTATCCATCAGCCTTTTTGCTACATCGTACTGCGGATGAGACGGATCTCCTGGATAAACCACCTTATCTAAAAGGGGTTGCTTCTTTAACTCCCTGAGATATTTCTCGGCACTAGCATTTTGTATTGCCAAACGTAGAGGTAACAAAGGTATGCCATATTCCACTGTTATCTCGGCATCTTTTTCAGTCAAAGGTCTTAAAAAGGTCTTTTTCCTTTGCTTTAACCCCTTGATAAAGCTATCTCTGCCAATAAGGACGCCTCCTAAAACATTTCCAGGTCCGCTTAAACCCTTGGTTATGCCCTGCATGACTAGCGTCTCTACGCCATATTCCTCTGCATACCTCAATGGCTGCATACCCAGTGGCGTTGCAAAAGTATTATCACAGACCAATGTTATATCTCTATCCTTTAAAGCAATTACTTCACAGATTTTCTCTACATCAATCACTTTTAAGGTAGGATTTGTAACTGTCTCACAGAACACCAGGACTGTATTTTCATCAAGGTTCCCCTCGACTTCTTCTGAACCTGCAACATACCTGACATCAAATAATTTTTCTAACTCTGTAAAGAGATTATCCGTACACGCATATGACGGCCTAAAAACAACCAGATTCGCTTTATTGGGATCGACTTTACTTTGATCTATCAAATAAAAAATTGCCTCTTTGACAGAACTCATGCCCGTAGAATAAGATACGCCGTTCCACCTGCCTTTTAAATTCCTTGATTCGATACCTGCCAGATGCCTTTCTAAAAATTCAACATAGCCTTGGTCTTTATGCTTCTTTTTTATCAACAAATCACGCAATACTATATCTGCAGGTGTGGTGCCATTGTACTTCTCTCTAAGGCGAGGATATACGTCTTTACCCATCCTGATTCTTAAGCCAGAAACAGCATGTGAATAACCACTTAAACTCAGGATAAACAATATAGCTACAACTACCGAGATAGCCCTTTTAACGCTTCTGGTTCCTATATGATACCTATAATTCATATCAGCTCCTAAGTTTACTTTTAATAGTTTTATAAACTATTATAAATATAACACAAAAAACCTCCTCTTGTCAATCAAAATAGCTTGACTCGTTTCAGCAATGTTAAAAGTGTCAAGCTAGGACTTGAGGATTATCTTTAAAAAGCGTTTTTTGCCGATTTTAATACAGTATTCTTTGGAAGGTTCGAGCTGTAGATCAGGTGTTTTTAACCTGTCTCCATTGACCTCTACTGCGCCCTGGTCTACCAGCCTTCTGTATTCGCTCTTACTGGGACATACTCCGTCAGAAATAAGAAAGTCACTAAGCGTTCCTTTGAATATCTTCGTTTCCAACTTTAACTCTGCAAAAGGATCTCTTTTTTGAAACTTGTTTTCAAAATCCCTACGTGCCCGCAGAGCTGATTTTTCCCCATGATACTGCCTAACTATCAACTCCGCTAAGCTCTTCTTTGCCTCCATAGGGTGCAGTTTTTTGACACGCTCCAGGTCTTCGTCTGTCAAAAGTTCATAGTAATGCATCATCAATTCATCTGATACTGACATGATCTTACCAAACATATCTTCCGGCAAATCATTTATACCTATATGATTACCAAAAGACTTGCTCATCTTCAGGGTACCGTCGAGACCAATCAAAAGCGGCACCATTATAACCACCTGCTGTTCTTCTTCAAAATCCTTCTGAAGTTCGCGGCCAAGAAGAAGATTGAATTTCTGATCCAACCCGCCTAGCTCGACATCTGCCTTTAATTTAATAGAATCATATGCCTGGAGAAGTGGATACAGGAATTCCAAAAGGCTTATGTCCTTTCCGGATTTATACCTCTTGTTAAAATCTGAGCGGGCTAGAAGCTGCGAAACAGTGGTATGTGAGGCAAGGTCTACCATTACATCCTGCAGATGCATTGACTTAAACCATTTACTATTAAAAACTACCTCTGTCTTTCTTTCATCCAGGATCTTAAAGACCTGTTTTTTATAAGTCTTGGCGTTTTCCTTTACCTCTTTTTCAGTCAAATACTTCCTGGTCTCAGTCCTTCCGGTAGGATCTCCTATCATGCCTGTAAAATCACCTATAAGAAAGACCACCTTGTGTCCCAGGTCCTGAAAATGTCGCATCTTTCTCAAGAGCACAGTATGCCCAAGATGTATATCAGGTGCGCTCGGGTCAAATCCCGCTTTTATTACCAGCGGCCTTTTCTTTTCCAGTTTAGCTGTGAGTTCTTTCTCAGAGATCACCTCTACTGTACCGCGCTTGATTATTTGTAGCTGTTTTTTTATTGGCATTTAATCCTTCTTCTTAAGGCTAAGCCCTATCTTCCGCTCGGTCTCGTCCACCTTGATCACAACGGCTGAGACCTTATCTCCTACCTTAAAATTATCCTCTAACTTCGCTTGAGGGTCAAGTCCCAATTCAGATACATGTACCAGGGCCTCAAGGTCTTTTTCTATCTCAACAAAAAATCCGAAACTGGCGATCTTTGTTATGGTGCCAGTGACTGCTGTAGCCAGGCTGTATTTCTTAGCGATCTGGGGCCATGGATCAGTCGTCAGTTGCTTTATGCCAAGATTCATCCTCTGGCTCTCAGAATCAACTGCAAGTATCATGACTTCCAGTTTTTGGCCCTTCTTTAAAAATTCCTTGGGGTTATTGACCTTTCTTGTCCAGGACATGTCATTTACATGGACAAAACCCTCTATCCTTCCTTCTATTTCTATAAAGGCGCCGTAGTCAGTTAGATTCCTGACCTTGCCCTCGGCCTTTGTGCCAGGCGGAAACTTTTCTTTTATCTCCAGCCATGGATTTGCCTCTATCTGTTTTATACCAAGAGAAATCTTCTGGCTTTCCTTGTCACAGCTTAAGACAAGCGCTTCGACTATATCACCTATTGCAAGGACATCTGAAGGATTGTTTACCCTGGTGGTCCATGAAAGCTCAGAGACATGTACGAGCCCCTCGACACCTTTCTCGAGTTCCACAAACGCTCCATAAGGCATGATATTTACGATCTTGCCTTTTATCTTTGAGCCAAGTGGATATTTTTCTTCCACATCTTTCCATGGGCTCTCTGTCTTTTGTTTCAGGCCCAACGATACCTTTCCGCTTTGCTTGTCAAAGTTTAATATCATTACCTCTACGGTATCTCCTATGGCCAGGACCTCGCTCGGGTGTGAAATCCTTCCCCAGCTCATGTCCGTAATGTGCAGGAGCCCGTCGATGCCGCCAAGATCAATAAACGCGCCAAAGTCTGTTATATTTTTTACCAGACCTTTGCGCAATTCACTGACCTTTAGTTCACCGATCAACCTATCTTTGGCTTCGTCCCTTTCTTTCATTATTGCGTCTTTTCTGGAAAGAACAATATTTTTTCTCATCTTGTTCATCTTTACGATCTTAAACTTCAGGGTCTGACCCATGATCTGATTAACATTACCAAAACCCTTTAAGGCCACGAGAGAAGCAGGCAAAAACGCCTCCATGCCAATATCTACCATAAGGCCGCCCTTTACCTTGCGAGCAACCTTGCCCTCTACTACATCACCTTCTTTGCACTGATTGACAATCCTGTTCCAGCCCTGTGTCTTCTCAGCCTTCTTTTTTGAAACAACGATCATACCGTCTTCATTTTCCTTGGATTCCACCAGCACCTCGAATTCATCGCCTATGTTCACGACTGCCTTATCCTTATTGAATTCCGCTATAGGAATAATGCCTTCGGACTTATATCCGAAATCAACATAGACATCCTTCTTACCTACGGCTATGACCTTTCCCTTTACTATATCACCCTCACCCAGACTACGAAACGTCTTTGCATACGCTGAGGCAAGGTCAAATCCTTCCTTATCAACCTGCTTCTTTTCTTCACTCATAATAGAATTACCCCTCTTTCGTTAGATTTATTTTTTGTGCTACGCTTTTAACCATCGAATCCGGAGTTGATGCGCCGCTTATGATCCCGGCACACTTCTTACCCTTGAAATACATCTTTTTCAATTCACCAGGTGTCTCGATATGGAAACTCCTCACCCCGCTTTCTTTACAGATCTCAAATAACCTTCTAGTATTGGCACTGTTTCTACCACCAACTACTATCATGACGTCGCATTTCTTTATAAGCTCTCGGGTCAGTCTCTGTCTATGCGCCGTATCATTGCAAATCGTATTAAAAATCCTTATCTCGCTAAAATCCTCGTTCAATACATCCAAGATACCTTTTATATAATTCGATTTCGTCTGCGTTGTCTGGGATACAACACCTATCTTTTTTGTGTCCTTCCTTTTTCCGGCAATGCTGGAAAGCGCTTTTACCTCAGGATGTTTTCCCTCGCCAACTATGATTATTTTATAGCCTTCTCTCTTCAGACCCTTTACTATATCATGGGCATGCTTTACAAATGGACACGTGGCATCTACTACTCTCACCCCTCGCTTCTTTAACTTATTGATTATAGCTATCGAGGCGCCATGCGAAGATATAATAACAGTTCCTTTTTTTATCCTGCCGGCATCCCGTAAGACCTTTAGTCCTTTTTTTGAAAGATCGCTTACTACCTGAGGATTATGTATTATAGGGTTAAAAGAATAAATCCCTCTTTTATCCTTTGAGCGTTTAAGTGTTTCTTCGGCTATCTTTATCGCACGCTTTACACCAAAACAAAAACCTGAATGACTGGCTATTTTAATCCGCATCTCTCTTTAATCCAGCGATCGCATCCATTACCTGTCCAGCAATACGCATATAACACTCTTTCTTGTTTCCCTTTGTCTTCTCAAATTCCATGGGCTTTCCAAAATATACTGAAACGCGCATCATCCTTGGAAACCTCGAATGTCTGGGCCATGCCTTCATCGAGCCCTTCACATAACACGGCAAGATCTTGACACCTGAGGCATTCTGCAAAAATCCTATTCCAGACTTGGGTGCCTGCAGATTTCCGTCTCCTGAACGAGTGCCCTCTGGAAAAATAAGGATTGGCTCACCCTGTGATAATTTATTCAAAGCTAGTTTAAAGGCGTTTACATCTCCAGTCTCACGCTTTATAGGAGAAACGTGTATCCAGCATAACATCTTTGCGAAAGGTCTGAATCTAAATAGTGTGTCGCGGGCCAGATAACTCAGCTTTCGCGGAGCGCCGATACCGACTATTATAGGATCCAAGAAACTCGCATGATTGGGCGCTACAATAACCGGACTGGCTTTTGGAAAATTCTCCCTCCCGAATATTCTCAACCGGAAAAATATCTTAAAGAGCAAAAATGCTATAAACCTTGTAAATGTATAAAACATTATCTAACAGAATCCCTGATGGCCTTAGCTTTCTTGAGTAATCTCAAGAGCTCTGCGTGCTTATCCTTTTTTAATGCATCCTCGATCTTTGATAATTCTTTCTTGAGAAGCTTTATATCCTTAGATATGTTCTTTTTATTCGTAATAAAAATATCCTTCCATAATTCAGGTGCTCCGGAGGCAATCCTGGTAGTATCTTTGAATCCCCCTGCTGCCAGTTTTAAATCACACTTTTGGCAAGCATTGGAAAGTGCCACAGAAACTGCATGCGGCAGGTGACTTAGTCTTGAGGTAACCTTATCATGTTTTTCAGGGCTCATAATCTCCACCTTCATGCCTAAGGCCTTCCAGAATCTCTTTATCCTGGCAAGGGCCTTTGGATTTGTACAAGGTGATTTTGTCAAAATGCAATGTGCACCTTTAAATAAATCTTTATCAGCATTCACCACACCTTGCTTTTCAGATCCAGCCACAGGATGGCTGCCTACAAAATCTACCCTACGAGGTAAAATCGCTTCTATCTTCTTTACGATATCCTTTTTTGTGCTCCCTGCGTCTATTACAATCGCACCTTTTTTTAGATGCCTTGAGATCCGCCTTGCTATATTTATAATCGTCAAGACAGGGGCTGCGAGGATAACAAGGTCTGAATCCTTTACACCTTTTTTCAGATCAAGTGTAACAGAATCAACTGCCCCTACCTTTAATGCGCGTCTGACTGTAGAGCGCCTGCGGGATACCCCGATCACTTCTTTCGCTAGGTGTTTCCTTTTTATAGCAAAGCTCAGTGACCCGCCGATCAATCCTAAACCAATTATAGTAACACGTTTAAACATCTCGTCCCACTGCCTTTGCTACGCACTGCAAGGTCTTCATCATCGCATCAAATTTCTCTGGCAATAAAGATTGTGCTCCATCAGAAAAAGCATCCTCAGGGCTTGGGTGCACTTCTATAATCAATCCATCAGCACCAGCAGCTATTGCTGCCCTGGACATAGGAGATACAAGGTCCCATTTCCCTGTGCCATGACTTGGATCCACGATGACAGGTAAATGACTTAGCTTTTTTATAAGCGGTACTGCATTTAAATCCAAGGTAAACCTGGTAGAATCCTCAAACGTCCTTATGCCTCTCTCGCATAACATGCAATTAAAATTTCCATTGGAGAGAACATACTCTGCTGACATCAACAGCTCTTTTACCGTCGCTGATATGCCTCTTTTAAGAAGCACTGGCTTTTTGGAAAGCCCAACCTCTTTTAACAGATTAAAATTCTGCATATTCCTTGCGCCTACCTGCAATATATCAGCATACCTTCCTACTAACTCTACATCCCTTGTGTCCATGACCTCAGTCACGATCTTGAGCCCTGTTTTTTGCTTTACTTCCTTTAAAAACTTAAGCCCTTCTTCGCCCAGGCCCTGGAAACTATAAGGAGAACTGCGCGGTTTAAACGCTCCTCCCCTTAAAATCAAAGCACCTGAAGAAGAAACCTTTTTCCCTATATCCATAAGGCCTTCGAGATTCTCAACAGAACAAGGGCCTGCCATCATAACTATTTTTTTGCCGCCTATCTTTACACCATCGACATCTATTACTGTATCTTTACCTTTAAACTCGCGCGAGGCAAGTTTGTATGGCTTTAAGATAGACATCACCTTCTCAACGCCAGGATATGCCTCAAGCGGCTGTACGCGTAAGATGTCCTCTTCGCCAATAACACCTATAATGGTGCGCTCGACTCCCTTAGAGACCATGGTCTCAAGGCCGAGCTTTTTAACCTTTTCTACTATATGATCTATGTCTTTTTTTGTCGCATCCGGCCGTAAAACTATTATCATACTGCCTCCAGATCAAACTATTATCTTCTTCAGTTCTTTTATGAAACGCTTGTTTTCTTTCTCAGTCCCTACTGTTACGCGGATAAATGTATCCATGCCCCAGGCCTTCATGTTACGCACGATCACACCTTTCCTCAAAAGCTTCTTAGTGACCTCTGGTGCATCCTTACCAATCTCAAACAATACAAAATTAGTAACGCTCGGGATATATCTCACGCCTAATTTCTTAAAGGAGCTATAAAAAAACTTCCTACCTGTCTGTGTCAATCTTTTTGTCTTAGCTAGGAATTTCTTATCCTTTAATGCCGCAATGGCAGCTACTTGCGCAACTGAATTTACGTTAAATGGGTCACGTACTGACTCCATGTATTTGATTATCCCTGGTTTTGAGACACCATAACCGACCCTCAAGCCCGCAAGGCCATACGACTTTGAAAAACTCCTCGTTACTATCACATTGTTCCTTGCGATATAATCCAATCCATTCGGATAATCTTTTTCCGAGACAAAATCAAAGTATGCCTCGTCTATAAAAACAATCACTGACTCAGGCAAGCCTTTAAAAAACGCATCCAGCTCGTACTTTGTAACATACGTACCATTGGGATTATCGGGATTCGCGATAAATACGATCTTAGTATGCCTCGTTATAGACTCTTTCATGGCCTTCAGGTCATACTTAAAATACCTGGTCGGTACCCTTTTTATCTTGCTGCCCTGGATTTTCGACGCTATCTCGTATATCAAAAATGTAGGCGCTGCCACGACTACCTCATCGCCTTCATCTACAAATGCCCTGAGTGCTAAAAAAATCAATTCATCCGAGCCATTGCCAAAGATGAGCTGCTCTGGTTTCACGTCCAGTTTCCTCGTCAGGGCCTGACGCAGATAAAAACACCCTCCCTCTGGATACCTGTTTACCTCAGACAGTTTTTTTCTTATAGCAGCTAATGCCTTTGGGGAAGGGCCCAAGGGATTTTCATTAGATGCCATCTTGACGACATCTTTCAGACCCAGATTCCTTTTGACCTCCTCAATAGGCTTGCCTGGCTGGTATACCTTTATATTGACTATGGATTTACGCGGTAACATAATAATCCTCTTGATCAAGCGCTATAGGGCCCTAGGGTAGGAACCCAGCACCTTTAAATAAATACTTTGTTTTGCCACGTCCTTTAATGCCTTCTGCACATTTGAATCATGGCAATGCCCTACTGTGTCTACAAAGAAATAATATTCCCACGCCTTTCTCTTTGAAGGCCTGGATTCTATCTTGGTCAGATTTACCTTGTTCTTCTTGAAAGGCATCAGCATATCATGTAATGCCCCTGGCCTGTCCTTGCCAGAAAACATGATAGAGGTCTTGTCTTTTTTTGTCGAGGAAGGCGTATGTTGGCCTATTACAAGAAACCTTGTTATATTGCTGGCGCTATCCTCTATGCCCTTTGCAAGGACCTTTAGTTTGTATTTCTCTGCTGCTAGTAAACTGGCTATAGCGCATGCGTTCTTCTCTCTCGTAGCTATCTCTGCTGCCCTGCTCGTCGTAGAAACCTCTATCAGCTCTACGTTACGCAAATGCGAATCAAGCCATAACCGACACTGTCCGAACACCTGTGGGTTTGAATAGATCCTCTTTACAGACTTAAGGCTGCATCTTCCTATCAAGTTATGCGATATATCCAGAAATACCTCAGAGCATATCTTTAAATCAGAATCAATGAACATATCAAGCGTATGGTTTACAGCTCCTTCTATGGAATTTTCAACAGGTACCACTCCATAGTCACACCTTGAGACTTCTACTTCTCTGAAGACTTCTGTAATACTGTTGCATGATGAATATCTTACCTGGCTTCCGAATTTTTTTATTGCAGCTATATGCGTGAATGTGGCCTCAGGCCCAAGATATGCTATCTTGAGGCTCCTCTCAAGGGCGAGAGAAGAAGACATTATTTCTCTGTAAATCGCCCTTAGCGCCTTGTCTGAAAGAGGGCCTTTGTTTTGCATAGAGAGATTCCCATAGATCTCAGCCTCTCTATCAGGTACATACACACCGCTTTTTGCACGGTCTTTTAGCTTACCTACATTCTTTGCAATAGAGGCCCTTTTATTCAAAAGTCCGACTATCTCTTTATCGACGCTATCTATTTTCTTGCGAAGATTCTTTAATTTCATCTTGATTTTCCTCCATCTTGAGGCGTTGTGTATCTCCAGCCTGGAGGTCACTAGCCTCAGCAGCAACATCTTCTTCTTTTTTCAAATGTTCCGGCAATTCAATGTCTTTCTCTGTGATATTAAATTCTTCCAGCCGCGGTAACTCTTCCAGCGAATTCAATCCAAAATATTGCAGAAATTCCTGAGAGGTCCCATAAAGTATTGGCCTTCCAACGGTATCTTTTCTTCCAACGATCCTGACCAGGTTTTTTTCTATAAGCGTCTTCAGTACACCGTCGACATTTACACCTCTTATTGCTTCTATCTCTGGCTTTGTTGCTGGCTGCTTGTAGGCTATTATCGCTAATGTCTCCAGACTCGGACCAGAGAGCCTGTCTGGTCCTGATGTCTTGTACAGCCTTTTAAGCCATGGCGCAAGCATCGGGTCAGTCACTATCTGGTAGCCGCCTGCCATTTCCTTTATCCTAAAAGCCCTGCTAGTATCCTCATACTCCTTTGCCAGCTCAGAAATAATATCCTTTACCTGTTGCGCGCTAAACTCCTCCAGTACGCCTTTTATCTCGTTCACAAATAAAGGCTTATCACTCACAAAAAGCATTGCCTCGATTATATTCTTAGCTTGGTCTCTTTGCATGTCTATTCTATCCTCAGCCTGTGCTTTTCGTTCCTTATCACTTCGATATCGTCAAAGCTTTTTTTCTGGGCTACGATGATCTCCTTCAGCCTTATGAGCTCCAACACTGCCAGAAATGTCGCTATGATCTCTAACTTGCTCTTGGCCTTCTTAAAAAGCTCTGTTAAATAGATTACCGGCTTCTCTACCAGCATATGCAAAAGATCGTGCACCTTCTGCTCCACTGTAAACTCGTCTTTTATGATTTCCTGAAAGACTTCTTTTGGTACATCTTTTAATACACGTGTAAGCGCTGTTATCAGATCAAATAAACTTGCCTCAAAGAATTTCTCCTCTGATTCAATATCAGCCACTGTAGACCGCGTAAACATCTTTTTGCGCTGGCCTTCAAGGTCCTGCAGTACCCCTGCCACCTCTTTAAACCTCTTGTACTCTAAAAGTCTCCTGACAAGCTCTTCCCTTGGATCCTCTTCCTCTTCAGGTAATATTTCATTTTCCTCGGGAGGCAGAAGCATCTTGCTTTTTATATGGATAAGGGTCGCTGCCATGACCAGAAATTCACCTGCAATATTCAGATCTAGCATACGCATGAGCTCAAGATATTCCAGGTACTGCTCTGTAATATCCGCGATCGGAATATCATAGATATCAAGTTCGTTCTTCTTTATAAGGTACAGCAATAAATCCAGCGGTCCTTCAAATACCTCGAGTTTTACTTTATATGACATATGCCTTGGATGTTAAGTTAGGCCTGTTACTTTTCTGACCTCTGCCATTGTCTCAGCTGCGACCTTGCCTGCCTTTTTAGCACCTTCCTTTAATATATCATGAATATTGCTTTTCTTTTTCAGTAATCTTTCTCTCTTGGCCCTTATCTCGCTCAAATATTCAGAAATCGCCTCAGCTAGGTTCCTTTTGCATTCTGTGCAGCCGACCTTTGCCTTTGCGCAATACTCATAAACCTCCGGAGCCATCTTGCCTTTAAACAAATTAAAATATGAGTAAAGATTACACTCATCCGGATGTCCTTTGTCAGAAAGTTTTATCCTTTTAGGATCAGTAAACATCTGAGCACATTTCTTCTTTATGGTATCTGTAGAATCGCCAAGCGCAATAAAATTCCCGTAGGACTTTGACATCTTCCTTCCATCTATTCCAAGCAACTTTGGCATCTTTGTCAGGACTGGCTTTATCTCTTTAAAAATATTCCCATAAAGTTTATTAAATCTAGCTAATATATCATTCGTGAGCTCTAGATGTGGAAGCTGATCCTTGCCAACAGGAACAGCGCTGGCCTTGTATAACAAAATATCTGCTGCCTGAAGTACAGGATAGCCTAAAAATCCATAAGTGTGCAGCTCGCGACTAGATAACTCCCTTAATTGCTCCTTATACGTCGGACACCTCTCCAGCCATCCGAGCGGTACAAAATTCGAAAATACCGTGTATAATTCAAGGTGCTCCTTCACATGCGACTGAACAAATATAGTGCTTACCTCAGGGTCTATACCTGAGGCGATCCAGTCTGCCACACATTCTATTGTATATTGAGGAAGCTTTGACGGATCATTATATTCACTCATCAAGGCATGCCAGTCTGCAACCATGAAAAAACACTCATGCCCTTTTTGGAGTTCAACCCAGTTATCCAGGGCGCCAAACAAATGCCCGAGATGTAAAGGACCTGTCGGCCTCATCCCACTTAATATTCGTTTTTTCATACTAGTCACCTTGTCCAATACTTTTTTATTTAAGTCTTCGTGCGACCTTGCGGACCTCAATCGCTTCGATGGTGTCGCCTTTCCTGATATCCTTAAAGCTCAGGCTTATACCACATTCAAAGCCCTCTTTCACCTCTTTGGCATCGTCCTTCACGCGCTTCAGCGAACTTATCTTGCCTTTAAAAATAACCTCTTTATCCCTTATAAGCCTGGCCGTGGCATTGCGAGGTATGACCCCTTTTGAAATAAAGCAGCCTGCCACTGTCCCTACTTTAGAGACCTTAAAAACCTGTTTCACATCTGCTCTGCCTAAAAACGTCTCTTCCATTATTGGCTCAAGCATACCCTCCATGGCAGCCTTTACATCTTCTACTGCCTCGTAAATTATATTGTAAATCCTTACATCAACGCCTTCCTGTTTTGAAAGTGCCTTGGCGCCAGGTGTCATGTTCACATGAAATCCTAATATGACAGCGTTCGACGCAGAAGCAAGCATGATATCCGATTCATTGACGTTTCCGACCTGGCCATGTATTACAAAAAGCTTCACCTCTGGTGTCGAAAGTTTCTCAAGCGAATCCTTAATAGCCTCAAGTGAGCCCTGCACATCTGCCTTTAAAATAATCTTCAACTCCTTAACTTCGCCTTCCTTTATCTTATTATAGAGGTCGTCCAGGCTTATCTTCTGGCCCTTAGCCTCAAGCTTTTTCTTTTCTGCATCCAACCGCCTTGCCTCGATCATGCCCCTTGCTTTCTTCTCATCAGCCACTACATAAAATTTTTCTCCTGCCGAAGGCACACCGGAAAGCCCGAGTATCTCAACTGGTTTTGCAGGCCCTGCCTCTCTAATCCTATGAGCCTTATCATCCAGCATGGCCTTTACTTTACCATAATTCAAACCAACAATAATAGTATCACCGAGATTAAGAGTTCCACTTGAAACAAGAACAGTTGCTACAGGGCCTTTGCCTTTTGAAAGCTCTGCCTCTACAACCACGCCTCTAGCAAGCCTGTCTGGATTTGCCTTCAGCTCAAGCATTTCTGCTTCTAAAAGCAACATCTCCAGTAATCCGTCAATACCCTGACCTGTCTTTGCAGAAACGCCTATTGTAATAGTCTTCCCTCCCCAGTCTTCAGGAGCAAGGTCGCGTTCAGCCAGTTGCTTCTTGACTTTATCCAGACTAATGTTCTGCTTATCTATCTTATTTATGGCGACCACTATCGGAACATTTGCAGCACGGGCATGATCAATCGCCTCTATTGTCTGCGGCATAATACCATCGTCAGCAGCCACGACAAGTACGACTACATCAGTAATATTCGCACCCCTTGCGCGCATAGCAGTAAATGCAGCGTGGCCAGGTGTATCCAGAAACGTCACCTTGCCTTTTGGAAGCACTACTTCATACGCACCTATATGCTGCGTAATGCCTCCTGCTTCTTTGTCGACCACCTTGGTCTTTCGTATCATATCCATAAGAGAAGTCTTTCCGTGATCAACATGGCCCATAAAAGTAACTATCGGCGCCCTTGGCTTGAGTTTTTTAGGATCATCCTTCTCAGACTCTATTAAAAATGTTTCTTCCTCGCTCGGAAAAGGCTCTATCCTGTAACCAAACTCCTCTGCAAGTGAATTCGCAGTTCCCTCGTCAAGAGACTGGTTTATGGTGACAAGGATCTTCTTATTTAAAAGTCGTTTTATAAGATCATTGGGCCTTGTCTCTAGTTTAAGCCCGAGGTCTTTAACCGTGATCGGCAGATTTATTTTCAATACCTTTAAATCCAGCACCTCTTTTTCTTCTTCTACTACAGAAGCAGGGGCTTCAGGAACCGGCAGTTCTATCTTTTTTTCTTCTTCGACCTTGGTCCTGACAACTGGTTTTGTCTTTTTTGCTGGTTCCTTGGCTTCACCAGAGACCTGCTTTGCCTGTTTCTTTCCAGTCTTCTTTTTAGCAGCTGGTTTGGCTTTGACCTTGCCTGTAGCTCGCTTTACTGACTTTTTAGGAGTCTTACCCTTTTTAAGGAGAGTGACAATATCATCGTCCAAAGAGCTCATATGACTCTTCACGGCCACCTTCAGTGCGCGAAGTTTACTTATAAGCTCTTTACTGGTAATGCCTAATTCTTTTGCAAGCGTACTGACCCTGACACTCATCCTTTATCCTTCCCCTGGTTTTTATCTTTCTTGGCTGTTTTCTCTCCCTTAGATTTTTTCTCCTTGCCCTTTTTATCCCTGACCTCGTGTACCTTTTGTTCCAATAATTTCTTTGCCGATTGCCATATCTTTTCAGCTGTCTTTTTGCCAACGCCGTCCACCTTGATCAATTGCTTTACATCTACCTTGGAGATATCTCCTGCAGTCTTAAAGCCTGCCTTCTGAAGGGCTTTTGCTGTCTTAGGGCCAACCCCGTCTACATCGCTAACCGAGATCTTGCTGACCTTCTCTATCTCTGTCTTACTCCTTATATCTATATTCCATCCAGTAAGCTTTGCAGCCAGCCTGACATTCTGCCCCTTCTTTCCTATAGCGAGTGAGAGCTGATCATCTGCAACAAGCACCTCTGCCCTTTTTTCCGAATCTTTCAACTTTACACCTGATATCTCTGCAGGACTGAGGCTCGACGATATAAACTCCCCCGTATCAATACTCCAGCGTACAATATCTATCTTTTCTCCTCCCAGTTCACGCACAATACTCTTCACACGGCCACCCCTCATGCCTACGCACGCCCCAACAGCATCGACCTTTTCATCCTTTGAGTACACTGCTATCTTTGAACGATCTCCCGCCTCCCGTGAAACCGACTTTATATCCACTATACCTTCATATATCTCGGGCACCTCAAGCTCAAACAATCTTTTCACCAGCCCAGCATTTGTCCTGGAAAGCAATATCTCAGGACCCTTTGGCGTTTTCCTTACCTCCATGATAAGCGCCTTGATCCTATCGCCCTGTCTGTATTCTTCATTATGAGGGACCTCTCTCCTGGGTAATACCCCTTCTGCGCGGCCCAGATCAACAATGATCATGCCTTTTTCAAATCTGTGCACGCTACCGGATGCTATATCATTTACCTTGTGCTGATATTCTTCAAAGACAACATCCCTTTCTGCCTCGCGGATCTTCTGGATGATCACCTGCTTGGCTGTCTGCGCAGAAATCCTGCCAAAGTCTCCTGAAAGCTCTCCCCCATCTGGACCAAACACCTTAAAGTCACCTGTCTCCGGGTCAAATTCTACCTTTATATCCATTATATGCTTACCCAGCTTCTTTCGTGCTGCGCTTATAAGCGCAGACTCTATGGCCCTTACAAGGATCTCTTTCTTGATGCCCTTATCCCTCTCAATGCTGTCCAATATCATCAATAAATCGCTATTCATCTAAAACTCAACCTCCTGTCTTGCCCTGACTATTGTTGTAAAAAGAATGCTAATGATCCCCTTTTTTTCAACATCAATTTTTATAGCATCCTCTGATATATCTTCGAGTCTGCCGATATGTTCCTTTTTATCCAGAATCGCCTCGTTCAATGTCACCCTAACCAATCTTCCTTTTGCCCTTTCATAATCTCTTTTTGCAGTAAACCACCTGTCAATGCCTGGTGAGTCGACTTCAACCATGTAAGGCTCTATAATTACATTTTCCTCGTCCAGGACATGGCTTATCCTCTGGTTCAGCCTCACGCAGTCTGAAAGTTTTATACCGCCTTCCCTATCTACTAAAAGCCTCAAGACCTGCCTGCCAGCCTCTTTACGAAAGATCATCTCCACAAGCTCATAGCCTTCATCTTGTAAAACTGGATTTATGATTTCTTTAATTTCCTCATCCATAGGCAATAAAAAAAGCGGGCCTTGAGCACCCACTTCAAAATCCAAACACCTCCCTTTCGTAAGAGTAGCTATACTATACTATATGCCCCCTTTCTCTGTCAAGCAAAATTTAAGGGGTTTTGGGTGGCTGTAGGTACCCAAAACCCCTCCTTACTATGTTACAAAACTATATTTTAGACACCCGTACGGGAAAAATTACTACCTGGCAATGTTTCACCTATAGGAGTAGAGAAAATCTTTTCCTTATTCAAGCTATCACGTAGGAACCTGGCTGCTATCTTGACATGCTTCAAGCTCTTATCCCTAACCTCTTTTGAAACATTATCTTGAGTATGGAGAAAAATACACTTAAATAGCATAAGTCTCGCGACAACAAGATCTGTCAACAAGGCTGCATCATAATGGGTGCTCCTGTTTCCTTCCGAGTTCTCACCTAATCTCTTTTTTGCCTCACCTATAACCTGGTAGATATCTCCTATGTGATCTTCTATCTCTTCCTTAAATACCGCGGTCTCCTCGTGAACATAAAGATAAGAATCCATAAGCCCTTCTATGTTCATCTCTGGGCTAAGAACTGAGGATGCCTTGAGGAATAAAGGGATGTTTTTTTGAATAACCACTTCCTGGATATCAGAAGTACCTTCATAGATCATCGTAACTATTATATCCTCCACAAGCTGGGCTAATCCATATTCTACCATATAGCCATAACCACCGTGCGTCTTAAGCGCATCAAGGGTTACTGTATGTCCTTTTTCGCCCGAGTATAATTTAGCCATTGACGCAACGCTATTCATGGCATTCATATCGTCGCGGGCATCCGGGTCCTTATCTTTTAGATACGACGCGTATCCTATAAGAAGCTCAGAAGCAGCAATGTAAAATTCCATATTATCGAGTCTCTCTCTTACTGGCCTAAAATCACCAATAGGCTTTCCAAATTGCTCTCTTTCCTCTGTCGCATATTTAAAGGCAGCATCATATGCTGTCCTTGCTATACCCAATGCCACAGATGCTATGCCGATCCTGCCTCCTGCGAGCATATAACCCAAGATCAACCTTCCTTCGCCAGGTTTCCCAAGCATATTTTCTTCAGGTATCTTGCAATCTTCGAATTTCAATTCACCTGTGGGAGAACTATGTTGTCCCATCTTTTTTTCAATCCTTCCGATAGAAAAGCCAGGCGTATCTTTATCTACCAAAAAAGCGCTGAGCTTCTTT
Organism: uncultured Planctomycetia bacterium; assembly: GCA_964652265.1. GTDB lineage: Bacteria > Omnitrophota > Gorgyraeia > Gorgyraeales > Gorgyraeaceae > JAHIUV01. Next base: position 18,887 of record CAZZAL010000006.1, read on the forward strand.
TTGCCGTCTTTCCCTTCGCCTTTATCAGTCACTGCAAAGACAAGATATACACTGGTAATGCCAGCGCTAGTTATAAACGTCTTAGTGCCATTTAAAACATAGCTGCTTCCCTCTTTATTTGCAGATATCTTCATGCTCATGACATCAGAACCAGCATCTGGTTCAGTAATAGCAATAGCGCCTATCTCTCCTGTAGCTAATTTCGGTAAAATATCTTCTTTTTGTTCATCAGTGCCAAACTTATTGATAGTGTCATGCGCAGAACTACTGACAGCTATGGTTACAGCAAGAGACGGCCATAGAGAAGAAAGTATCTGAACCATACGATAGCCATAATAATGCTTCAAGCCCGATCCGCCATATTTTTCCGGTGTAGTAAGACCAAACATGCCCAATTCAGCCAATCCTTCCGATGCGCTATTAAATGCCTCTGGCACATTAACCTTCTCTCCGGAGCCACCACTAGTTCCTTCTTTATCCCATTCCCGGACATTTTCAAGTGTAATGTCTTTTTGTTTCAGAAAGCCTTGAACCGCCTCTTCCACCATACGCAACTCTTCGCCAAAATATTTTGTCTTCAGATTAAGCAACTCATCTCCTGCCAGATACACCATAATCGACTCTGTTTCTTGGAGCCTTTTTTCAGCAACTCTTTCAGCATCATAGTCCTCAAATGTAACAGAAACGCCTCCCTTTTCTTTCTCATAATTTGCTTCCATAACCTCCATGCCATAAAACCACTTATGGTCATCTGTTGACCAGCCTTTACCATCCTCAGCTTTAACGTCCTCTTCATATACCCTCTTGAAAGCTTCTTCGCTCCACCATGATAGAAACATTGCATTCATAGCAGCTAGGGCCTTGATTTTTCTTTCAACATCCTCACTTATGTTCCCTGTGCGGTCAACGATCCATATCTTTCCCTTATATTCTCCTTTTTCCTTTAACTCCCTTAATCCGTCAACGGCCAGCTTTATGGCCTCGGCGATTTTTTCATCTGAGAGGAAACTCGCGTCTATCACTAAGATCTTATCCCATGCCTCAGCATAACCGCTAAGAGATCTATTATTATATTCTTCTATCAGATCAGAATCTGAAGACATGGGAACCCTCAGGCTGGAATTTGACACCCCGTACGTACTATTAGTAAATATAAAGATGGGGAGTATTGTTAAGAAAATAAATTTGCAGATTTCTCGATAATTCATAGTAGGTATTGCGAATTTAGACTAAAGATCCGTTCTTTGTTTTTCCGAAGCCTGTATTTTTTCCTCTAGGTTTTCCTTAATCTGTTCTTCAACAGGGCTCTCCCATCTTAATACATCTCTAAATGAATCAAAAGAACCAACCCTCTTCATGATACTGCTGTGCTTACCGCCAAAAAACCTATAGATATCACTGCTAGCTTCTGTTACGACGTCAAGTATGCCGCCTTCCCGTAAAGAGCCTCTAGCAGAAAAAATAGACTCTTTTAAGCCTAGCGGCCTATTAAAGTCATGCTCCGAGGTAGGTGGCTGTGGCACTATAAACACTACATAATCAAATATGTTTCTAAAATAAAAGCCAAAATTAGCATACTCCTGTTTAATAAAAGTCACGTCACTTACTTGATCTATGCTTTCCTGCAACTTGACCTCATTCATATCAGCTGCTATAACAAACATATCATCTACATCAGTATAAACGTGGTCAAAATACTCCAATGTCCTTTTAACGCCACTGCCCGCGCAAAGGTCAATGACAATCTTTGTGTCAGGATTATGCTGTCTGAAGACCTTCAGGTAATCTGCAAAGGAAATTGGTTTAGTAAATAACTGTCCACCTTCCTTTGCAAGCTCAACAGCTGCGCCATTGTAAAAAGACAAGTATACATCTGAACCATCAACAACACATCTCCTAATATTTATATGATTCTTCTCTGCAAATAAGATATCTGCGTCACTAAGATCATCTATGCCTCCAGCAACCAATCTATCATAAATACCTTCTAGGACAGCCAGGTCTAGATTTTTGTTCAGATCAACTGCATGTCTTGGATCAGTTATGGGAACTTCTGCCTGCGCCAGCTCCTGATTAGACGCCAAGGCATCATTTAGAGGCGCATCCGCTGGTATATACAAAGGTACCTTATATTTATCAGCTGCGGTCATAACCACAGGCAACGTAACGTCTTTAAGGGACTTACGCACATCATCGTCGGTGATCAGGGGTTTTAACCTTAATTTCTTGACATTGTGGTTGTCCCACTCTGTGCCGCGTTTGAACTGGGCCAGTTGACGCTGCGCATCAGCGCTCATCACAATAGCGCTGATCCCGTAATCAAAATCTCCCTCTAAAAAGTCATCTAAATAATACTGGATATCCGGGACATCCACGGCCAAGGCCAGGTCTATACCCCCTTCTTCTATGCCAAGCTCTTTTAAAAGCATGCCTGTGTCTTTGACTTCTTGAACCTCTCTGACAGTACGCAATGTCAGGCCTATCCTACCGGAATAATTGTCGAAAAAGCCCTTCAATTCTCTTCTCAGGATCTTCAATGCCATCAGATCCCATTTAAATATCTCCTTATCAGGATTAAGGTTTTTCTTCATGCCCCGATTGCCCATCTCAGGGTTTCCTTCTTTTTTCAATTCGTAACGATGCGCTCCTGGCTTGGACTTTAATAGATTCGAGGTCTCATTGGCGCTTTCCAAAAAGAAACTCTCATTATTCTTAAGCGCCTCTCTCGCAGGCTGCCTCATAAGATCTAGAAGAACAGCAATATAGTACTTCTTTCCCTGCCCTTTTTGGGCCAGATAACCTTTCTCCTTTAAGAAACTCTCTATGATGCGTTTCAATTTTATGCTTTCCATGTCCAGTTCCACATTTGAAATCTCGATGTTTATATCATTTAACTTGCTGGCCTTTTTATCCATAAGCTCTGCAGGGACTTCTTCGCCGTCCTGACTGCGCTGTACAAGCTCGTTAAAGTCGTTCTCCCACACTAAACGTTTTCCCTGCTTCTCTTCGTATATCTCTGTCAACTCCTTTAACGATTGGCTGACATCCAATCTCCCTTCATCATAATCCAGGAACAGCCTGTAATGCATGGGTAAATCGTTGTGCAACTGCGACACACTTATTGCGTTGTAGTCCGAGTGTATCTCCGGAACTGCGTCAGGGTTTATCTCATCATAAATATTATAATGGCGCTCTTTCAAAGCTGTCTTCAGGGCAGGTAATACCTTGATAAGCTCCTCTGATAATCCCTTCTGATTAGCAGAATTATCAGCCATTTTTATAATATCAAGGGCTATCTGTTCTCTATCCACCTCGCTGTTTTTATCCCTGGGGAGCTGTAAAAACTGGTGTCCTGCTATATCATAATGCCCATATATATGGTCAAAAAGTGCCCAGATATTCCTGGCTGTGCCTTCTACGCGCGGTAATGTAAGAGAAGCAGAGTCATAACCCAGGACATAAAGTATAATAGCGCCTACCAGATCAGCAGAGGGCCAGTCTCCGCAATAACCTGCTGTGATCTTCATGGAAGGATCTTTTAATTTTTCATTGTGACGTCTGGTCTCATTGGCCAAAGTAGCCAACATGCGAATAAGGGATTTGGCACGGTTAGTAAGGGTGTCAAAGTATGGGGCGCCCATCATCATCCTGTCCACTGCCTTGCTGAATTGCAACTGGTCATTGCCACCTGTTGAACTAAAGCGTATCAATGAAGCCAGGAAAGGCCTCAGTTCAAATGCCTGGGGTGTTTCTGTCATGATACCCAACTTTACCTTTTCAGGGTCCAGCCCTACGTCTTCGACAACCTTTTTTAGTTCTACAAACTGTTCTTCATCATAGACTACTGGCGCGAACACGCGTACCAGATAACGATTTTTATCCACAAGATTTTTTATGGCCTCCAGCTGCATCCTCAAGACCCGCTTATCGTCGAGCATCATGCGTATTCCCCGATATCCTGCCATGGGGTTAAGGTCACGCACAACACGGGAACCAGGCATCTTTTCCAGTTCATCGCTCTTCCTGTCGTCTAACCTTATATATATGGACTTGTCCATCTGCTCTATTAATAAAGACAGATATACCTTGTCTTCACCCTTTGCCTTTTCGCGTAACTTTCTCAGATTATCCAGATAATAATGCGGGTCTTCTGAAGCATCATGAGAGTTCACATAGGCGTCTGAATAGAGATTCGCCAGTTTAATAGCTTCTTTCTGAAGTCCTGGATCAGATATACCCTGGGCCAATTCCATAAAGACCTTTGGCCAGACGCGGAATGTCTCGGCAATGCCCTCCAGGCCCCTGGAAAGTATATCTACATAACGCTCTTCTCCGGATAGATAACCGGATGTCAGTTTATCAAAGAACTCTATAAGTTCTGCTTCTTTGGCATTATTAGGGTCATAGGGTGGATGAACTGGATCATCTAAATATTCTCTATAGAATTCTAGTCCTGATGTAAATTCTTTCTGCTCTCCATCCTGATGAATGACAATGCGACTATTTTTTCTATCTTGACTAAGGATAATATGACCTTCTAAAACACTTGGATTAAGAGACGCTATTTCTCCATGGAAAGATAAGGCACTATTAAGCCAGCTACGCTCTGTATCTGTCAGTCCTTCCTGATCCATCTTTGTTAAAAGTGCTTTGTAGCGATAATTGTCATATTGCAATAAGCCCTCCGGGGCAGCTCCGATAGCACCCAATAACTGTTCCTCGCGTACCAGGCCTGAGCCATAGAAACTCGGCCAGATCCCACCCAGCGCAAGGGCATTCTGCGCAGTGCTAAGGGCATTCACGTTTAGGCCCAGTTTAAAACCTTCGGGCAAGATAGGTAATTCCCTGGCGCTAAAATCTTCTCCGACCGGCTTGAGCCTGTCAGAATGATCCCCCTCAAATATAATACCTTTTGTGGCCACGACTGTTACCTTACGCCCATTGTACAACAGATTTAAATCCGGGAGGCCGGTAACAACCACCCAGCCAAATTCCATGGACATGATCGCTGTATGGGATTGTCTTCCTCCAACAAGGGCAATTATTGCCGCTGCCCTGTGCATAGCTGCGTCCATATCAGGGGTGCCTTCTTCGGTAACCATGATCTTTTTGTGGACCTTATGCCATTCATCGGGCCTGTCTTTAAATGCCAACTGCACAAGGCCAGCAGCAGCACCCCTGCTGTGAAAAGTCGGGCCTTCATAGAGCACAAGGCCTTTTTCTCTTAACTCAACAACATCTTTATCAGGCATATCCATGTATCTCAAAAATACCACTGAAGAATCCCTCAGGTTCTGACGTGTTTCAGGTCGCACCTGGGTATAGATAAATACATATTCATATCTCGGATTACCGGATTTGTCACGGGCAATCCCATCCGGCTGACTCGAATCGTTTACGTATACAGGTCTGCCCTGGCTATCGCGCCTGATCTTTAAGCCACCTTCAAAATCCTGATACATCCTGTAATACTCATACATAGTCCTTCCTAGGATACCTAAATCACCCAAAAGCTTATAGTCTGTGGTTACTGGCTTCCCTGCTAATGCATCTGGAAAATCCAGGTCAATGGTGCCGCCTTTCTTTTCTTCACCTTCTATCAGACGCTTAATGCCTAAGACATTGGGCACTTCCCATGTGCGCCTGTTATCCGAAACCTTGTAATCCACTACCTCGCCTTTAAACCTCATATAGGCATTATCCGGGGTAGACTTATTAGCAACAATGGTATTGGTGGCACCTTCCACTAACCCCATATCCACCTGCATGACGCCTGTATTGCGGTTAACACCAAAACCTACGATGCCTATATCAAAGAAACCCATCTGCTGGAATAAAGAACTCATCTCTACGTCTTCAGAATATATAGGCAGGGGTGGAGTCTGCTGCAGGCGATAATCAATACTACGGAAATTAAAGAGTGAACGCTGGTTCGCAAGCCACTCCTCTACAAACACATCCAGGTCTTTATCTTTAACAGGTCCCATCTCTTTATCCTGACGCATGACTTCCTGTATCAAGGCCTGGAGCACTGTGTTCCAGGGGCCAACAGATACGCCCCACTCAGACTCATCTATATCTACAGGGATACCTGCTTTTTTCATTGCATTAACAAGCAAGCGAAGCTGTTCCCATGGATCCTTTTCATTTCTAACTTTATACTGCAGGGTATATACATCTATACCTTTATTGTTAAGCAGCTTCATGGTATCCAGTATCATTACAAAAAGTGACGTATCCTGCCTGCCTGCAAAGGAGGCTGCCTCGCTGTCCTCGCCCAATGCTGAACTGCGTATGGCCAGGATTAGCAAGCGTAACGGAATATCAAGACGTTCAGCTAGATGCTTAAGGCTTTCCCTCATCTCTTCTACTAGATCCTGCGCTATTTCTGCCTTTTTAGGTCCCAAGAGCTCTTTATATTGGTCGGAATACCTTCTTATCATCGACAGGTATCTTTTAGTAAACCCAGAATCCTCCATGACATCCTTATCTTTGATATCTGCCTTGGGTATGTTTTTCTTGGCAGCCAGGCTTTCTTTAACAGAATTAAAAAGCGCAGCCATGTCATCTTTCAGATCAGACGCAAGACGGGTAAATATAACATCGTATTCCGGATTAGCACCTATAAGCTTTTCTTTGAATGCCTTTCCTGAAGTGGCAAATGCCGCTAGTGTCAGTGCGCCCGGCGTATGCTGCATCATACCTGTATAAGCTGTCTTGCCTCCAAATAACGGCGCATCTCTTGCGTCAACCTCATAGTCCCATACAATAGACCTGCCTTTGACCAGGGCCATATCTGCCAGGTATTCGCCTTCCATGTGATAGGTATCTGTCCTGTCCTTAAATTTATCTGTCATATCTTCACCTTCAGGAGGTGTCTGATATTTATCTACAGCAATAAGATATGGATAGGCGTTTTTAATCTCTCTGAGCATGTTTTCTGCTTCATCAGTCGAGGTCTTTCCGAATAAACCAAACTCCCTCAGCAAGGCATCTGCTGCGCGCCGGCCATTAAACGAACGTGTGCGTTCCATCTGGTCGATCAGCCAGAATTTCTTCTCTTCGGTCGTAAGAGAACGGCCCTCCCCCATCACCTTGTCTTTAAGATTGAAGAGTTTTATGGCATCCTCCAGGCGGTTATAGTTCCCTGTTGGTATACTGACTTGGGCAAGGCGGTTTATGATTTTATTCTGGGCAAAAAGCCCGTTTGCAGGCGTATCCTTTTCCCTCAGGTAGAGTTCTGTCAGGGCCTGGGCAAAAAGCCCCATTGTCGCACGCTTAAGACCGAGCTGTAAAAGATATTCCATAAAGGCAAGTTCGATATATACGGTGTTGGTCTTTTTATCCACCTGGTAGTGACGATTCCCTAATCTGCTGGAAGACACCAATACGACCCGCGTCTTTTCGAGATAATCAGCAAAATATTGAAACTTGCCTTTTCCTAAATAACTTCTGAAGAAATTATAAGCCAGGGGAACTATCTTTACATAACGCGGCAGGTCTAATCTGCCTATAGGCACATCCTGTTCATTCGGAAACTGTGTTTCAGAGGAAAGCAAAAGATCTCCGTTTTCCAGGATAAACGCGCCTTCATGTTTGGAAAGCCATGTCTTTTCCCCGTCTAATTTCGTTAAACCTACTTCGTCCTTTTCAATGCGTTCCTGCAGGGCATCCTTATCAAGCGCATAGGCGACTAATCCACCCTTTCCAGGATCATAGACATGGACTTTTGTTTTTTCTTCTGACAATTCAAGAAAATCTTTTGCTGTTTCGCTGGTTGCCAGGGGCGGCCTCAAGGTATGTTTTTGGAGAGGGGCAGAGAATGCAATATTCTGAAATGAAAACACAAACACTAAAAGGATCGAGATGATTTTTCTCATGTAATTAAACCTCCATCTTACTTTCGTTAGGTTCTTAAGCGTTTGTTATAGCTTCAAACAACGCCTTATCTCTATCAGTATTTAACTTTTCTAAATCAAAACCGCCGAAAAGCACGTCTTTGCCAAAAATAGCAATAGCGCTTGTTAAGTCTTCAGGAACTACGCCCCTTAATATGAATTCCTTTTCTATGCCGCTAATATCTACCCCCGGTTTTTCTATAATCTGTAACTCTACCTTACCAGTCTCCTTATATTTATTTTTGTAATTCACAAGTTGCTTGTCAAACTCAGCTCTGTCTCTTGCTATTATCATCACTCTGGTGGTCTCTTTGTTCTGTCTGTCAAGCCAATTATTAAACGGTACCTCATTTCTCCTCAGCTCATCCGCAGGAATGATATATACCTTAAGCTGCTCATTCGAAGCAAGGCTTGTAGAAAAACCAGCCGGTGCAGCACCAACGGCTTTGAATCCTGTCTGCCCCTTGTTTACCTTTATAACCTCATCCTTGGTCGTTGACAGAACACTCACAACATGAGCATCCTCGCCTAACACTAAAAGTTGCCCTTTTTCTTTTAATCTCTTTATAGCACTCTTATACACAGGTATATTAGCTATCAAATCATACTCTTGTTTTGCCTTTCCATCATCCCCTATAACTTCGCTTCCGTCTTCACGTAAAACCGACTGTTCTTTCCCTTTATAAGGCAAAAACGTATCTTTCCTGTCTCCCAGTTTTATATCTACTGCGGGAGGTATTCCGTCTTTCGCCAAAAGGCCCATGGAATTTACTATAAAATCCTGGACAGCCTGTTCAGTCATATATCCTTTGACATCATCCGTATTATCTTCGTTAGGTACCTTCTTCTCAGGCTGGACAGTCTCTGGGATCTTTTCTGATAATTCTATTATTCTGTCTACCCAATCCTGGCTGTCAATGCCTCTAAGCTGTGTCATTAAACGTGCTTCAGTTTCATCAAAACCGAATATCCTTGCAATAAATAATCTCAAGTCCACGGCATAAAAGGCAACATTAAAAGCTACGCTTCTGTCTCCAAAGATATCCTCTATAAACTGTTTTTCTTTATCCAGTCTTGCATATAAGTCTGTGCTCTCTTCTCCTGCCATATCTATAGCTGCATACCCTGTTTTTTCTTTGTTCCTTGTGGCAAATTCGCTTACTTCTCTGATCTCCACCTGTGTTATCTCTTCGCCAGTTTCCTTATTTCTGTATGTTACCCTGGCTGCAAATCCTCCCTTTTTATCTCCTTTAGACGGAGAGCATATTGCTACAGTTGCAATACTTTCCCCATCTTTTCTTGCCTTGAGAATCTTTCCGACCATACTAGCTCTGGGATAATTCAGTATATTGTCGCCATTGCCCGCAGAAAGAATACCGCTTGAATTTTCCAGTAAATCCATAACAAGATCTTTGTCCATTAGAATAGAAAGAAAGGCCCATAGGTGATTTTCAGCGCACGTAGCAAGATGTCCATCCTTGAACCTCAGCGGCTCTCCTGTCATGGGACCCAGAACAAGCCCTGCCTTCTGCATGCTAACATTAATCTGCCCCTTATCCTTGGCTTCCTTATACTCTGTATCCAATAAACCTCTTATACTCCTGTCGCTCTCGCCTTCCTTTGTTCCATCAACACTTGTAACTACTACTACCTTTGAATTTTTGTTCTGACCAAAGATCAAGCCAATCCTGGCCTGAGCAATGCTGATCCAGCCCGTAACCACTCTTCCAGCCTTTTCAATTCTTACTTTTAATGCCTTATGAACCGTCTTATGCTGTCCTATTTCTCTCTTTACAGTAGTAGCAGAACCTCCCATAAAAGGGACAGAAACTATTTCTCCGCTTTCTATTGCCTGTTTACCAAGTAAAACCTCTGGATTTGATTTATCTTCAGTAATATAATCAAGGTCTTTCTCTTCCAATGCCTCTACTTTTGCTACTTCCCAATTTTCTAAATCAGGAACCGCCAGCCTCGTAGGTTCTATATCTCTTTCATACAAAGTAAGGGTTCTTTTCTTTTCACCTGCTGCTTTTTTCTTACTTTCTGTTTTGAGATGAGTGATCTTTTTATCCCATTTATTCCAGTCAACTCCCCTATAAGACAAATACAAATAATCAGATACGCTTGCAATTATTCCATTAGAGGTGGTTACGGAATATTGTCTATATTCATTTATTTCCTGAGCCCTATCCTGAACCCTATTCAACACGTCCTGAGCTAAATAATAATCATCAGGTATTCCATTCATGGCTACGCTTGTAGCATAATGCAAAACAGACTGCAGGTTAGCAAAAAACTCTCCATCTCTACAACGCTCTAACATTTGCCTTGCTAGAGGATTTTCAACTTTATTGGGTAAAAGCGATGGGTGAAGAATCTTATTCGCTGGAAACAACACTATATCTTGTTCAGAAACAGGCAAATATACACGACAGTCTTCAACGTCTATTTCTGCGTGATTCAAGCCAAAGAAATTAAACCAGTCATCATTACCTATGGGATTGATCTTTGAAAGGTCTATCTTGCCTTTTTTTACCAGATAAACATTATTACCGACCACAGCATACTGTTTACCTTTGTGGGATTTAACTTCTACTTTTAATTTCTGTCCAGAACCATTCTTTAGCATGACTCCGTCTTTGATATTAGATACATGGATATTTTCTGATAGACCTACCAATGAACCAAGTACGACTTCTAAGCCATTGATTTTTATAGGCTCTTTATTTGCTTCAGCAACAGCATTTATTGCTTCCCGCATAATCCCTATCTCCTCATCCTTGATCCTACCTCTATTTAACATCTCCTTTATATTCTCAGGCAAGGCTTGGCGCTGTGCATTTGTTAAAGCAATGCGAACTTTGTATTGCTTTACATATCCTTTAGTTTTGTCGCTCTTTACCCTTTCAGGCAGCTCTTCCAGTATTCCGAGCTTAACTGCATCTCTAAATTCTTGTCTAACTGTCCCATCACTATAAGGCCTGTAGACAGTCTTAGAGCCATCTACTTTAAAATCTTCTACTCTTATAAGATCTCCAACCTCATCGGCCCTCGCTATCATTGCATCCACAAACCCTAGCACAGAGCCTTTGAGTTTTGCATAATCTCCGCTATCCCTTCCTTTTTCGGCTTTCTGCATCTTTTCACGATACCTTAGAACTACCTCTTCAGTAGATTTCTTGTTGGCATATTCTATTTTCCCGGTAACTAAGGCAATATTATGGTTTTCCAACCAATCCAAAACAACTCCCCCTATAGAATCATATCTATCTTCTAAGTCTTCTGAATCCAGAGCTTCTCCTTCCTTAACAGGTGTCTCAAAAGAACAAGCAAAAGTCGGATCATTTGAAGATGCCCTAAAGATAAACCTACCTGCAAATTTTCCGTCAAGCTCAAATATTATATCAGCAAATCTATAAAATCCACCTTCATCTGCTGCGTCTTTATAAGTCTTGAATTCTCTTATATCGAGCTTACCAACAGGCGTATTATAAGATTTCCCTACTCTAAATTCTTTTTGCAGTCTCTTTATAGCTTCGTCTTTGCCAAGCGCAATTATTGCCTGTGGAGGTTTCTCCTGGTTATTTGCATCATATACCCAATCTGTGTCATTAGCTCTATGCGATGAAAGCTCTGACAAAAATGCTCCAGCAAACAACGGCTGAAACCTGGTAGATTGTTTATATGGTATAGTGTTTTCTCTAAATACTTCCAAGAAAGGATTCAGAGAACCAGTTTTGAAATTTTTGTATTTCTGGTTCTTTACCATTGCCGCAAACACAGCTGCAACAGCTATTGGATTCTCAAATTCTCCTGTGACATCTTGCCAAGTATGCCCTGAGCGCTCGCCGTAAACAGGTATTACATATCCTTCTTTTAACAAAGATGCTCTCTTCGCCTTCAAAAAAACATACCCTGCATCAGTTTGAAACGAATCTATGCCCAATCTTTTTGATTGATCGTTCACGCCAAATGTTCCTAATACATCGCGTATAACACCGACTTTTTTACCAGTGGCTTTAGGATCATATCCCAATTTTTCGATATAATAAGCTAATAAAGCAACTATTAGATTATCCGGGGGGATCAAGTGGAAATTAATCTCAGCTGTAGTTTTAGATCTCTCAGGAACAATAATAGCTCCCCTGTCACCATCAAGGTCAAACGCTATTCCGAAATCAGCGTTTTCTTTTACGATTGCCTCTTTTACATCTACCAAGTTCTCTTCTTTAGAAGGATCGGCAGTATGCTCGCCTTCTACTTCCTGTATATCACCATTTATTAAAATTGCATCTGCCCCTAGCTGTTTAAATGTATCGGCTGCCAATTTTCCACTTGGGGTATGAGACCCTTCTACAATCACCTTCATGCCTTTTAAAGGATTGGTCTGTCCAAATCTATTTTCCCATTTCGTCAGGGTCTTAACAGGAGAATCGCTGTCCTCCATTTCTCTTGCTAAATCATAAAGAGAACCGCCCTGAGATGCAATTTCGCCTATAAGAGAACACATCTTCATGCAGTTCTCGTCAACATTTGTAGGCGTAAAATTGCCTTTCTTTTCGTTTTCCATATCCTTTATCTTTTCAGGATAATCTATGATATCCTCGATTATCTTTTTTGAAGTCTGTTTTATTTCTTTAGTGGGCAAACTTTCCAAATTGCCATCTTTCTTACTCAGCATGGCAACTTTAAAACCTCTAACTATCTCTTCTTTAGGTCTTGACACATGGCTAGCCGTGATAAAAATACTCATTAAAGGTTTATATTCTTGAGCAGCCCAAGAATAAGATGTTACTGCATTAGGGCCATCAGCTGATATATATATAACATCAAAACCTTTATATCTCAATGCTGCAACTAATGCTTCTATTAATTCCGGCTCTATCTTTCTAGCATCTCTTGCAAGCAAAACCTTGCGGTTTTCTATGCCTGCCTTTTTTGCCTTTTCCAATGCCATAGTAGCCCAGGTCAGACCAAAGCGAAATACAGTTTCAGGTTTCAAGGCAAAGCCAACAGACCGATAGTCATAATCTCGAAACATATCAATATTAAGGTCGCTCGTTGAAACCGACAGGGAAGCCCACTTGCTCCATTGAGCGTATACATATAATTTTTCGAATAAAAGACTGGCGAAAACAGGATTTTCTTTTTCGACTATTACGCCTTTACCCAGTTCACGCATCCCATCATCCCGGGAAAAATATAAACCAACCAATTCTTTTTCTTCAAACATCTCATTGATAATACTGGCGAATTTAATTCCTTCTTCTTTCGTGATATTTATATATCGCGGATTGATATAGATAGATTGCTCCATTCTAGAGAAAACTCCTAGTAAAAACAGGACATCCACAGCACCTATCCTTCTCTTTGTTCCGCTCTTCTTTAATTCTGCGACCAGATTATCCATAATCTCAGGTATATCATTGATCCTACTGGCAAGCTTAATTACTTCTTCTTCTGTCATATTCATATAATGCGGCTTGAGATAGGTGTCAAAGTCCCTTCTACCAAAAACCCCGTGCAAAACTAGGATATTATCAACGCCTATCTCTCTATTTTTTTCGATTTTATTTAATTCATCGACCAGTATACGCATAATATCTTTCTCGTTCAATCTCTGATTACTGGTTAAGCCTTTTTTTAAATTAGACTCTATAAAGGCTAATTCCTTATTAAGCTCATCCGATACACTTACCCCTTTTGAGGTAATCCTAACATAGTAGCTCTCTTGTAAACGCCCATCTCCTGGTTCTTTAGGAAAATACCTAGGGCTAAACTTTACTATGACTTCATTTACTTCTTCCGGCGTAGTTACTACCGTAGCGTCCACTATGGTTTCTTTCCATTTTTCTGCGCCTTTTTGGAGCGCCAAAACAGGTCCTATCCTTTCCCAGATAGATGAATAAGTCAGCTCTTCTTCATTCATACCCCATATCTTAGCAATTTGAGGAACTACATCTTTGTCCCATGCTGCCTTCAAATCTTCATCAAAACCCAGTGTTATCCTTAAGCCTGAAGTAAGCCTGTTTATTATCTCAGGCAGGTCAAGCTGTTCCATAAGCTGGGTAATAGGCTTTCGTCTACCTGAAAGGAGAAAATGATAATTTTCCTCATCTATGTCTGTGGATGAATACGGTGAGACTACGATATAAGAATAGCCTTTTTCGCGCAGAAGCCTGGTTATGCCCTTAGTATGGAAGCCTCCTGCGATCAATGTAGCTACCTTTACATTGCGCTTCTCTATCTCAGAGACAGAATTCTTTACCATCGCAACATCACGGGCCTTTACAGTCTTATAGAAATCTTCAAGTCCCTGTAAGTGAGCATCTATCAAGGCTGGATTATAATCAATAAATGTAGATATTTTATATTTTTTCAGTGTTGGCTTTAAAAATGATTCAAAAAAGCCTACTTTATGAGATTCCCTGTTTTCCAGGTAATAATCAAGTTCCTCGTTTGATACCTTCAGATTAAAAAAGCCTTCCAGGAATTTTATGTTGCGGAGTGCCTTTATAAGCGTCTTTTGTTCTTCGGTACGGGCAATACGCTGTTTTACCTCGTAAGTTAATGTTTCCATTTCAACAAATAGCTTTGTAGTATCCAAAGAGTTTACCTTTATAAGATAATCTATGAATTCATTTAGATTCGGATATTTTGCAATCTCCTCAGGGATATACTTTAAGGCTAGGTCTTTCAGGTAGCTGTAGAATGAAAAAGGCGATATCTTTTGCTCTTGGAAAAGCTGGGCCTTGACTACCAGAGCATCCATTGTTTTACGGTCACTCTTGGATGAAAGAACTGCCTGGAGGTTAAGGAGAAGATTCTGCGATTCCTGCATTATCTTTACTTGATCGATATTTTTCTCCTGCGCCATCGATTCACTCAAAAGAGTGATATTTTTATAATCCGATGTTGAGATATTGAATCTCTGGATATAAGAAGAGAGGTGTATTAGGTATTCATCTGTCTCTATTTTTTCATTCTCATAATCGGATTCCTTCTGCTCTAAGCTCAACAGTTCCCTTGAGTAGATCTTTGGCATTAACTGTTCAAGGGCTGGCTTTGTCTGGGATATAAATACCTGGGACTGAGGTGAGAATTTCATTATCTTATTAAACTCTATGATATTTTCGAAATATATATCCCTGTCCTCGATCCCCCAGATAGGAAGTTTTGGATACTTGGTAATAGAAAGGTACTCTTCACCTGTCAACTCGCCTGAATCTATAAATAGACGGGCTGTTTTTTCTCTTGCCCTATAATTCGGAAAGCTCGATACGCTGGATGTATCCACTACGCCATCTGCGCCTTCTGAGCAGACCAGCCCGAGCTTATAGTCTTTCAGGAGAAGCTCTAGGATACTTGCAAGATTTAACTGCGCTTCTGGATTTGTGTGGAGGTCCTGTATGTGGACTATTAACCGTGAATCATCTTTAGGCGCCTGATACACATCTGTAACTCTTCCAAGCTCTGATGGTATATGTATCTGTGAAAGGTCTCCTAAATGAGAAGAAAGTACCCTTTTTGCCTGTCTCTTATGCTGCTCTTTTTTAGCAGCATCTTCGTTCTGCAGGACAGATTTTTTATCGCGCAGACGCTTCTCGCGCTGGGTCGAAAGCTTTTTGTAATCTACTTTTTTGTTTTTGAAGAATGAGCGTGACCTTGGCGCTCCATAGGCTGTATTGGTGAGAAGAAATGTTACGATAGTTAAGACACTTATAGCCTTACTAACCCCTTTATTAGGATAGCGATACATCTGTGTCTCCTTTCGCTATATACTATTGGATATATCCTTTTTAAGTATATTTATAAACTACTATAAATATACCATGAAAACGCTTTCCCGTCAAATGATTTTTTACATTTTTTTGCAGTTAAACTAAGGTGGGAATCTTGTTGATTAGGTCTTGTTTTTTGACTTCTGTGATCTTACCTGTGCTTCTATCTTTTAATTCTATGATCCCTTTTTTGAGCCCTCGCTCGCCTATCACAACTGCAAAAGGTATACCTATTAATTCTGCATCATTAAACTTAACACCTGCACTTTCGTTTCTGTCATCCAACAAGACCTCTATGTCTTTATCCTGTAAATCGTTATATACTTCATCAGTTACATTAGAAACCTCTGGTTTGTCATAGTTTATGGGTATTACAATTACTTGAAAAGGAGCAATAGCTATAGGCCAGATTATGCCTTTTTTGTCATTGTATAGCTCGATGGCAGCAGCTATGATCCTATTGACACCTATACCATAACAGCCCATAACAACACTCTTCAATTTTCCGCCTTCATCGAGAAATTCAGCCTTCATGGCCTTTGAATATTTAAGGCCTAGTTTAAACACATGGCCCATTTCTATCGCGTGCTCTATCTTTATGTCTTTATTGCACTTAGGGCAGGAGTCTACATCTATAATCATCCTGAGATCTGCCCATTCCTTTACTTTAAAATCCCTGTCAAGATTTACATTTATAAGGTGTTTGTCTTTTTTATTTGCTCCTGTTATCAAATTGGACATACCTTTTATAGATTCATCTGCTACGATCCTTGCCTTAAGTCCTGCTGGACCTGAAAAACCAAGTGGTCCACCTGTTATTTTTTTGATAGTCTCTTCTGTTGCCATTTCTAGATGAGCACATTTTAGATATTTTTTAATCTTTGCCTCGTTTGCCTCGTGATCACCTCTGATCAAGATCGCTACAGGCTCGCCTTCAGTAACATAAATAAGCGTCTTTACCATCTCGCGCGGCTTTACCTTTAACAGCGCTCCAAGTTTTTCAATAGTTGAAACTCCAGGCGTATCCACTTCCTTTAGCAGCTTTACCTTGTCTTGGGTCTTGAGCTTTGAACCTTCTATCTTGACTTCTGCTATTCCCATGCTCGCAGCATAGCCACAAGACTGGCAATGCGCCAAGAGATCCTCTCCGCTTTCAGCAAGCACCATGAACTCGTGCGAGGTATCTCCACCCATAACACCAGAATCTGCCTCTACTGCTAAAGCCTTTAAGCCGCAGCGCTTGAAGATAGCCTCATATGCCTCATACATCTTCTTGTAACTTTTATCCAGGCCTTTAGCATCTCTATCAAAGCTGTATGCATCCTTCATTATGAACTCACGGCTGCGTATCACTCCGAATCTGGGCCGGACCTCGTCTCTAAATTTTGTCTGGATTTGATACAATGTTATTGGAAGTTGTCGATATGAACGGATATGATTCTTAACAAGATCTGTAATGACCTCTTCATGGGTAGGACCAAAGACCATGGTCCTATTGTGCCTGTCCTTGAATTTAATAAGGTCCTCGCCCAGGTCTTTATATCTGCCTGATTGATGCCATAATTCCACTGGCTGGAGAGACGGCAGAAAAAGCTCAAGTGCGCCCTTTTTATCCATCTCTTCGCGGATGATACCTTCGACCTTTTTCAAGACCTTTAGGCCAAGCGGCAAGTATGTGTATGCTCCTGAGGCAAGCTTCCTTATCAGTCCTGCGCGTATCATCAGGCGATGACTTACTGCCTCTGCCTCTGAAGGTACTTCTTTTAGCGTTGGTATAAAATACTCACTCCACCTCATTCTTACATCTCCTTAACGTGTCTTAATATTGTCTTTATAGCATCTCCCACTTTGACCCTTTTTACTATTCTGCCTTTTTTAAATAAAACACCGGCTCTTTTACCAAATGCTATACCTATATCTGCTTCCTTTGCTTCTCCTGGCCCATTGACCTCACAGCCCATTATCGCGACTTTAGGCCAAGAGGACCGCCTGAGGCGTAACGCATAATGCGTAATACCGCTCTCTATATCAGTCACTATTCTTTGTAAATCCACCTGGCAGCGGCCACAAGTTGGACAAGATATTATCTCTGGGGCAAACTGCCTAAGATTCAATGCCTGTAAGATATTCTTAGCTGCGATCACTTCTTCGCGAGGATCGCCTGTCAGAGAAACCCTGATCGTATCTCCTATGCCTTCTGAAAGCAGGACGCCTATTCCGATCGATGACTTGACCAACCCTGCTGAAAGAGGTCCGGCTGCAGTAATGCCCAGATGAAGCGGATATTTTGACCTCTTGGAAAACTTTCTACAGGCCTCTATTGTTGTCAATACATCTGATGCCTTTAATGAAACTATTATATCGTAAAATCCTGCCTTCTCCAAGACCTTTATATAATCAAGCGCAGCCCCTACCAGATGACCTGCATTAACCTTTTTTCCCTTAGTTTTTACTGATCCTGAGTTGAGGCCTATTCTTATTGGAACTCGCATCTTCTTTGCCAGTTTCGCCACTTCTATAATCTGCTCTTTTTTATGGATATTACCCGGATTAAGGCGGATCTTATCTGCGCCGTTTTCTATTGCAACAAGGGCAAGCCTGTGATCAAAATGTATATCTGCAACAATCGGGATCCTTGTCTTTTTTTTGATCTTTTTTATGGCGCTCGCTGCCTGAAAATCTTTTACCGCAATACGCACTATCTCGCAACCCAAACGCTCCAGCTCTTTGATCTGCCTGACGGTCGCAGAAATATCCCTTGTGTCAGTCTTTGTCATCGACTGGATTCTAACCGGTGCACGGCCCCCGATCCTGACTCCTCCGACCTTAATTTGCTTTGTCATCGCTTTATACTTCCTTACTTATGGAATAAGTTTGATATCTTATCGAAAATACCGAATCGCATGAAGTCATTGTAAAAGACAAACAGCATCAAACCTATGATCAAAAACAGCCCTATCTGAGTGATGTTCTCCTGCAATTTATACGAAAGCGGCCTCTTTCGTACCTTCTCTATAACCAGGAACAACAAATGTCCACCATCCAGGATCGGAAGCGGCAGGAGGTTAAATATGGCAAGCGAAGCGCTTATTACGCCCATTAACTGCAAAAGATATACAAGACCCAATCTCGCTGCCTGCCCTGTTATATAAAATATACCGATCGGACCAGTTACGGATTCTTTAAAAGGGACCCTGCCTGTAATACTTGCCCACAGCGCGCGATACGTAATATAGGTAAGGTCTATTAATTTCCTGGCGCCCATATAAAATGATTTTCCTATCCCATACTTTACATACACTATATCATTTTCAGGCATAATGCCTATGAGGCCTACTCTCTTCTTTGAACCAAAGATCGTCTTCATCTCCTTTTGTTTTGGTCTTACCTCTAGATCTATAATATCGCCTTTTCTTTCAATGAGGAGTCTAATCCGGGTTTCTTCATTGGTATGGATGATCCTTGTCACATCATCCCAATAATTTACACGCTCTCCATTTATCTCCAAGATCTTGTCCCCTGCGATCATCCCTGAGGCTGCAGCTGGGTAATCAGGCATGACCTTCCCTATAGTCGATGTTAATGTCGGGGATCCTGCGATAAAAACAAATGAAAAAATGAAAAAAGCCAAAAGGTAATTCAGTAAAGGTCCTGCAAAGATTATCCTTGCACGCTCTCCGACCGCACGCGAGAGATATTCCCACTTCTCTCCTTTGATACCGTCTTCTGGTGTCTCGCCTGAAAGCTTTATATATCCTCCTAAAGGTATAAGTGAGATCAAATACCGCGTGCCGCCCCTTGAGATACCTAAGATCTCCGGCCCAAATCCAATGGAAAACTTCTCCACGCGCACACCGGTTCTTTTGGCAACAATAAAATGCCCGAATTCATGCACGATAACTAAAATGCTCAATACACCTATAAAACTAATCGCTGATAACACCTAAGCGCTCCTTTGTTTTGTAACGTGCCCACTTATCCGCTTCTAATATATCTCTTAATGCAATATTCCTTGCGGGTCTATGCGATCTTAATACTTTTTCTATGGTCTTTGGTATATCAGTAAATCTGATCCTTCCTTTAAGGAACTCTGCGACGGCTATTTCGTTTGAGGCATTTAAGACCGAAGGGAAACTCTGGCCTCTTCTAGCAGCTTCATAGGCAAGATCAAGGCATGGAAACTTTTTAAAATCAGGCTTGTGAAAATGCAATTTCTTTAACTCAGAAAATGCTATTCCCTTTACTGGAGAAGGACTTCTTAAAGGATACGTCAGCGCGTATTGGATCGGCATCCTCATATCACATGTACCCATCTGCGCCAGTATAGAGCCATCGAGGAATTCCACCATTGAATGTACAACTGTCTCAGGATGAATCACGACATTGATCCTATCGACTCCGAGCCCGAAAAGGTGGTGCGCCTCAATCACCTCAAGCCCCTTATTCATCATGGTTGCGGAATCCACAGAGATCTTCTTGCCCATCTTCCATTTTGGATGATTGACTGCCTGAGAAGGGGTTATATTTTTAAAACGCGCTTTTGGAGTTCCAAGGAACGGGCCTCCTGATCCTGTAAGATAGATATTTTTTACCTGTCGGGCATCGCTGGGGGCTATACATTGAAAAATGGCATTGTGCTCGCTATCAACAGGCAATATCTTTACGCCTCTCCTGGCCGCCCTTTTCATAATAATATCGCCTGCCATGACAAGCGCTTCTTTATTTGCAAGGGCGATCCTTTTTACATTAGGTAGTGCCTTTAAAATAGGTAGGAGCGCAGATGAGCCTACTATGCCGACAATAAGTATATCTACCCTTACTTCCTCTACCATTCTGCATAAACCTTCTTCTCCTTCATACTTCCGGGCTTTACCTTTAAATCTCCTTGCCTTATCTCTATTAACTACACAAATAGCCTTTGGCTTAAATCTCTTTACCTGTCGCTCTAGCAATCCTATATTAGAGTTGGTAGAAAGCGCTGCTACCTCGAAATCATCTGAAAACCTTGCGATGACATCAAGCGCACTAGTACCTATTGATCCTGTTGAGCCTAAAATCGCTACTCTCTGCATACACTCCTTACATAATAAAGATTAGATATATGTAAAAAATTGGGGCAGTGAAAAGTATACTATCTATCACATCCAGCATCCCGCCCAGGCCTGGAAGAAAAAGGCTCGAATCCTTTACGCGGTAATCGCGCTTTACGAGGCTCTCAGCCAGGTCCCCAAGCTGCGCAAATACCCCGATCAAGACTCCGCTTATGAGTATAACCTTAAAAGACATCCAGCCTAGGTATGACTTGCTTATCAAGGCAAATGCTATGCTGAATAAAAACCCGCCAACAGCGCCTTCAACTGATTTCTTAGGGCTTATCCTTGGTATAAGCGCGTGCTTTCCGAATTTCGAACCCACCAGATACGCGCCAATGTCTCCTGCCTTTGTCACCAATAATAAATACGCCACTAGCTTGTGCCCGTCTTGTAAAAAACGTATCTTTACAAGAAATGTAAAAAACCAGCCTATGTAGAAAATACCGAAAAGAGTCAGGGCAATCAGGACCACTGCATTTTGATTTTCTTTTCTCGTAAACTGTATTATGAAAAGTGATATAAGAACAATAATAAAAAATAACGCTTCCCACAGGCCTCCCGTAGGCCTGAGAAAATGCGTGATATAAGGCAAAAGTATTCCTGAAAACATTCCCAGATATACAAAGCTGGGCGGGAAGACATTTTTAGAGTCCAGACGGAAAAATTCATAAAGGCCCAAGGCAATAAATACCGATACAACAATACTAAATGTCCATATCGGCAAAAGAAATATGACACAGATGACAGAAGATATCAAAACTGTTGAAGTGATTGTGCGTTTAACCATCTCTTCTTTCTAGCGGTCTACTTACCAAATCTTCTTTCTCTTTTCTGGTATTCCTCGATCGCCTTCGCTAACTCTCTTTCGCCAAAATCAGGCCAGAGCTTCGGTGTTACATATATCTCGCTATATGAAATCTGCCACAATAAAAAATTAGACACACGCATTTCGCCGCTCGTACGTATCAAAAGCTCTGGATCTGGACAATCTCTTGTATAAAGGTATCTGGAAAAAACCTTCTCATCTATGGTTTCAGGATCAATCGTGCCTTTCTTTGCCTCTCCTGATAAAACCCGTACTGCATTAAGGATCTCCTGTCTCGAACCATAGCTTAAAGCGATATTCAATGTAAGTTTATTGTAATCTTTTGTATCTCCCTCGAGCTTCTCTATTATCTTTATTAATACCGGAGATATTCTATTCCTCTCTCCTATAATACACACCCTCACATTGTTATCATGAAAAATCTGAGACTCTTTCTTTATAAAATCCTTCAACAATTTAAAAAGAACTCTTATCTCATCTTTTGGCCGCTGCCAATTTTCAGTAGAAAATGCGTAAAGCGTAAGATACTTTACTCCGAATTTTATGCAGGCCCTTGTTATATTCTTTACAGACTCCACGCCCTGTTTGTGGCCCATTATCTTGGGCAGACCTCTTTTTTTTGCCCACCGGCCATTCCCATCCATTATTATTGCTATATGCTGTGGTATTTTCATTCTGGTCTATAAAAAAACGCGAATGCCTTTACGAAAAAGTACGATTCGCGTTTTTCTACCCATGGCTTTTCAATGCGTCTAATATTATTTCTTGTATTTCTTTAAGCGCCTCTGGATCTTTTTCTTTCTCTCCGTTATCTTGTCGATATCAGCCTGTATCCTTTCCATATCTTTTGGGAGGATTACTATCTCAACGCGCCTGTTTTGCCTACGATTTTCAGGTGTGTCGTTAGATACTACAGGTTTATACTGACCTCTGCCGATAGCAGATACCTTTTCCGGATTAATCCCTTTTTCATCTACTATATAATGCAGGACACTGGTCGCCCTTGCTGTCGAAAGTTCCCAGTTGGATTTCCAACCAGAATACTTTATCGGCTCATTATCCGTATGACCTTCTATACCTATGTCTCTGCCTGATAGATTTTCTTTAAGTACCTTTGTAACCTTATCTAATGGCTTCAGGGCGTCTTCTTTTATATCAGCCTTTCCGGAATCAAAGAGCACCTCTGCCAAAAATATAATCGCAAGGCCCCTCTCAGCCATCTCAAGCCGCACCTCTTTAGCACCTATCTCTTTCTTTAGTTGCTTTTCAAGAAGCTTTTTTGCCTTCTCAAGCTCAGATACCTCATCACTCTTTGCCTGCTCGAGCTGAGCCAACCTGGCATTCATTGCCTCGATCTCGTATTCGAGCGACTCGATCTTCTCCATGTCGCTTCGCCTGCCCTTTTGAATCGTTATAGAGCATCCGGAGATCGCAACACAAAGAAAAATTATTAACAGTACTGATAAAACGTGCATTTTTTTGTGCTTCATACAAACCTCCTGTTTTTTATTTACTATAATACTCTACCTGTTTAAAGTCAAGTATTTTCAGCTCATTTAAAGAGCGTGTTCGATATTATAAAAGATGCAAAGACAATGGAGACCATTGACATCAGCTTTATAAGGATGTTCAAAGACGGGCCTGATGTATCCTTAAATGGGTCCCCTACAGTATCACCCACAACAGCTGCCTTGTGAGCCGGTGAGCCCTTGCCCCCTTCTGCACCACTCTCGATGTATTTTTTGGCATTGTCCCATGCACCGCCTGAATTCGCCATCATGATCGCCAGGACAAACCCAGAAACAAGCGCTCCTATTAAAAGTCCTGCTCCTGCCTCTATGCCTATTAAAAGCCCTACCGCGATCGGAGCGAGTATCGCTAAAAGCGACGGGAGTATCATCTCTTTCTGCGCGCTTTTTGTTACAATAGTAACGCACTTTGCATAATCTGGTTTTTCTCTGCCTTCCATCAAACCCTTTATCTCTCTAAATTGTCTTCTTACCTCCACGACAATGCCTGATGCAGCCCTGCCTACTGCGCTCATCGTAAGTGAACAAAACGCAAACGGCAGCATACCTCCTATAAAAAGACCTGCCAGAAGTCTCGGATTCATCAAATCTGTATCTATCGGTCTACCTAACAAATGCATGTGTTCTTTGTAAGCAGCTATCAACGCAAGGGCTGAAAGAGCGGCAGAACCTATTGCAAAACCTTTGCCAGTGGCTGCCGTAGTGTTTCCGAGCGTATCAAGCGCGTCCGTACGACGTCGTACCTCTGGTTTTTGACGCGTCATCTCTGCATTGCCTCCTGCATTGTCTGCAACAGGACCATACGCGTCTGTTGCAAGCGTAATGCCCAGTGTGCTCAGCATGCCGACTGCAGATATGCCGATCCCGTAAAGCCCGAGGTTAAAATCTGTCGCCCCACCTGAAAGATAAAAACTCGCAAGTATTGCAGCCACAACAGCCAGGACCGGCACTATTGTGGAAATCATGCCGACAGATAATCCACCTATGATCACTGTAGCTGGTCCTGTAAGCGTAGACCTTGCCACTCCTTGCGTCGGAGGATATTTATCTGAAGTAAAAAACTCTGTTGAAAGACCTATTATAATACCAGCCAGGAGCCCTGAAAAAACAGCCCAGTACACACCTATAAATTCTACGCCGAGCACAAATTTTATAACAAAATAAGAGCTGACAGCTACGAGAAGAGCACTTGTAAAAACACCTTTTCTGAGCGCCATAAGAAGCTCTTTCTGGTCTGCCTTTTCTTTTGACCGCACAAAAAACGTACCAATCACACTTGCCAGGACTCCAACAGCTGCCATTACAAGAGGAACAGTAATACCCTTTAAACTTTTTCCATAATTCATGAAAGCAGCTGATCCAAGCGCCATTGTAGCAACAATGGCGCCAACATATGACTCGTATAAATCAGCACCCATTCCTGCAACGTCTCCAACGTTATCACCGACATTATCAGCTATTACCGCAGGATTGCGCGGGTCGTCTTCCGGGATACCTGCTTCGACTTTACCCACAAGGTCAGCGCCAACATCTGCTGCCTTTGTAAAAATGCCACCGCCTACCCTTGCAAAAAGCGCCATGAAACTCGCACCCATACCAAAGTTCAGCATCGTACTCGTGATATTTTGAATCCTTACAACCTCATCAAGCCCGCGATAATACCAGCTCAAGAAATAATACCATGCGCTCAGGTCCAAAAGCCCCAGGCCAACAACCATGAGGCCCATTACTGCGCCGCTTGAAAAAGCAACCTGAAGGGCGCTGTTTAAGCTGTGCCTTGCAGCGTTAGTAGTCCTGGCACTCGAACGCGTAGAAACGCTCATGCCTATAAATCCGCAAAGACCTGAGAAGAGCCCGCCTGTCAAAAACGCAAACGGCACAAATATTATAAGATAACCTCTTAAATATAATAAAAATAGAACAGAAAACACAACTGCAAAAAATATACCTACTATCAAATACTGCCTTTTAATATAAGCATAAGCACCTTCTCTTACCCATGTCGCTATCTCTTTCATCTCAGCCGTGCCTTCATCATAGCGCATTATCTTCCAGATAAGAAAAATCGCAAAAACTATAGCTACAAGCGAGCATAAAGGTGCCAAAAATAACATCTATCTTTCCCTTTCTACTTGAAAAAACATCTATCCAACCTTAAACGCCTGACTCCGCTTTGATCCTACTGAAACTATGCCTATCTTTACGTCCAGAAGTTTTGAAAGTCGCTCCAGATAGATCCTTGCATTCTTTGGTAAATCTTGAAACTTAGTAACCCCGGTCGTATCCTGCATCCAACCCTGAAGTTCCTCATAAACCAGCTCACAATTAGACAACATGTCGATATCCGCTGGAAAATCCCTATAGATATTACCTTTATATTTATATCCTGTGCAGATCTTTATCTCCTCCATCTCATCCAAGACGTCAAGCTTTGTCACTGCTATCTCGCTTAAACCATTCACGATCACTGCATGCCGCACAATAATCGCATCAAACCATCCACAGCGCCTTGGTCTGCCAGTAGTCGCGCCAAATTCTTTTCCCTTGCTCCTGATCTTCTCCATGAGATGATCTTTAAACTGCGTAGGGAAAGGTCCTTCACCTACTCTTGTGGTGTAAGCCTTGACAACTCCTATGACCTTATCTATAGCCATAGGCCCTACACCTGTGCCTGTCAACGCGCCACCAGCAGTGGCATTGGAAGAGGTGACATACGGATAAGTGCCGTGGTCTATGTCTAAAAGTGTACCCTGCGCGCCTTCAAATAAGACCCGCTTCTTTTTCGCAATGGCCTTACTTAAAAAGACCGGTACGTTTATAAGGTATTCTTTTATTTTTTTGCCATATTCCAGATATTGCTCGTAGATCTTTTCAAAATCAAATTCTTTGGAGTCCTCCAGATTTGCTTGTAATTTTCTCCGGAGAGTTTCCGCATTCACTAAATCCGCCATGCGGATCCCGCAGCGCGCCATCTTGTCAACATAACAGGGCCCTATCCCTCTTCCTGTCGTGCCTATCTTTGCCCCGCGCCTCCTGTCTATTACCTTGTGATACGGTAATATCACATGCGCGGTCTCGCTTATAAAAAGATTGCTATCTACTTTTATGCCTTTTCCCCTGAGCATATCGATCTCTTTTAAAAGCGCCTCAGGATCGATGACCACTCCGTTACCTATAATACACGTCTTTCCTTTATGTAAGATACCAGAGGGTATAAGGTGCAATATAAACTCATTATCTCCTATAACCACAGTATGACCTGCATTGTTACCACCCTGGTACCTGATGATGATATCAGCATCAGAGGCAAGCATATCAATGATCTTACCTTTGCCCTCATCGCCCCACTGCGCTCCCACTACAATCGTACAAGACACAAAACTCTCCTTTCGCAACTTCCCATTCTCATTCTAAATCTTCAATGTAAGATCCGGGAAGTTATGGCTCCATCGTAAAAATCTTTTTCGCTATATCTGGAAATCTCGCTATAAATCTAAGCTCGTCGTGAGTAAGCGGCTGCTGGGTATGCACATTAGCATACCTAACAAGTTCAAGGATATTGGCAGCTTCTTTTTTATCTTTGAATTTCAGCTCTAGCCTCTCATAGACGTTTCTAAAACCTTTGATGCCGCTATATTCGCCTGCAGTAATCTGTCTGCCAGTCTCAATAATCTCTGCCTCGCCTCTTCCTAGCTCCTCAAAATCATACAATTCATAATTACGCCTGTTTTTTAAGGCGCCGTCGGCATGGATACCTGACTCATGAGCAAAGGCATTCGCTCCCACCCCCGGCTGATTTACCGGTATGGGCACCTTGAACGCATACGAGGCATACTTTGCAATCTTCCATGCGTGATCCAGCTTGATCTTCTCGTCAAGAGAGTATTTTCCCTTAAAACCGCTCGAATATTTAAGGGCAAGAAGCACAGAAACCAGATCAGCATTCCCAGCCCTTTCGCCCATGCCATTAACAGTAGTATTTATATATGCATCACAGCCAGCGTCAACCGCTGCCTTTGCCCCTGCTATCGAACACGCCACCACCATAGAAAGGTCATTGTGGCAGTGAAGCTCTATGGGAAGCATTACTTCACTTGCCAAAATCCTCACCCTCTTGTAAATAGTAAACGGGTCATCGTATCCTAGTGTATCGCAGTATCTAATCCTGTCCGCGCCATGATCTTTTGCTGCCTTTGCAAATTTTATGAGAAAAGGCATATCAGTCCTTGAGGCATCCTCTGCATTCACGCCGATTATCTTTAATTTTCTTCTTTTTCTCGCATAATCCAAGGCCTGGATCATCATGCTCAAAACATCATCCCTGGTCTTTTTCCCAAGAAATTTGCCTTTGGTCATCTGCTCAGACGTTGAGATGGAAAGATTGAGGTTTTCGACATCTGTCAGCTCGAGTGCTGTTTTTACGTCTTCCTTGATAGCCCTCACCCAGCCATTCAGCGTAATGGGCTTTAAAACACCTTTACGCGCAAGTTCCAGGTTTGCATTTAAATAATTTGTCTCATGGTGAGTCACGGGAAAGCCAAACTCGCTTCCAAAAACACCCATCTCGTTCAACAAAATATTCATTATGGTCTTTTGTAGCTTCGCAAGGCCCAGCCTCGAAGTCTGCACCCCGTCCCTGTTTGTCACATCAATAATATAGATCTTGTTCTTCTTCATACTCACCTCGCAAAATAACTTGGCGCTTTCAGAAACACCAAAAGCCTCAAGTCAGCTAAATACTACAACTTTATCAATTTCGCATCCAGGATATTCTTTACCTTCCTTATCTCATCGAGTACCTTTTCAGATACCGCGCTATCGATATTCAGAACAGACAATGTCTTTCCGCCCTCTTTTTCCCTGCCAAACGTCATCGCCGCGATATTGACACCGCTGTTTCCTAGGATCGTGCCCATCCGTCCTATAATCCCGGGCACATCTATATTGTGCGCGACTATCATGTAACCTTGCGGGATAGCATCCACGTGAAACTGGTCTATCTTGACGATCCTCGCATCTTTTTTTGTAAACAATGTGCCCATGACAGACCTGGTGCCTTTATCAGTTTTTACTTCCACCGTAATAAGACTCGTGTACTCTTCCAGCTCCATGGTTTTCGACTCTTTTACTTTTATTCCGCGCTCTTTTGCTACAATGAGCGAATTTACATAATTAATAGTGTCCTGCAGCACTGGTGTAAGCGCACCTTTTACTATTGCAACTGTCAAAGGTGACGCGTTATGCTTGGCAACATCCCCTGAATATTTTATGTCTATCTGTGAAATCCTTCCCTTGGCGATCTGCGCGACCAAAAGCCCCATTTTTTCACCTAGTTCTACATAGGGATGAAGAATTTTATAAAGCTCGGCATCTATACACGGAACATTTACCGCGTTTCTTATGCCACAGCCCAAAAGTGCATCTCTTGTACTGTTCGCTATGTCAATAGCCACATTGACCTGAGCCTCTTCCGTCGAGGCACCAAGATGCGGAGTAAGTATAACCTTGTCGCATCCGATAAGAGGACTTTCCTTTGGCGGCTCTTTTTCATAGACATCAAATGCCGCGCCTCCGAGTTTTCCGCTCTTTATGCCTTCGGCCACTGCCGCTTCATCTATAATGCCACCTCTGGCACAATTTACAATCCGCACGCCATCCTTCATCTGGCTTATTGACTTCTTGTTGATAATATGCTTTGTCTCACCCGTAAGAGGAGTATGCACTGTTATATAATCCGCTCTTTTGAAAATATCTTTGACCTCGACTGATTCAACTCCAAGCTCTTCTGCCTTTTCTAGCGAAAGAAACGGGTCATAAGCTATTATTTTCATACCAAAAGAGGCAGCTCGCTTTGCGACCTCAGCTCCGATCCTGCCTAGCCCTATGATCCCTAGCACCTTACCGTACAACTCAACTCCCATGAATTTTTTCCGCTCCCAACCACCCTTTTGTGTCGAGGCATCTGCCTGTGGTATATTACGAGAGAGAGCAAGGATAAGCGACATCGTGTGTTCGGCAGTAGAGATAGTGTTCCCGCCAGGCGTATTCATGACTATAACCCCACGCTTGGAAGCAGCCTCAACGTCAACATTGTCAAGCCCGACACCAGCCCTTCCTATTACCTTTAATCTCTCAGCAGCTTCTATTACCTCTTTAGTGACCTTTGTGCCGCTTCTGACCAGAAGCGCGTCATAATCCTTGATTATCTTTTTCAGCTCTTCGGGCGGAAGCTTGAGCTTCACGTCCACTTTAAACTCTCCTACCTTCCTTAATATCTCTATCCCGTCTTCTGCCAGAGAATCGCTGATTAATATTTTGAACATACACACTCTCCTTATATTTCTATTTCAATGCTGCCTCGAACGCCTTTACTCCGGCTCCCTTGTCAAATTTATATCCTGACTCCCCTAAAACCTTTTCCAAGGTCTCTACGCCTGTCTTTAAATCAGCTGCGGTTATGTAACCCATTGTTGCTATGCGAAAGATCTTACCCTTCACCTGAGCCTGACCTCCTGCCATAGCCACACCATGCGTATCGCGCATTGTCTTTACGAGCTTGGCTCCATCAACCCCCTCAGGTACTCTTACAGAAGTAACTGCATCTGAATATGCATCTGGTGCGAAAAGTTCAAGCCCCATGGCCTTCATTGCAGCTCGCACAGCCTGCGCATGCTTTTTATGACGAGCTATTACGCTATCGATTCCATCTTTCTTGATAATCTTCAATGTCTCGCCTAGACCGATTATAAGGTTTACTGCAGGTGTATAAGGTGTGTCGTTTTTCTCTATGGATTTTTTGTGTGCCTTAAAATTAAAATAATATTTTGGAAGACTTGATTTCTCGACCAAGTCCATTGCCTTTTTACTCAAACTTACAAACGCAAGGCCTGGCGGGATCATCAAACCCTTTTGTGAACCAGAAACCACTACATCAATACCCCACTCATCTGTCTTTAAAGGCACTGCGCCAAGCGCACTTATCGCATCCACCACTAAAACCGCCTGTGTATTCTTTGTAATATCCGCGATTGCTTTTATGTCGGTCGCGACACCTGTGGATGTTTCACATAAAGTCACATACACTGCCTTTATCTTATTGTCTTTTTCCAGGATTTTTTTTATCTCCTGCGGATCAACTGCTTTTCCCCACTCCACATCTATCGCAATAAACTCTATCCCGTAAGCAGCGCATAACTCTCCCCATCTCTCACCGAATTTTCCGCCTCGCACAACTATTGCCTTATCACCTGGGGAAAGAAGACTCACCACGGTCCCTTCCATCGCACCTGTCCCGCTTGCCGCAAAAATAAGCACATCGTTCTTTGTCTTGAATACATACTTTAGGTTCTCTTCAACTTCCTTTAATATTGCCTGAAACTGCGGTGTCCTGTGGTGGATTATCGGCCTTGCCATTGCATCAAGCGCTTCAAGCGGTACTGGTGTCGGCCCTGGTGTGAGTAAATAATTTTTCATGATTCTCCTCTTATCTATTCTGTTCTGAGTTAAAGTTATTTTTTCTTTTTCTTCATGGTAGCTATGACTTCGTCTATAACACCATATTCTTTAGCTTCTTCAGCAGTCATAAAATAATCCCTGTCTGTGTCCTTCTGTATCCTCTTTAGATCCTGACCTGTGTGTTTTGCAAGTATCTCATTGAGCCTGTCCCTCATCTTAAGGATCTCTTTTGCCTGTATGCTTATATCTGATGCCTGGCCTTGCACGCCTCCCCAGGGTTGATGTATCATAACCCTGGAATTTGGCAGGCCATGACGTTTACCTTTTTTGCCTGCTGCAAGAAGTACAGCTCCCATACTGGTCGCCTGGCCTACACAATAAGTGCAGATATCCGGCTTCACAAACTGCAGGGTATCGTATATAGCAAGTCCTGCTGTCACGTGTCCACCCGGGCTGTTTACATAGACATGTATATCCCTGTCTGCATCATCCTGCTGCAAGAAAAGCAATTGCGCGATAACAAGATTCGCGATCATATCATCTATTACAGAGCCGATAAAAATCACCCTGTCTTTTAACAGCCTCGAATAAATATCATACGCGCGTTCCCCGCGGTCCGACTGCTCCACTACGATTGGGACTAAGGTAGACATGTTAAACCTCCCTTTCAGGCGATCTTCGCCTGTTTTAGCAAAAACTGCATCACCTTCGCGTTACGCATATTCACTGCCATTTCGTCCAACATGTGATTCTTCTCAAGCTGTTTTCTAATCTCATGCTTTGTCTTTTTATACTGAGCTGCCAATGCTTCAAGATGCTTTTCGATCTCTTCATGAGTTATATGTATCTTCTCTGCCTGAGCGATCTTATCCAGTATGAAAAATGCCTTTACCTGGCGCAATGCCTGTTTTTCAGAATTCGATTCTAACTCTTTCTTATCTTTATCACTCAGTGTAAATTTTTTATCAGGATCTTGCTTTTTCTGCATTGCCTCCATATAGGAAATGCGCATGTTGGCATCTTTTAGTAATCTATTCTTCTCGGCTTCCACCAAAGACCCAGGCACTTCAAAATTCGCTCCTTGAATGATCTGATTGACTACCTGCATCTCCAGATCCGCCTGCGCCTGCTGTTCTAATCTCTGTCTCAAGTTCTGCCGTATAGCATCCTTTAACTTTTCTAGATTTTCAAAACCCATGTCCTTCGCAAAATCGTCATCCAGTTCAGGAAGCACCTTTTCTTTTTGTTCGCTATCTTTTTTCGGAACATTCTGTGCTCCTGCTTCTCGCAGCGATTCAAGATTTTTCTGCACGTCCTCTTCCTTTACTTCGCTGGTTTTCTTTTTTAACCTCAGGCCCTTGTAATTCTTTAGAGAAACTTCCGGCCTTGTCTCGATGCTAGCCGTATAAGAAAATCCCTCTTTTAGATCAAGTTTTACCTCGCTTATATCAGGATAACCTATCGGGTCTAACTTATGCTGCTCTAAGATCTTTCTGTAAGTCTCAGGAACGAGATTTTTTATTACCTCCTCCTTGGCAGTCTTTGCATAGTGAAGCTCTAGTAAGTCACGCGGTGCCTTCCCGACCCTGTAGCCTGGAACACTGGCAACTTTTCCAATGCCTTCGTAGACTTTATTAAACTCGTCTTTCACCTTTTCAGGCGAAAGCTTTACCTCGAAGAGTTTTTTACAGTTTTTAAGCTTCTTGATAGATGACTTCATAGCACCTTTTCCATGTTGTCACATCCTGAATTTTTCACCCAGATATATTTCGCGTGCCTTGGGATCCTTGATCAATTGATCCGCAGTCCCTGATATGAGTATCTTTCCTTCTGACATTATATACGAACGGTCTGTTATTTCAAGTGTTTCTCGCACGTTGTGATCTGTAAGGAGAATACCGAGTCCCTTGTGCTTAAGTTCAGCGATGATCTCCTGTGCGTCAGCCACTGCGATCGGATCGATGCCTGAGAACGGCTCGTCCAGCAAAATAAAAAGCGGGTTCGTCACAAGCGCCCTTGTTATCTCAAGTCTTCTTCTTTCTCCGCCAGAAAGCATGTATGCCTTTTTCTTCGCAAGTCGCGCAATATGTAACTCCATCAAAAGCTCTTCCAATCTCTTCTTTCTGACGCTTCGCGGAAGATCCAGTGTCTCAAGTATCGCCATTATATTTTCTTCAACAGTAAGTTTTCTAAAAATAGACGGCTCCTGCGACAAGTATCCGATCCCGTCTCGCGAGCGCTTATACATCGGAAGCCTTGTAATGTCTTTATTGTCAAAGATAATCCTTCCACGCTCGGGTTTTAGCATGCCAACTACCATGTAAAAGGTAGTTGTCTTTCCTGCGCCATTAGGCCCCAGGAGACCCACGATCTCGCCTCTTTTTATATTCATGTCCACGCCGGCTACTACCTTTTTCCCGTCATAGGACTTCTCAAGGCCTTTTATTTCCAGTAAATGTCCGTTAGTCTCTTTTTGATTCATTCTGAATCACCAGTTTTGGTCGTTTAGGTAATATCACACGCCCCTCATCTACAAGATAGATCGCCTTTTCGCTGTATGTTATATTCTCGCCATTTACAATTCTTACATTCCCGCGTGCCACCACACACCTTATCCGCCTAGTCGTTGGATTAAAATAAAGATCTATGCGGTCTGCGAATATATTGCCTTCTCTGTCTTTTACCTCTACATTATCAAGAAACGTCGCCCGATTCTTCTTGTAATTTATCTCTAAAGACCCATCGCATATTATCGTAGTCTTTTGTTTTTCGTCTGTAGTCTGTAAATAGTCAGGGGCCACTGATGTTATATTGGCTATCACATCCTTTTTTACCTTAGCCTTTTTTTGCTCCAGATCCACCTCTGCGCCCTTGCCATTTACCTGGAAATCAGCCTTCTTCATAGTCACATCTTCTTCTGTAGATACATTTCTTGTCTCCGCGTCCCAGTCCAGTGAATCTGTGGTCAGCATAGTACCATCTGTTGTCTTTACCACCACGTTATCTTCAAGATGAACACTGCTCTTTTCTCTGTCAAAAGAACCTTTTTGTGCTTTTAGTTTAAGCGTTGTCTCTTCGCCAAAAGCCAGAGCAGAAACCTTATCTATGTTGACCTTGCCGCCTTCTATCTCTGCTGATTTGCCATTCAGCTCCCACTTTTTCGCTCCGCCGTCTTCATACTGCACGAGTGAAAACCCATCCACTGTCTGCTCTCCTTCT
This sequence comes from uncultured Planctomycetia bacterium, assembly GCA_964652265.1. Classification (GTDB taxonomy): domain Bacteria; phylum Omnitrophota; class Gorgyraeia; order Gorgyraeales; family Gorgyraeaceae; genus JAHIUV01. Next base: position 52,688 of record CAZZAL010000006.1, read on the forward strand.
TGCGCGAAAGAGAAAGAAGCTATACTCAAACTTACCACGATTGCTAAAATAATCACTCTATGCATAAATCTATTAAGGGCGAGTCTTCCATCTCTCATGAAACCAGACCCATTGCTCCGGAAACCTCCTTACGTAACTCTCTATGACCTTTGTGTATCTCTGGGTGTTTTCTAATATATCTTTTTCTCGATCCCCGGTAGCAGCCAGTTCGATCGGCTTTCCAATCAAGATCTCATGGCCAAAACCTTTTCTTACCATAAAACAGGGAATGATCGGTACTTTTGTTAAAAAATTCAATACCGCTGGACCATTTGGTGTATATGCCTTACGTCCAAAAAAATCAACAAATACACCTGAGACACTTCTCATGTCCTGATCAGGCATCATGCCAATAAATTCATTTCTCCTAAGAACCAGTAATACCTCTTTTGCCGAGGAATCTCTGTATAAGATATTAACGCCGTGGCGTTTTCTGACCCTTGCCAGGAATCTTTCGACCTGCTCCATCCTTACGCGCCTTGCGATCACATTTACCTTGTAACCCTTTATCGCAAAATAATGCGCCATAAGCTCCCAGTTTCCAAAATGACCGGATAACACTATGCCGCTCTTACCTTGCCTGATAAGCCCTTCTATTGTCTCGATGCCTTTACAGGCAATATATTTATCTATATTGCCCTTATTAAACTTGGCCAGGGAAATTACTTCGACAAAACTCTTGCCCAGATTTTCAAAGACCTCTCTAGCTATAAATCTTTTTTCCTCTATGGATTTGGAACCAGCGAAAGCAATATCCAGATTATCCAAGGCCCTTTTTCGTGCCTTTTTAAGCACGAAAAAGCATATCCATCCAAGGCCTCCTCCTATCTGCAGCCCAAACTTGATAGGCAGGATAAAAATAAAAAAACTCAGGATCCTAAAGAGCGCATAAATAACAATACGGTGGGGCTTTTTCTTTGCCATAACCGCCATATAGTATCATATATAGCTCCTATAAGTCAATAAAATTAGAATGGATGATGTTACTATTTTAAAATGTTAAGAGTTATTACTATTTTGAAATGTTAAGT
>CAZZAL010000007.1:0-52212 GCA_964652265.1 uncultured Planctomycetia bacterium
GGTACAAGAATCAGCGCGCGACCCTTTCTCTGGGAAAGACGCTGAATAATAGGAACGGCAAAAGCAAGTGTCTTGCCAGTGCCTGTCTGTGCTACTCCTATAATATCTTTGTCTTCTATTGCAATGGGTATGGTTTTATATTGAATCGGCGTAGGGGTTGTAAATTTCATCCGATCCAATATATCCAGTATTCTCGGGGCAATCCCAAGTCCGTAAAAAGAAGTGCTTGCTTGGCGTTGTGTTTGTGTCATTATAGTTTATAATAGCACTATTGAATGGTATTGTATACAACCATTATCTTCTTATGATAATCGGAGATTACCTGTATTAACATGCGTATAAAAACATGGGGACTATTTTTAGTGATATAAAAATAGTCCCCAAATAAGCACAAGAAATATTGGAAATTTATCTATATTTGTCGATGTTTTAGTGTTTTTTGGACACCGCTTGCTATAAACTGCTCTCTGTTACATCGTTAATCTTCTTATGTTGATATAAACTATCCAATTTTCCAATTTCTCCTTTATTTTCTACTATAAGTATATCTTGAGGCATTTGAAGTTCAAACTTACCATCATACCGAAGCTTGGATAAGTAATTATTTATATCATTTATTCTTGGCTCAAGTTTATTATAGGGCTCTATTAATAGAAAATATCCGATCTCTAGAAAATCTTCTAAATTAGGACTAGACACTGAGGTATTTATTCTGATCTTATCTACCGAATATCCCTTTTTCTTTAAATCTAGTTCAATGCTACTAGGGTCTAAACTAACCTTGCTAGGATCACAAAATCTTTTAAAAAAATCGTGATATGCTATCTTTCCTTCTACTGTTTTATCAGTAGAATTGAGTATAATAACTAGCTTCCCTCCTGGATTCAATTTCGCTGTTAAGCTTTCTATATATTCATCTAGTTTTTCCGTTTCTAGATGATATAAGACATGAGCGCATAATATGAGATCAAACTTCTCATGAATTGCTTCTTTTGTTTCCTGCCATACGCCATTTACTACATTTACATCTTTTCTTATTGCTTTTAATAATTCAATTTGTTCTGAGTTAGGCTCGACTGTCCAAATATTCTTGAAAGGCCCTGCAATAGCTTTTGTCAGGGTTCCATCTCCAGCTCCGACATCAAGAAGGCTTTTTGTTTGTTTTAAATTAGGAAGTATCTGCGAGGTTAAAATATTTATTATTTGCTCTTTTTCATCGCTGCCCTTGATGAATAGGCCTAATTGTTTTTTATGTCTTACTTGTTTACCTTTGCCCTGTATATCAATTATCACTGCTCCTTTAGTCGTTTCTAGCCACTTTGATAATATGCAATCAGGGGTAATAAACTCTACAAGGTCTTTTTTTTGAAGATTATTTAATAATTCTAATTTTTTATCTTTTTCTTCTTCGGAAATAATAAGGTGCTTTTTTTCTCCGGAAGCATTCTTTATAATTGCCATTTTATGTAATTCTGCAAGCATATCTTTTTCATCTTCCGACAATTTGCCATCAGACCAGAGTCTAAAAAGTTTTTCTCTAAAAAATGCTTTTCCTCTTGATGGAATATAAGTAATGAGTGGCTTAACTATCTCGCCATTTTCATAAATAGCTACATCTACCTCATCCATAAGTGGATTTTCCTCAGTAATCATCTTCCATGTTATTTCGATATCAAATACACCGTTACGCTGTAATACTGAAATAAAATTTTTCCTTTCTTCTACGGAGATATCTTTATCAAAATAAACAACAATTTTGTCCATGTCAGAACCAAGCATCCAGCGATTATTCGCTAGCGAGCAGAACTTAACAACAGTAATCTTTTTTATCTGTGCTTTGCTAGCAGCATTTATCTTGTTAGCGGCCTGTTTTATGACTTCTAATATATAAGCTGTATAATTAAGGCCATCTCTTTTAAGGGGATACGGGATTTCACCTGATTCGAGAAGAACATCAAATGGTTCATTGCTCTCTAAAATCTTGAGTATCCTACTCTTTAGCTCTAATAATTCCTTCATATCTTTGTATCCATCGATAGGAACCCTCAATGATTCCATAGTGATAATAGACGGGTAGGCTAACGTATTACATAAAAACATAATGCTAGTCGTCAATATTAGCATCTTCAAATTATATAGTTTTCCAATCTTCCTCATAATCCACCCAAAAAAATAGCCTTTCCTTAGTCTATTAAGGCTATATAGTTCAAATGTATCTTCTCAAGTATAAGTATATCATATGAATGGCATGGCGGCAAGGGATGGGCACCTATTTGGGCACAAGGGTATGATAAAAAATTAGGCGAGTTGTAACTTATTTAAATATAATGGGTTGGAAACTTCCAAAATCTTGGCGGAGAGGGAGGGATTCTCGTAAGCACAAATACCTAACTTACCGTCGATAAACATGTTGCAACATAACTCTTTTATTGTCAAGAGATTAAGGTGTGCGGTTGTTTACATTTGTTTACATTTAGTTACGCTTGTTACTGTATTAAATGGTCGCAATTTGGTCGCATGATTGGGCACCACTTAGAGTAGGAAATCGTAGCTGGGGTATCATAGATCTGTTCCGTGCCTTCGAGCTGCCGGTATAATTTCCCTACTAGGGCCATCGTCCATTTTTTCTAAATAAATGCGTCTCATTTCTTCAAAATTAGGGAGATTGAGTTCACTGCGATGTCTTTTTAAATATTCTCTTATGCTTTCATCCGAATCGATGTCCACCCCTTGTTTTCTCAGAAATTCTACAATCTTTTGTTTTTGTTTTATATGTTCATAATCGATAGAGATTAGCTCTAAAAATTCTCTACGTAAATCAAACCATATATAATCTGGTGATAGATCCTGATCTAATACGTCAATTATGTTTTTTCGTGCCATCTCAATAAGTTGAGGATTTCCGTATGCCATTGGTAAAAAAACATAACGGAATTCTTCAATGAATGCCCCAAGCCCTTCATCTAAATCAAAAGGTTCTAGATATCCATTTACAGCCTTTACTATATTTTCTATCGGGAAAGCTGGCATTTCTTCTGGTTCAATGCCCTCTCTTTTAATTAAAACACCGACCCTTTCTCTGATATCACGGTCTTCTTCAGAATCAATATCCACGCGATGAGAAATTCCATCTAAAATAAAAACTGCATATTCAATGTCACTGTCATCTGTAGAGTATCCTTTCAATGTGCTCCCTAATGGGAAAATTGCAATCTTCACTTTATCAACTTGTAATATCTCGGCTATTAATTTTTCTACTTCCGGACCTATCTTTAACAATGTTAAATATCTTTTAATGCTTTCATCCGAAGAGCTATCCAAAAGCTTTCGTAAGTACCTTGCATATACATTGCTTCTTCTTAATTGTGGTTCAGAAAGGCTCCTTACTGCCTTATAAATAGTGTAAGGTTTATCTCCTGCCCAAATAACCTTTGACCTAGATGCTAGCATTACAGCACGACGATTGACTACTTCTTCCAATGTTTCTTCAATGTTAATAAAATAATTATTGAGAAATATTCTTTGCTCTTCTTCGTTAATATTACTATTTTGAAAATATCTCCGCAAATACACACTATTTGCCAATAAATTCTTCTTTATGAATTTATCCTTATCGATATCATCCATTTTTGAAATGTAAGCTAGGGATTCTTTTAAAAATTCTACCATCTCCTTCTTAGCTTCTGATATTGTCTTATCTTTTCTCACTGTTTTTATATTATTTTTATTTAAAAATACTTCAACGAAATCTATTCCATCAAAAAGCGCATTAATAATAAAAGCGTTATTTTCTGGTTCTGCGTAATGTACAAAGAGAAGAAATAAAAATTCTATCATCGAGTCATACTCTTTGCTTCTGATTGCCACTGGCAATGAAAATCTCTTATTGCCTATATCAACCATTATGCTGTCTCCAGAATAAATATCTACCACGAAATTGTCATGATTTAAATCCTTTGGAAAATTATTCCCTAATAAGATACCAATCCGGGTAAGGGTACTAATTATATTTTCCTTGATATCTACTGTCAATTTTCCCTGATTTTTAAGATCTCTTGCGCTCGGGCCTTCTATAAACTCTTCCAGGTACATTTTTTTCCCATTCTCTAATTCAATATAAGACCCGAAGAGAGGCGTTAGCCTTATTTCTCTTCTTTTTTTGGTAGAAAGCCATTTTAAATCTTCTATTTCATTTTGTTGTATCCTGCCAGTTTTTAATTCCTTTTTGAAAGCAATAATAACAGAAAAAGTCTGATCTATTCCCTCCCAAAAGTGAACTTTATATACCGACTTATTAGACCCCTCTGAATAAAATTCTATATCAATTTTTCCTGTTAAGCCATCTATGGCAATGGGCCTTTTCGCCATAACAGAAAAAGCATCTTCGAATTCTTCAGCGGAAACTTCCTTAATCCAGCTTTCGATTAAGGAAGCTGCCTCTTTACTACCTTCTCCCTTAAAAGATATATTAAGTCTTTCTATAAAATCTCTCTTTGAGTCTAGATTAGTGATATCACTATCTACGCGCCTCATCGTTTCATCTAATCTATTCTGGGTTTCATATGTCGAGACAGGTACTCTAAGGTTGGTATTTCTGGAGAGATCCTCCGTAGCATATAGCTGGGTATTCAATAGGAATGCTCCCGCTATAAGCAACAAGATAATCTTCAAATTGTAATCTTTTCTAAACTTCCTCATAATCCACCCAAAAAAATAGCCTTTCCTTAGTCTATTAAGGCTATATAGTTCAAATGTATCTTCTCAAGTATAAGTATATCATATGAATGGCATGGCGGCAAGGGATGGGCACCTATTTGGGCACAAGGGTATGATAAAAAATTAGGCGAGTTGTAACTTATTTAAATATAATGGGTTGGAAACTTCCAAAATCTTGGCGGAGAGGGAGGGATTCGTAACTATCTAAGGGTGTGGCGGAGGAGGTAGGATTCGAACCCACGAGGCCCTTGCGAACCTACCTGTTTTCAAGACAGGCCCATTCGGCCGCTCTGGCACTCCTCCTCCGCTGAGCATATAGTTTAATTCATATTACAAGAAACTTCTAATAGCTTTTTCTTTAAATCTTCTATCCACCCTTTTACTAATAAATATAGCTTCAAATTATGAACCCTTACCTTGACAGTTCCTTTATAATCATCTCTCGTAGATAGCTTTTTCGTATAAGAAATGTTTTCGAATTGAGGCAAAGGAATTGCTAAAATCTCTGACCAATATTTCAACAACTTTTCACCATTCTGATTTTTATGTAAATAAAGTCTAATTTTTATCTTTTCTTGTCGTAATCCACAAACTTCTAACAAAAACTTCAACCAAATACGAAGCATGTCAACATCTGTATTCGTAAAGGATAAGGTTGAATTTTTCTTTCCTTTTCTACTATCTCCTGTTCCCTCACACCAGTAAAGCGTTAAAGATATATTCTTTAATAACTCTGATTCTTTTTTTAAACAAGTCTTTATATTAAAACATTCTATTTTATTATAATAATTATAAATCGCGTCGCTTAGACTACGTCTTTTAAGACCATGTCTATCCATTAATTTAGCTATTGAAAAAGCACACGCACCAAATCTATTCCCGATCTCTTGCAAAGTATTCTTCTTAGCATAATATAGCTCTTCTAATAATTTTTTAGTTATATCGTCTTTTAGCATATCACCAATTCTATTTCTCCCTGCTATATTAGACACGGTACCCACCTTTTTTCTTTCAAATTATTTCCAATTTTTTACGTAAGTCTGAATATCACGCCAAAGTTGTCTTCCGCGAGTATGCTAAACCTACTATCAGGCCTTATCTGTTCGATTAAGGCGCTGAAATAGTTCTTGCTGATATATCCGTATTTTACTTTAAAAGTATCTTTTAGTATGACATAAGGATCTCTTATTTTGCCGAATGCAACATCCCGGTATAGCTTGTAAAGCCTTGGATCCTGTTTATACATGTAGACGGGATCAAGTGTTACAAAATAGTCGTTTTTAGGATTTAACCCAATGAAATATTGAGAATCAGACCAGTTTGCATGAAATATAAGCTCTCCTTCGGGAATATTCTTCTCCATCCATCTACCAGCTTGTTCATAATGCGTATTAACAATTTTGGCAACTAGACCATTGTATTTAACAGCCTTGAATGAATTAAATCCTAGAATGACCATTCCAACAATTATAAAAACTACTGCTTTCTTGCTGATATTTTTTAGGTCTGGAAACGCATCAGAAAAATAACATGCCAGCGCTATAAGCATAATGGGGTATCCATGTAAAAGATACCGCCTGCAAATAAAAGAAAGCACAAAAAATACCATGCTCAACGCCAAGAATGCCTTTGTCTCGAACCTCGCCTTTGGCCTTCTGGAAATACCAAGGTATACCAAGCCGATTACACCTGCCACCACTACTGGATAACTCAAGAGAAGCTCCCTTGTATTAAGCGGGAAAAATTCTGCGCCGAGTTCAAGCACGCCTGTCTTAATAGTATAAATCGGAACAAGTATTGAGTTCAGGTAAAAGACCAGGAAATTATTAGGCACATTAGGATGTATTATAAAACCAGTCAACACCCCTAAAAACGCAACCATAATGGTTTTTGTGCAAAACTCTTTTTTATCGACATATCGAACGATCTCAACGATCGATGCATAGATTATAATCAACGGGCTTGTGATATGGCCAAGACTATAAAGAAGCGCTGTCAAAAATAAAAAGCCATGTCTCTTTTTTATTATCAGGTGTATGGCCAGTAAGCTAACCATGACCACAAGAGAAATCGGCCTAGGCCTCGAGATGGCCTGCAAGAACATGTCTGAGAAAAAGAACGGGACAAGAAAGAACGACAGGATCTTTTTATCCGAATATCTTCTAAGTATCAAGTAAAATACAAAGAACAGAAGTGCGGCAAATATCGCTGCAGCAAGCTTTGCCCCGAAAAATATATCCTTAAAAAACGTAAAAGGTATCAAGGCTGCATGATATAGAAAATCCTTGTCTGAAAAATGCTCTGTAAAAGTAGAAAATCTTGCCCAATGAAAATCATATCGCGGCCCGAGATCCCTTAAGAACTCAGCCATCCTGATATGTAGATACCCATCTGCCCCGTACAGGGTCGGTGTCAAAAACTGCACGAAGAAAATAAGGGCTACGCCAAGAATAAGTATTGAAATCGTCACGATATTGGTTTTAGTCATATCATTTAATGGCGGAGAGGCAGGGATTCGAACCCTGGGTACTCTTGCGAGTACACACGCTCTCCAAGCGCGCCGTTTAAACCGCTCACGCACCTCTCCTTACAAAAATAACTGTCGCCAGAAAGAATAATAAAATTCCTTTGACCTCTCGTAAAAACCAGAGAGAAAATCAAAGAAAGACGCCTCTTTAAATAAAAGACTGATTATAGAAAAAACTATAACGATATTCACTATATAGATAAAAGTGATTGAAAATAGATACCCTGCCTTTATCAAGTCAGGCTGTTTTTCTTTTATTGACTGCGCTGTGTAAGCAAGATGAAACATCAATGTAAATCCTGTAAAGAATATAAACTGAGGTAAATATTTAGAAACATCAATAAAAAACGACAGGATAAAATACAGTACCGCTATAAAAACTGTATACGCAGGAATAAGATAAGGTGCCAGTATAACAAAAAAATTAGGGGTAGTGGTCTGTACGCTCCCTTGTTTGCTTGAAACATTGATACCCATTACCTTGCCACCTGAAAATAGCGTCGTCACTGCATGCATCAATTCATGACCTAATACATATAAAAAATCGAGCTTGAATAAAAGAAGATGCAATAAAGAATACGCAAGGGCGCCCAATATAAAAACCAACCCTGAATCTGAGAGGGCTTTTATCGCGACAACCTCTCTATAAAAACTCGTAGTAACTGCTACGCAGGCTGGTATAAGCAAAAGACTTCCCAAAAATCGCAGGATCTTTATAGCTATATTCATTCTCTTGTAATCCTCTCCCTGTCACCCATATAAGGCCTCAAGACCTCTGGTATAAGAATGCTTCCGTCCTTTTGCTGGTAATTCTCTATTACAGCGACTATTGTCCTTGCCATTGCTATACCAGAGCCATTGAGAGTATGTACGTAATCGAGCTTCTTTTTGTCTTTTGGCCTGTATTTTATATTTGCCCTACGCGCCTGAAAATCAGTAAAATTCGAGCAGCTTGAGACCTCCAGATTCTTCTGAATACCAGGAGCCCATGCCTCTATATCATAACATTTGCTAGCGGCAAAGCTTATATCGCCTGTCGAAAGCATAAGCACGCGATAAGGTAACTCTAGCCTCTTTAAAACCTCCTCTGCGTTCTTCAGTAATTTTTCGAGTTCATCGACAGAGGTCTCTGGTTTTACAAACTTGACTAGTTCTACCTTGTCAAACTGGTGTACGCGCATAAGGCCTTTTGTGTCCTTTCCATAAGAACCTGCTTCACGCCTGAAGCACGCGGTATAGGCAGTATAGTATACAGGCAAGTTTTCTTCGGGCAAAACCTCATCCCTGTGAATATTGGTAACAGGTACCTCTGCTGTGGGTATCAAAAATAGGTCATCGTCTTTTAGTTTATACATATCTTCTTCAAGCTTTGGGAGCTGGCCTGTTCCTGTCATGCTGGCCCTGTTTACGAGAAAAGGTGGAAATATTTCCTTATAGCCATGCTCCTTTGTATGCAGGTCCAGCATAAAGTTAATAAGAGCTCTCTCGAGAAGCGCTCCAAGGCCTTTGAATAGGCAAAATCCAGAGCCAGATATCTTAGAAGACCTTGAGAAGTCAAGTATGTCAAGATTTTGTCCTAACTCTATATGGCCCTTAGGTTTAAAGTCAAATTTAGGCACCTTGCCCCACTTCCTCACCTCTTTATTGGCCTCTGGACTCCCTACTGGTATGGAATTATGAGGTATATTTGGGATATTAAGCACTAAATTGCCTATTTTCTGGTCTATTTCCTCCACTTTAGTGTCTAAATCGCTTATTTTTTGGGAAATGGACTTCATTTTGGCTATAATCTCTGGGCCAGGCTTACCACCCTTAGAAGCCTTGTTCTTTTCAGCCTTCAGCCCTTCTGCTTCTATAAGCATTTTTCTCTTGTCTCTGTCCAAGTCCAGAAATTTCTTTAAGTCAAGCTTCATGCCTCTGTCTTTTATGGACTTCTTTACTATATCTGGATTTTCTCTTATAAATTTTATATCAAGCATAATCCCTTCCTTTTGATTTAGCCTTTTATTACGCCAAGAGGTTTCATCCTGGCAACCTTTTTAGATATACCGGCATTATGCACTACATTGACAACTGCCTCAACATCTTTATAGGCCTCTGGCGCTTCTTCAGCCAGAGTAGAGCGGCCCTTTGCCCTAACTATTATACCACTTTTTTCAAAAAGTTCTCTATCTATTCTTCTACCACTGCATTTTTTTATTGCGGCAGAGCGAGACATGCATCTTCCTGCTCCATGACAGGTTGAGCCAAAGGTTTCCTCCATTGCGCCTTGTGCGCTTGAAAGAACATAAGAACAACTTCCCATATCACCCGGTATTATCACTGGCTGACCGGTCTCTTTATACCTTTCTGGTAAGTCTTGGTGCCCAGGAGGAAACGCTCGCGTAGCGCCCTTTCTATGAACGCATAAAATCTTTTCTTTGTCATCGACTTTATGTTTTTCCATCTTTGCGATGTTATGCGCCACATCATAAACAAGATCTAGGCCTAAACTGCTCCAGCTTTTATTAAAAACTTTTTCAAATACCATTCTCGCAAGATACATGAGACATTGCCTGTTTGCCCACGCATAATTCGCAGCACACTTCATAGCAGAAAGATATGCCTTTCCTTCAGGAGAATCTATTGGAGCGCACGCTAGCTGCCTGTCAGGCACATTAATATTATATTTACTCAGGCAACGTACCATACTCTTTACATAATCATCGCATACCTGATAGCCAAGCCCGCGTGAACCTGAATGGATCATGACAGTGATCTGTCCTTTAAAGATCCCGTATGAAGCTGCTATTTTCTCGTCAAAGATCTCATCTACTACCTGGATTTCTAAAAAATGATTACCTGAGCCAAGTGTGCCTGATTGTTTTCTTCCTCTCTCGTATGCCCTGTCAGAAACCTTATCCGGATCAGCGCCCTTGATGCATCCATTATCTTCAGTGTATTCAAGGTCTTCTTTTACCCCGTATCCTTTTTGTACTGCCCATCCTGCTCCCTTTAGAAAAATCTCGCTTTCCTCTTTATCATTCACTCTTATGTTACCGCTTGAACCAACACCACATGGAATATTTCCAAACAAGGAATTAATCAGGTCTTCTAATCTGGGCATTAAATCTTCTTTCCTCAAATCACTACGAAGAAGCCTAACTCCACAATTTATATCGTAGCCAACTCCGCCTGGTGAGATCACGCCATGTGCTTGGGGATCAGTCGCAGCAACACCTCCGATTGAAAATCCATACCCCCAGTGAATATCAGGCATGGCAAGTGAATATTTTACGATACCTGGTAAAAATGCAACATTCGCTACCTGCTCAGGTGCTTTATCGTTTGAGATTCCAGGAAGAAGGGCTTCACTTGCAAAGATAAGACCAGGGACCTTCATTCCTGGTTTATAAGATGCGGGTATTTTCCACCTGTAGTTATCTATCTTTTCTAATTTATACATCAAAAATAATCTTACAGTTAAAGCCGTTCTTCCATTCTTCTATTTTAAGGTCGTGGAAAGTAACAGCCTTGATCTCTGTCTGAACGGTGCCTTTCGAAAGATCTATTTTAGCTCCTTTTGCCTCGCCAACTATTCTATTATTATTTAATTCAAGGATATTAAAACTAGAAAACAGTATCTCTTCTTTGTTAAAGATATATAATAGCTCACTCAGCCAGGCTACTAATAATTCTTCAAGCGTTTCGACTTCTTTTTTTATCTCGATTTTCTTTTTGATTTTTGCTTCCGGATGGGGCTTACCACCTATGACACCAAACATACCCTTTGCTGCGTTTTCGAATAATTCCTTAAGGGTCGTGCCGTTTGCCTTGATCCCTACGTCAGCAGTATGTTCGATAATCTCATACGGCTTCATATTAAAAAATGGTGAGCCGCCCGCGAATCGAACGCGGCACACCCGCCTTAAAAGGGCGGTGCTCTACCAATATGAGCTAGCGGCCCACACCATTATAAACTATATAGTTGTTAACTCTTTTTCCTTTTCCTTCAAGAGTTCTTCTATTTTCTTAGTATACTTTTCTGTCAATTTCTGGACTTCTTCCTGACCTTTAAAACGTGCATCCTCTGGAATCTCTTTTGCATCTTCCATCTTTTTAATACTGTCTATCCCGTCTCTGCGCACTGTCCTAACTGAAACTCTGCCCTGCTCTGCTATCTTGTGGAGAACTTTTTTAAGCTCTTCGCATCTCTCTTTTGTCAAAGAAGGTATTGCTATCCTTATAACCTTGCCGTCATTTGCAGGTGTTATCCCTAATTGCGATTTTAAAATCCCCTTTTCTATTGCTGGTACGCTCGAAGGATCCCATGGCTGAATCACTATAAGCCGTGGCCCAGACACAGATATGCCAGCCAGCTGCTTTAAAGGCGTGTTTGTCCCATAATATTCGACCATTATTCCTTCTACTATGGCCGGATTTGCCCTGCCAGTCCTTATCTCTGAAAACTCTCTTACTGCTGCATCTACTGATTTTTTCATCTTTTCTTCTATTCCATGAATACGCTTCTGGAGAGGCAACATACTAACCCCCTTTTTAACCGCAAAACCCTGCCTTAACCTAACGCCTCTTACAATGTAAGACCAGCGAGGTTAAGATTATTTTACAGTGGTACCTATCTTCTCGCCTAGAATGACCCTTTTTATATTTCCCTTTTTCGTGAGATTAAAGACAATGATGGGCAAATTATTATCCATGCAAAGGCTTACTGCAGTAGCATCCATGACCTTTAGGCCCTTGTTTAACACCTCTATATATTTAAGTTCTTTGAATTTTTTTGCGGATTTATGCTTTTTAGGATCTGCAGAATAAACACCATCTACCTTTGTCGCCTTTAAAATAACATCCGCATTTATCTCTATAGCTCTGAGGCTAGCTGCTGTATCTGTTGAAAAATAAGGATTGCCTGTGCCCGCGACAAAAATAACAACTCTATTTTTTTGCAAATGCCTTACTGCACGGCGCCTTATATATGGTTCTGCCAACTCTTGCATTTCAATCGCTGTCTGCACGCGTGTTTCAACACCTGCCTTTTCAAGCGCATCCTGCAGCGCAAGGCCATTTATAACAGTCGCAAGCATTCCCATATAATCTGCTATTATCCTGTCAACTCCGCGTTTGGAAGCAGTAACGCCTCTATAGATATTACCTCCGCCTATGACAATCGCAATCTGGACACCAGTCTTTTTTGTATCCTTGATCTCTTTTGCTATAGACTCTGTTACAATCGGGTCAATGGCATAGCCGCGTTTTCCCTGCAGCACTTCGCCGCTCATCTTAAGAACCACTCTTTTGTAAACTGTAACCTTGCTCATCCTACATCCTCGCCAACCTGAAATCTTACAAACCTGCGCACCACAATATTCTCGCCTATCTTTCCGATAAGAGTACCGAGGCATTCTTTAATCGTCATCTTGTCGTCTTTAATAAACGGCTGGTCCATCAAGCATACCTCTGAATAAAACTTTTCAAGCTTACCGGTTACTATCTTTTCCATAATCTTTTTCGGCTTGCCTTTGACCTGTTCTTCTAGGATCTCTTTTTCTCTCTCGATGATAGACTTTGGCACTTCTTCTCTCGAAACGTACGCCGGAGAACTGGCTGCGACCTGCATACATACATCTTTTGCGAATCTCCTGAATTCCTCATTCCTTCCGACAAAATCCGTCTCGCAGTTTATCTCCAAGAGCACCCCGATCTTATTATTGGAATGTATATAGGCCTCTATGATACCCTCTTTTGCAGAACGGCCGGCTTTTTTAAGCGCCACGATCTGCCCTCTTTTCTTCAGTATCTCAATCGCAGTTTTTAAATCTCCGTTCGCCTCTACTAGCGACTTTTTACAATCCATCATAGGCGCATTAGTCTTTTCCCTTAATTTCTTTATTAGATCTGTACTTACTGCCATATATATTAACCTTGCCTTTCTAGTTCTGATTTAGCGTGGTTTTGGTCTATAAGTTTTTCTCTTGGGAGGCTTTATCCTTTTTTCCTCTTTATCTTTAGGCCCTTCTACCTTTATACCTTCCACCAGCTGTTCTGATCGTTCAACAAGTTCCTTTTCGTTAATATCCTCTTTTTTTTCTGCGGATTTTTTATCAACCTCTGACTGATCAAACTGCTTCTTGCCTTCCATTATGCCATCAGTCACGAAATCTATTATAAGTTTTATTGAACGCATAGCATCATCATTTGCAGGTATGGGATAGTTAATAAGATCAGGATCGGCGTTTGTATCTATAATAGCTACTATAGGGATAGAGAGCTTCTTTGCCTCCTTGACAGCAATATCTTCCCTTCTGGCGTCTACCACAAAAAGCGCACCCGGCATCTTTTTCATATCCACTATACCCTGGAGATTCTTTCTAAGCTTTTCCATCTCTTTTGTAAGTATAGCTTTTTCTTTCTTTGTAATAGCTCCGAATGTCCCATCCTGCTCCATAGCTTCAATCTCTTTCAGCCTCTTTATGCTATTACGTATTGTCTTGAAATTTGTCAGGGTACCGCCAAGCCACCTGTCTTTGACAAAAAACATACCTGAGCGCCCAGCAGCTTCACATACCACGTCCTGCGCCTGTTTCTTTGTCCCTACAAAAAGGACCTTTTCACCCTTTGACGCAATATCCATTAAAAATTCTTTGGCCTTATTGAGAAATTCCACTGTCTTTTCAAGATCTATTATATAGATCTTTGAGCGCTCCCCAAAGATAAAACGCTTCATCTTGGGGTTCCAGCGGGCCCTATTGTGTCCAAAATGTGACCCAGCTTCCAATAGTTGTTTGATTAACTCCGTATCCACGTTACCTCCTCTAATTGTAACAATCTTAACATGTTATGCTTCAAGATCACAAGTGTTTTATTATATCACAACACCTTATGTTTGCAAGCCCTTTTTAACCCTTAATCGCATAAATCTTACGCTATAATCAAGCACTCTTTTTGCTGTTTATAGCCTTAAATTGCAACTCATGCAGCCGTTTATATACCCCTGAGCGCTCTAATAGCTCCTTATGCGTGCCTGACTCTATAATCCTGCCTTCCTCAACTACCACTATATTATCAGCATGCTCCACTGTAGAAAGCCTGTGAGCTATAACAAACACTGTCCTATTGGCCATAAGCCTGTCTATTGCCTCTTGTACTAGTCGTTCTGATTCAGTATCCAGCTGGCTCGTGGCCTCGTCAAGAACAAGTATGGGAGGGTCTTTAAAGAGAGCTCTTGCGATAGCAACGCGCTGCTTCTCTCCCCCTGATATCCTAAGCCCCCTGTCTCCTATAGTTGAATCATACCCTTTTGGCATTTTCATAATAAAATCATGTGCATTTGCTGCCTTCGCAGCCTCTACAACTCTATCCATATCTGCATCAGGTTTACCAAAGGCAATGTTATTGCGAATCGTATCGTTAAAAAGTATGGTCTCCTGCGCGACAATACCTATGTGCTCTCGCAAAGAAGCGAGACTAATGTCTTTTATATCCTTTCCGTCAACAAGGATCTGCCCTTTATCAGGATCGTAAAAACGCGGTAATAAACTGACAAGTGTGCTCTTTCCAGCTCCACTTAGACCTACTATTGCCAGGATCTTACCTTTTGAAAGCCTTATATTGACATCCTTCAGTACCAAAGAACCCTTATCATACGAAAAGTCAACATCCTTGAACTCTATTACATCCTTAAACTTTGAAAGCGCAAGAGCACCAGGTCTATCTTTTATTGTAGGCTCCAAGTCAAGTATCTTAAACACCCTTGTTATAGCTGCTATGGCTTGAAGATTTACACCATAGAGTCTCGAAAGTCTCTTAAACGGTTTTATAAGAGAAAGCAGTGCTGCCAAAAAAGCCATGAACGCTCCTGCGCTCAAATTTCCCGCCACAACTTCTTTGCCCCCAAACCACAAGACTATTGCCATGCACGCTACGCCTATAAATTCACCAAGAGGGCTTATTGCAGCCATGCGCTTCACTGACTTCAGGAGCATCTTAAAATACGTATTACTATACATCTTAAATTTGGCTATCTGATATTTTTCTACAGAAAATGACTTTACGATCCCTATGCCATATATCGTCTCGACCAATAGAGAATTGAGACCTGACATGCTTTCCTGCGTATCCGTAGAAATCTTCCTGAGTTTTTTCCCTATCCTTATAACAGGGTATGCCACTACAGGAAAGATAAGTACCGTAACCAACACCAGCATCCATGATATCGAAAAATAAACTTTGACAGAGATAAGTATAGCCAGGTATACACAGAGCTGTATGGGCTGGAACAATAGATCCGTAAGACCCTGTGTTATGGAATTTACTATAATGCCCACGTCAAAGGTAATCCTTGATACAAGCTCTCCTGTCTTCATATTGGCATAAAAATCATTTGAGAGTTCGAGGAGTTTCTTGTAAATAGCTACCCTTACATCCCTCAATACTGACTGGCCCAACCTAGCCATAAAATAGGTCTGAAAGAATAAAAAGATCTCCTTTGTCATGAATATTAACGCTAGTATAATTATAAGTAAGTTCAAAAGAACTGGCCTAGGAGTAGAGTTTATCTTGTCTACAAAAGAAACCAAAAACTCTGGCAATGTCTGTGCAGTAGGCAGAGTAATCGACTTTCCTGCCAGTATATTATCAACCACTGGTATTATCATACCGAGAGACACCCCTCCCATGCTGGAAGAGATAAGCATGCATATAACAGCCACGACTAATATCCAGAGGTGAGGTTTAAGAAACTTTAAAAACCGTATATAATCCTGCATAATAGCGTCTAATTCCTTATATTTGGGCGATAATCATATTATCACGCTCATTGACTTTTGTCGAGGGTTTTGTTATCATTGTAGGTATGAAAAAAGTGCGCATTGGAGTAGTCGGACTGGGACGTTTGGGGTCTTTTCACGCCCAGATATACTCAAAATTGAAGAATGTAGAACTGGTCTCTTTGTGCGACACTGATGAGAAAAAGGCAAGGTCTTTGGGCCGTGCCTTAAAAAAACCATGGTGTACAGATCATAGGGAACTTTTCAAACAAAACCTGCACGCTGTAAGCATTGTCACGCCCACATACCTCCACTACAGAATAGCCCGGGAATTTCTAAATAACGGCATACACGTTCTCATAGAAAAGCCTATCACGAAAACCGAAAAAGAGGCCCTGAATCTCATAAGACTTGCCAGGAAAAAATGCCTAATCATACAGGTCGGACACGTAGAACGCTTCAATTCCGCCATACAGGCAATAGAAAAGCTCTCTTCCAGACCAAAATTCATAGAAGTGCATAGGCTCGGCCCGTTCACGCCACGCGTAAAAGACATAGGGGTTATTTTGGACCTCATGATACACGATATCGATATAGTCCTCGGGCTTATAAAATCAAAGGTGGAAGATATACAGGCAGTGGGCATAAAGATCCTCACCAAACACGAAGATATAGCAAATGCCAGGATAAGATTTAAAAACGGCACTGTCTGCGATCTGACCGCTAGCCGCGTCACAAGCGATTCTCTCCGCAAGATCAGGATATTCCAGAAGGACTGTTATATATCCATTGACTATGTAAAACAAGAAGCTATTATATCCAAAAAAACAAAGAATAAAATAGTCTCTAAAAAAATCGATATAAAAAAAGAGCAGCCCTTGCAAAAAGAACTCTCGGCATTCGTGGGTTGCGTCATTAAAAGAAAAAAGCCTGTTGTCTCAGGAGTAGAAGCTTATAATGCACTCGCAGTAGCGCATAAAATAATAAAAAAACTTAAGGTATGAAAAAAAGAAGAATCTTGATTATCGCAGGAGAAGCATCGGGTGACCTGCAAGCAGCCCACCTTGTAAAATCCCTTAAGTCAATAAATCCAAATATAGAAATCTTTGGCATCGGTGGAAACCAGATGAAAAAACAGGGTGTCGAGATCATCTATGATATAGTAGAGCTCGCCGTCGTAGGTTTCATAGAAATAATAAAACACTTAGCTACATTTAAAAAAATACTCTCGAAACTCGTGATCCTGCTTGACAGAAGAAGGCCGGATGCAGTGATCCTTGTAGACTATCCAGGATTTAACCTCCGTTTCGCAAGATACGCCAAAGAAAAAAATATCCCTGTTGTATACTACATAAGCCCACAGATCTGGGCATGGGGAAAGAAGAGAATAGAAGAAATAAAAAAATACGTTGATAGGATGATCGTGATCTTCGGATTCGAAGAAGAGCTTTACAAAAAAGCTGGCATGAAAGTCAGTTTTACAGGGCATCCGTTCTTGGACATAGTAAAACCTGCATGGAAAAAAGAGGCTACGCTAAAACACCTGCATTTAAGGCATGATTCTATAAAGATCGCGCTTTTACCAGGCTCTCGCGAAAAAGAAGTAAAACGCCATCTTCCGGAAATGCTAAAGGCGTGCGAGAAGATAAAAACGAAACTGCCAAATGTCGAATTCATCCTTTCGCGACGCAAAGAACTTGACAGATCCATCTATAATAGCATTCTCTCTTCTTCGATTATAAAACCTTACTCCCTTGAAAATAAACCCTATGAAATCATGGATATCGCAGACCTTGTAATACTCTCCTCTGGCAGCGCCACACTAGAGACAGCCATTATGCAAAAACCCATGGTTATTATCTACAAGACGTCTTTTATTACGTGGCTGCTTGCAAGAGGGTTGATAAAAATACCTGACATAGGGCTAGTGAATGTAGTAGCGAGAAAAAGGATAGTCCCGGAACTGGTGCAGTTTCAGGTAAATGCCTCAAATATAGCAAAAGAATCTCTAAAAATACTGGAAGATAAAAAAATGCAGGGAGATATAAAAGAGGCTCTGAAAAAGATAAAAGAAAAGCTCGGAGAAAAAGGTGCTGTAGACCGCGCCGCTCACCTCATCCAAAAACTCCTACCTTAATTTCTGATTTTTATTCCCACTCGATTGTCGAAGGAGGTTTGGAGCTGATATCGTAAACTACACGATTTACGCCTTTTACTTCATTTATAATACGGTTGGAAATCCTGCCTAATATATCATAAGGGATCTTTGCCCAGTCAGCTGTCATTGCATCCTGGCTCGTAACAGCTCTCAACACGACTGTATTCTCATACGTCCTCTCATCGCCCATTACGCCAACGCTTTTAACAGGCAAAAGCACTGCAAAAGACTGCCATATCCCTCTATATCCTTCATATTTCTTCATCTCTTCCTGTACAACTGCATCTGATTCCCGTAATATGGCCAGCTGCTCTTTTGTTATACCTCCTATAATCCTGACAGCAAGACCAGGTCCAGGAAAAGGTTGCCTGTAAACCAGTTCCTCGCTCAAGCCTAACTCTTTGCCTAACTTCCTCACTTCATCCTTAAACAAATCCTTCAACGGCTCTATAAGCTTGAATCTCATCTTCTTGGGTAGGGCGCCTACATTGTGATGTGTCTTGATCGTAGCTGATGGCCCGCCTTTTGCAGACACGCTTTCAATCACATCAGGATAGAGTGTGCCCTGACCTAAAAATCTTATCTTGCCAAGTTTCTCTGCCTCTCTTTCAAATACCCTGATAAAAATCTTGCCGATTATCTTACGCTTTTTCTCAGGATCAAAGACACCTTTCAGCTCTCCAAGAAAATCCTTTTCAGCGTCTGCAACATGAAGATTTACATGAAGATGTTTTTTAAATATCTCAACGACTTTCTTTTTTTCATCTTTTCTCAATAATCCATTGTCCACGAAAATGCAATGCAACCTCTTTCCAATAGCTTTGTGCAAGAGAGCTGCTGTAACAGACGAATCCACGCCTCCGCTCAAACCAAGTACCATCTTTTCTTTCCCCACCTTACTGCGGATATCCTTTATAGCCTCTTTAACAAAAGAGCGCATCGTCCAGTTTGGCTCTAGGTCAGCTACCTTATAGAGAAAATTCTTAAAAATCTGCATGCCTTTTGGAGTATGCACGACTTCAGGATGAAACTGGACCCCGTAAAATTTCTTTTCAGGATGACACATACTGGCTACCTTTGAATTTTTTGTATGCGCCAGTTTTTTAAAGCCCTTTGGCAACCTAAGGACTTGGTCACCATGGCTCATCCAGACCTTTTGTTTCCTGCCTAGCATTGAGAAAAGTTTATGTTTATCGTCTATAATCAGTTCGGCATGCCCATATTCACGTTTCTTAGTTTGGCCGACCTTTCCACCTAATAAATAACCCATAAGCTGCATGCCATAACATATACCTAAAATAGGAATCCCCAGTCCAAATATGCGAGAATCACATTTTGGAGAGCCTTTTTTGGAGACACTGGAAGGTCCGCCTGTCATTATAATGGCCCTTGGTTTTAAGTCCATTATCTTGGAAAGAGGTGTATTGTAAGGCAAGAGCACGCAATATATACTGCATTCTCTTATTCGTCTTGCTATGAGCTGATTGTATTGCGCTCCAAAGTCTAAAACTACTACTGTTTGTTTTTGCATGCATTTACCTTTCTATGCTTCTTAAGATACACCATCAAAAGCGATATTGCAACAGGAGTTACGCCAGATATTCTAGAGGCCTGACCAAGATTCGCCGGAGGGCTCGCGGAAAGCTTCTCAACGATCTCATTCGAAAGTCCGGGAATACCAATAAACTCAAATCCATCAGGTATCCTGATGTTCTCTATCCTCTTAAAATTCCTGATCTTTCTCATCTCTCTATCAATAAAACCCCTGTATTTTATCTCTATTTCTACCTGTTTTATCTCATCAGAAGCAAGAATACCTTTTCCCTTATCAAGACCCATTAACATTTTAAAATCTATCTGTGGCCTTTTTAACAAATCAGCTAAACTAACAACCTTATTTATAGGAGCGGTTTTCCATTTTTTTAATCTACTATTTATGCTCTTAGTAGGATAAACCTTTGTATCCTTTAATCTTTTAAGTTCCCTTTCTATCCTTTTTTTCTTAATTGTAATCTTATCCAGATCTCTTTTCTTAACAAGTCCTAGATTGTGACCTATTTCAGTTAATCGTAAATCCGCATTGTCTTCCCTGATGAGAAGCCTGTATTCTACACGCGAAGTAAACATCCTGTATGGCTCCCTGGTACCTTTTGTTACAAGGTCATCTATGAGAACGCCTATGTAGGCTTGAGAACGATCGAGAGTAAATCTCTCTTTTCTTTTCGAGCAAAGACTAGCATTTGTCCCTGCCACAAGACCCTGTGCAGCAGCTTCTTCATATCCTGTTGTGCCATTCACCTGTCCAGCAAAGAAAAGCCCCTTGACCTTTTTTGCCTCCAGACTAGGTCCCAGTTCTGTAGAATCTACCACATCATATTCTATTGCGTATCCTGGTTTTGTAATCTTTGCATCTTCCAGTCCAGCTATGCTCTTAAGCATCCCCTCCTGGACATTTTCCGGAAAACTGGTAAATACGCCATTACAGTATCTCTCATTAGTACCCAGGCCTTCTGGCTCTATAAATATCTGATGTCTGTCTTTATCAGGAAAACGCGCGATCTTTGCCTCAATAGAAGGACAATATCTTACATCTGCTCCTTCCATATCACCTGTCATTATGGGGGCACGAGAAAGATTCTTCTTTATAATCCTATGAGTAGTTTTGTTTGTATATGTTAGATAGCAGGGTAGTTGTTTCAGTTTTACATCTTTTGTGCTAAAAGAAAATGGCTGTGGCGGTAGATCTCCTTTTTGTATCTTCATCTTTGAGAATTTAAGGTCTCCTCCGTCGATGCGCGGAGGAGTACAAGTCTTGAATTTCATCATCTTGAGACCTGTGCCCCTAAGGGAATCTGCTAGGCCTATGGAGGCCTTCTCATTAATACGCCCACCCTGAGTCTTTTTTTGCCCAATATAAATAAGCCCGCTTAAAAAAGTTCCACTAGTCACCACTGCGCAAGATGTTTTCAATTCTAAACCAGATTCAGTAATGACTGATTTCAGTTTACTGTTCTTGAGGGATACTGACTTCACCGTGTCTTCCAAGACATCTAAATCTTTCTGCCTTTTAATGACCTTTTTCATGTATTCATTGTACAACCGCCTGTCAACCTGCGCCCTAGACGACCATACAGCTGGGCCCTTGCTTTTATTAAGTATGCGAAACTGTATGCCGCATGCATCAGTCGCCTTTGCCATTTCTCCGCCAAGGGCGTCTATCTCTTTCACAAGCTGGCCCTTGCCAATACCACCTATGGCCGGATTACAGGACATATAACCTATCTTATCCGCATCCATGGTAATAAGCAGGGTCCTTGAACCCATCCTGCTAGATGAAAGAGCCGTCTCGATACCGGCATGCCCTCCGCCAATAACTATTACGTCGTACTGTTTTTTCATAAGAGTAATATAATAATAGACTCGTCCTAAGCAGTCAATTTCTTAATTTAACGCCTTTAGTATTGCTGAAAGTTTCAGGTCACTACAGCAAATTGCCCTTGGCAAGGCATTCACCGTTCCAGCAATAGGTGCAGAGTTTTTCGCGTGGAAGGCCTATCGCTTCAATCATATCATCAAGGGTCTCATAGCGAAGGGTGCTAACCCCGATATCTTTCTTAATCCATTCTACCATCTTTTTGTATTTCGGAGAAGCATCGTCTATATATTCCGATACATCCTCTATATCTTTTCCTTCGATATCCTTTATGGCCTTTCTTGCCGCGAGTTCATGGATTGATTTCGTCGATAAACAAAACTTGCAAGGAAACATAAGAGGTGGACAGGCAGGCCTCACATGGATCTCTTTCGCTCCGTTGTCCCAGAGTTTTTGTATGGTAAAATTCTTAAGCTGAGTGCCTCTGACAATAGAATCCTCACAAACAACGATTCTATTTCCGTCTATAATCTCCTTTATAGGTATAAGCTTCATCTTGGCAACGCGATCTCTTATTTCCTGAATAGGAGGTGTATAGCTCCTTCCATACCCAGGTGTATATTTAACAAGAGGGCGCCCGTAAGGCTTTTTGGATTCCTTTGCATAGCCAATCGCGTGCGCAGTGCCTGAATCAGGCACACCAGAGACAACATCTACCTGTATATCTTTGTCACGTCTTGCTAAAGCTGCACCGCATCTCTCTCTGACTCCCTCAACATTTATACCTTCGTAGATCGAAGCAGGAAAACCTGTATAGATCCACAAAAACGAGCATATCTGATTTGTATCCACTCCACCTTTTACCTGTTTGACGCCATGCTCATTTATAAGCACTATCTCTCCTGGCATAAGAAACTTCTGGACTTGAAAGTCTGTGTTAGGAAAAGAACATGTCTCTGAACAAACAGCATAATCCTTGCCTCTTTTTCCTATTACAAGAGCTGTATAACCAAACCTGTCTCTTGCAGCATATATGCCATCTTTAGAAAGTACGAGTACACTCGCAGAACCAATGATCTTACTAAACATGTGTTCTATGCCACTTACAAAATCCTCACCTTCGCTTATAAGCTTCGCTACTACCTCGACACTATTAGCAGAACCATCTTCTGTCTCGCTGAATGAATGACCTCTTTTATGTAGATCCTTGATAAGCTCTTTTGTGTTTTCAATAAGGCCTGTCATGCATATTGCAAATGAACCGAATTTTGTATTAAGGAACATTGGCTGCGCATCTGAATCACTTATCACTCCAATTCCATATTTTCCCTCAAACTTTTTATAATCCTCGTAGAATTTGGATTTAAACTGGCTTTGGGATATGTCATGAATTTGACGATAGATCCTTTTACCTGTTAATACAGCTATGCCACCATATTCTGTTCCTAAATGGGACTGATAGTCCGTACCGTACAAAAGATCTAGCGTGCAATCCTTCTGGGATGCTGCTCCAAATATTCCACTCATTAACTCCTCCTTTAAGAATTAAAAAATAAACTTGATGAAGGTATCGCGTCCGTTGTAAAATTTATCCCCAGTCTCCTAAGACCTGCTTCATCACCTGGTGTCGGTAGATGTGTATTATGAAGCTCGCAACCACTTAAATCCTTAAGCATCGAAAGCGCCTTTTTAGCATTCTTATCTGTATGAGCACTTATAGATAACGCCACGAGTATCTCATCCAACGTCAAACTCTCTGATGCCATACTTAATATATCTTTCTTTAACTTGGACAAATCACTGATAACCTCTGGTTTGAGAATATGTATTTTATCGTCTATATCAGCTAGATATTTTATCGCATTTATAATAGCACTAGATGCTGCATGCATTAAAGGAGAGTTCTTTCCTGTTATTATTTTTCCATCCAAGAGTTCAATCGCAGCGCCACAGTAATAGCCTTTGTTGCCCTTCTGCTTTTTCTTACAATCCGCGGCTGCCTTTCTTGCGGGGAGGACAACAGACCGGTCTTCAGGCTTGACCCCTGTCTTATCCATAATGGCTTCTGCCCGTTCCAGCTCTTCTTTTGTCCCAACACCTGTTGCGAATTCCAGATTATGCCTGAAATACCTACGGATTATTTCCTGCTTTGCAGCATCCTGTGCCCCTCCATCGTTTATGATCCCAAAACCAGCTCTATTTACCCCCATATCTGTTGGTGAATTATAATAACTGTCCTTGGAACCGGTAATCTTATGTATTATATTCCTTAATATAGGAAACGCGTCTACATCACGATTGTAATTTATCGCCTCTTTTTTATATTTCTCTAAATGAAATGGGTCTACTAGATTAAAATCTGCCAAATCAACTGTTGCGGCTTCATATGCAATATTTACAGGGTGATTAAGTGTCAGATTCCATATAGGAAAAGTCTCAAATTTTGAATAACCTGAATTAATGCCTTTCACATGATCATGATATAGCTGTGAAAGACACGTTGCAAGTTTTCCGCTGCCTGGACCAGGCGCAGTCACGATCACTATAGGTTTTTTGGTCTCTACATAATCATTTTTCCCATAGCCATGAGAACTGACTATCTTTTCAAGATCATGCGGATACCCCTTTATAGTAATGTGTTTATAAACCTTAAGGCCCAATTTCTCCAGTCTCCTCTTGAATTTAACAGCAGCTGGCTCATTGTTAAATCTTGTGAGTACGACTGAAGTAACATCCAGATTCCATGCTTTTAAATCGTCTATGAGTTTCAGCGTCGCTAAATCATATGTTATGCCATAGTCGCCCCTGACCCTTCCCTGTTCAATGTCTTTGGCATATACGCTTATAATAATCTCAGTATGGTCTTTGAGTTTTTCAAGAAGCCTCATCTTTACATTTGGATCATATCCTGGTAAGACCCTTGCGGCATGATAGTCAAAACAGATCTTACCGCCAAACTCGAGATAGAGCTTATTGTCAAACTTCTTTACCCTGCTTAAGATCTCTTTTGTCTGCTCAGAGAGATATTTTTCATTATCAAAACTTACCTCTTTGGTAACGACTCGCTTAAACATAACAAACACTCCTCCTTAACTTCATAATCCTTTCCGTGTTTAGCTTATGAAGTTAAGATATTAAGTAATTTCTGCGTGATATTCTTGTAGCGACTTTACGTCGCCTTTGTTCTCAAGATAAGATTTGATACCCTCTGCCACTGCAATGGCTGCCGCTGGAGTAGTGATATAAGGGATCTTATAGTTTATCGCATTTTTTCTGATATACGAATCATCGTGTGCCGCATGTTTTCCGACAGGGGTATTTATTATAAGTTTTATCTCTTTATTGTGTATAGAATCTATAATATTCGGCCTGCCTTCGTGTGTCTTTTTGATAAGCTCTGCTTCGACACCGTGTTTTTCAAGAAATTTCTTCGTGCCTTCTGTTGTTACGACCTTAAAACCAAGCACCTTTAACTTCTTTGCTGCCTCAGCAATGTTTTTCTTTTTATCCTTATCAGCGACGGTCACAAGGACTGTACCCTCTGTGGGAAGCCTGAGTCCTGCTGCCTCCTGCGCCTTAAAATACGCCAACCCTGCTGAATCAGCCAGGCCCATAACCTCTCCGGTAGAACGCATCTCAGGACCAAGGACAGGGTCTACTTCCTGAAACATATAGAACGGGAACACTGCTTCTTTGACGCCATAGTGTTTGTATTTCTTTGGTTTTAGATCCATGCCCTTTAATTTTTTCCCAAGCATCAATTCTGTGGCAATCCTTGCCATGGAAATGCCAGCTACCTTTGATACGATCGGGACTGTCCTTGATGCCCTTGGGTTTGCCTCTAAAACATACACCTTGTCATTCGCAATCGCATATTGAATATTCATAAGGCCGCACACCTTTAACTTTTGCGCGATCTTTTGCGTGTACTCAGTTATAGTATCTATATGTTTTTTAGGTATTGTCTTCGGAGGAATAACACAAGCTGAATCTCCAGAATGTATACCTGCCTCTTCAATGTGTTCCATGATCGACGGGATATATACATCTTCTCCATCTGAAACAGCGTCTGCTTCCAGCTCTATAGCATCTTCTAAAAATTTATCTATTAAAATAGGTCTATCAGGCGATATTGTAACTGCCGCCCTTACATAATCTTTAAGCATATCCTCATCATAGACAATCTCCATACCTCTTCCGCCTAAAACATACGAAGGTCTTACCATAAGAGGATAGCCGATTTTTTCCGCAATCTTTATTGCGCCTTCAAGTTCACTTGCCATGCCGCTTTCTGGTTGAGGTATGCCAAGTTTTTTCATGACTTTAGCAAATCTTTCTCTATCCTCTGCAAGGTCTATACTCTCAACAGATGTCCCAAGTATCTTTACGCCTGCTTCCTCGAGTTCTTTGGCAATATTAAGAGGCGTCTGGCCACCAAACTGTACGATCGCTCCTTCTGGCTTTTCTTTATTATAGATACTTAATACATCCTCGACGGTCAAAGGTTCAAAATAAAGTTTGTTCGAAGTATCATAATCTGTCGATACTGTCTCAGGATTGCAGTTGACCATTATGCTCTCATAACCAAGATCTCTCAGGGCGAATGCAGCATGACAACAGCAATAGTCAAACTCTATGCCCTGGCCGATCCTGTTTGGTCCACCGCCAAGTATCATGATCTTTTTATTAGGTGATACCGAGACTATATCCTCGGCCCTGTAGGTAGAATAATAATATGCTGCGTTTTCAGCGCCGCTCACTGGTACTGCATGCCATGCCTCAGCTTTCCCCAGCTTAAGACGCCTCTCCCTTATTTCTTTTTCTTTAACCCCTAATATCTGACTCAGATATTTATCTGAAAATCCATCTTCCTTTGCCTTTATAAGCATCTCATCTGGAAGCATCTTACCAATATATTTCAGGATAGCCTCTTCCAGCTCTACAAGTTCTTTCATCTGAGTTATAAAATACCTGTGAATACATGTCTTGTCGTATAGCTCATCCACGCTCGCTCCTTTACGAAGCGCTTCATACATAATAAACTGACGCTCTGAGGTAGGATACGCGAGAAGTTTTCTTAATTCATCAAGGGATAGCTTGTTGAAATTTTTAGCAAAACCAAGACCGTAGCGATTCCTCTCAAGGCTCCTTATAGCCTTCTGGAATGCCTCTTTATAGGTCTTTCCTATGCTCATCACTTCGCCCACTGCCCTCATCTGCGTACCGAGCTGGTCCTTTATGCCCTTAAACTTTTCAAATGCCCAACGCGAAAATTTTATAACAACATAATCTCCCGAAGGCGTATATTTATCAAGTGTCCCATCTCGCCAGTATGGAATATCCCTTAAAAGATCCCCACCTGCGAGCATGGCCGATACAAGCGCGATCGGAAACCCTGTTGCCTTACTTGCCAAGGCAGATGAACGAGATGTCCTAGGATTAATCTCTATTACAACCACCCTGTCTTCTCCAGGCTTGCGGGCAAACTGTACATTTGTACCCCCGATGACCTCTATTGCATCTACTATTTTATAGGAATATTTCTGGAGCTTTTCCTGCATCTTTTTTTCTACTGTTAGCATTGGGGCAGAGCAGAATGAATCTCCGGTATGAACACCCATTGGATCGATGTTTTCTATAAAACAGACTGTAATCTTATTTGACTCTCTATCCCTTACTACCTCGAGTTCCAGCTCTTCCCAACCTAGAACACTTTCCTCTACGAGGATCTGGCCTATAAGACTCACTGATATTCCTCTTGCAGCTATAACTTCAAGCTCCTCATCATTAAATACTGCTCCTCCACCTGTGCCTCCCATGGTATATGCAGGTCTGATAATAATAGGATAGCCTAATTTATGCGCGATTTTCTTGGCTTCTTCTACGGAATACGCAAGTTCACTTTTGGGCATAGGAATGCCTAATTTTTTCATTGTCTCTTTAAAAGCTAACCTGTCTTCGCCGCGCTCAATAGCATCTGCCTGCACGCCTATAATCCTACAGCCGAATTTTTTAAGTACGCCTTTTTTTGCTAATTCACTGGATAGGTTTAAACCAGTCTGGCCTCCAAGGTTTGGCAAAAGTGCATCAGGTCTTTCTTTTTCAATAATAGAAGTAATCCTTTCGACATTCAAAGGCTCTATATAGGTAACGTCAGCCATGCCAGGATCTGTCATGATGGTCGCTGGATTAGAATTTACGAGTACTATCTTATAACCTGCCGCACGCAATGCCTTACAGGCCTGTGTTCCAGAATAGTCAAACTCACACGCCTGGCCTATCACAATCGGGCCTGACCCTATGATTAAAACCTTGTTTATATCCTTTATTTTGGGCACAATCCTACCTCCTCTTTTTATATTGTCTGCACATTATATCATGAAGAACATAGCTAGTAAATGCCTAAAAAATAGGTCCTTGGATCTATAGAAAGTGAAAGGGGCGTCCTTTTTCAGAACGCCCCTTTGCGAATCGCATTTTAAGCACATACATTGTACTTTTACTTTAAGGTTTTATACCAAACCCTGATCCAACATTGCGTCAGCTACTTTTACAAATCCAGCAATGTTAGCACCATCGACATAATTAATAAACTTGTCGTTTTTACCGTACTTAACACAGGATTCGTGTATACTGATCATTATCTGGTGAAGCATCTTATCTACTTCTTCCCTTGACCATGACAATCTCTGGCTGTTCTGAGACATCTCCAGTCCGCTAGTAGCAACTCCTCCTGCGTTCGCTGCTTTTCCAGGTGCATAGAGAATCTTTGCGTCTAAAAATACCCTTATGGCCTCAGGCGTCGAAGGCATATTCGCGCCTTCACCAACACAGATACAACCGTTCTTTACAAGCTGTTTTGCATCTGACTCGCTTACCTCATTTTGAGTAGCAGAAGGAAAGGCTGCGTCGCATTTTACACCCCAAGGCCTCTTACCTTCTACATAGTTACAATTATACTTCTGAGCATACTCTTTAATGCGACCGCGCTTCACATTCTTAAGCTCCATTACAAACTCTAGCTTTTGTTCGCTTATCCCATCCGGATCATGAATAAAACCACCTGAATCCGAAAGCGTAATTGGTTTTGCTCCCAGCTGAAGCAATTTCTCAACAGTATATTGTGCCACATTTCCTGAACCTGAAACTGTACAGACCTTTCCTTTAAAGGTCTCGCCTCTTGTCTTTAACATCTCCTCGGCAAAATATACGCATCCATAACCTGTTGCCTCTGGCCTGATCAAGCTACCACCCCAATTTAATGCCTTGCCTGTCAAAATACCCGTAAATTCATTTCTGATCCTCTTGTACTGGCCAAACATGTAGCCTATCTCTCTTCCGCCTACACCTATGTCTCCGGCAGGTACATCTGTATCAGGTCCGATATGACGCGAGAGTTCTGTCATGAAGCTCTGACAAAACTTCATCACTTCATTGTCTGACTTTCCTTTTGGGTCAAAGTTAGAGCCGCCTTTTCCTCCGCCCATAGGAAGAGTAGTTAAGCTGTTCTTGAATACCTGCTCAAAAGCCAGGAACTTCAAGATCCCGAGATTCACGCTAGGATGAAGCCTGAGCCCTCCCTTATAAGGTCCCAGTGCACTATTCATCTCTATACGATAACCTCTGTTTACCTGCACCTCTCCCTTATCATCCAGCCAAGGCACGCGAAACATGATCACCCTCTCCGGCTCAGTGATCCTGTCTAATATCTTAGCGTCTTTATACTTCGGATTTTTTTCTATAAAACCCATGACTGACTCTACTACCTCAGTCACTGCCTGGTGAAATTCTGTCTCGCCAGGATTGTTCTTTATAACCTTCTCCATAAAATCTTTGATTTTTTTCTGCATGATTTTCCTCCTCTTCAATATGGCGCAATCTTTATGCGCTCAAAACTAAAATAAAAAAAGCGTTCCCTTTTTTATCCAGAACGCCATTGTCCTAATATATCATCTATGTGTTTTTGATACACCTTCATATCAAATTGTACTTATATTATCTCTTAATCTATCCTATCAGTCAAGCATTTTTTTAGCAGATGAATTACTCTATAGATTTGATTATTAAAGAATAACCCAGGGTACCTGGGTTTTTTATCTTTAAAGGTATGCGCTTTTTATCTGCTGAAAGCCATAGTTTAAACTTCGGCGGATTACTCGTAAAGGCATATGATTCGTATTCGCCAAGAGGGGTCTTTATGGTCTCCTTACCTTTAAATATGACCTCAAAATCCATTGTCGGCAAACTAACATTTATTCTTTCGTTCTCATCAAAGCTTTCTTTTACGCGATAGTAATAAGGAAGGAGTATGGCATTGTGGATAGGCGCATGTCTTTGTATAGAAAAATTCTTTGAGCGCAACTTACTTTTTGAGGAAATATCTACCTTGAATTTTTTCTGGTCATATTTCTCAACTATGCTATTATTAAAACCTATCTTTTTTTTAATCTTTCTATGCACCTCTATTGGTAGGAATGTATCCTTATCAGCATATATCTCTTCAGTATCTTTGAGTGACGGGATCTTGGTGAAAAAGGTAATGTGATAGACGGATTTCCCATCCAGATCTTTTTCTCCATTAAATGTCAAGATAGACCTGCCCACCTTTAGGCCATTGTATCTTACTTCATAGGTAAGCTTCTCGCCATCTTTGAAAGGTGGGGCTAAATCTTTACTATCCACAACTTCCATAGTATGTCCTAATGGCACAGCGCCAGAGATAACATACACTGATAGACACAAAAATATTATAATAAGGAAAACACTGGTCTTGGTCATTATAAACTTATAAAATAGGGAGGTATTTGTCGATCTCGTACTTAGAGACCTGGGCCTTGTATTCATCCCATTCCATATATTTATTGCGGATAAAGTGTTCGAATAGCTTCTCCCCCAAGGCCTCTTTTACGAGCTTCGATTTCTCTGTAAGTTTTATTGCCTCGTAAAGATCCTCTGGTAAAGACTGGATACCAGATCTAGCCCTTTCCTTCTCTGTCATCCTGTAGATATTATCTTCCGATGCCTTTGGAAGTCTATATCTTTTCTTCATGCCTTCCAGGCCAGCTGCGAGCATTACTGAGAAAGCAAGATACGGATTTGCCGCAGGATCAGGAGAACGAAATTCTATCCTCGTGGCTTTTTCTTTGCCTGGCTTATACATAGGCACCCTTACAAGTGCAGAGCGATTCATCTGCGCCCAGCATATATAGACAGGCGCCTCATATCCTGGAATAAGCCTTTTGTAAGAATTGACCCATTGGTTTGTCACTGCTGTTATCTCAGGGACATGCTTTAGTATGCCTGCTACAAAATACTTGGCTGTATCTGAAAGATGCGATCTATCAGTCTTGCTGAAAAATGCGTTCTTCTTACCTTTAAATAAAGACTGGTGCACGTGCATCCCGCTTCCGTTTATGCCATAGATAGGCTTTGGCATAAAGGTCGCGTACTTACCATGTTGGCGCGCAACCTCCTTTACAACCATGCGATAGGTCATGACATTGTCTGCCATGGTAAGTGCGTCACAATACTTTAGGTCTATTTCATGCTGTGATGTAGCGACCTCATGATGAGAATATTCTACCTCTACCCCCATCTTCTCAAGCATAACTACTGTCTCGCGCCTCAAATCCTGCGCGACATCAAGAGGAGTAAGATCAAAATATCCTCCTCTATCTAAAATAATAGTGTTTTTGGGATTTTCAAAATAAAAATATTCAAGCTCAGGACCAATATAATAAGTAAGCCCTATATCTTTTGCCTTTTTTACATTTTTCTTCAGGACATATCTGGGATCTCCCTCAAAAGGCTTACCATCAGGCTTTAAAATATCACAAAACATCCTTGCTGAAAGCCCATCCTTTTCAGACCTCCAGGGTATCAATTGGAACGTGGAAGGATCTGGCATTGCAACCATATCGCTTTCTTCTATGCGAGCAAATCCTTCGATGGACGAACCATCAAAACCCATGCCGTCTTCCATGGCCTTTTCAAGTTCGCGCCTCGTGATAGAGATACCTTTTTGAAAACCAAGGACATCTGTAAACCAGAGTTTTATAAATTTAATATTACGCTGTGTTACTACCTTTAATACATCCTTTTTGGTCTTTAAAGCCATAGCTAGCTCCTTTTGTATTCGGCTGAAACCGTGGTCTTTATGCCGCCTCTTATATTGAACTCACCTTTAATATATACCCATCTGGGCTTACCTGATGCCACAAAATCATCAAGGATCTTGTTTATCACATGCTCATGGAATATACCTATGTCTCTATAAAATAGCAGGTATATCTTGAATGACTTTAGTTCAATGCACCATTTATCAGGCTTATATTGAATAGCTATATTGGCAAAATCAGGAAGATCTGTCTTTGGGCAGACACAGGTAAACTCACTATTCTCAAGCGTTACAATATAGTCCTTATCCGCATACTGATTGCGCCATACCTCTATCTTTGGCGTCTTTAGCTTGCGGATATTTTTTTGCAGGTCCCGGTATGAAGATTGATTTTTTGATTTCATTTCTGCATGTCGTGCATCATGATAATAGCCTCGGCCACTTCTTTCATTGGCTTGCGGCGGTCCATGCTGTATTTCTGGATCTTTCTGAAGGCGTCTTCTTCTGTTAAGGCTTCCTCTCTCATCAAAATGCCCTTTGCCTTTTCTACGACCTTGCGCGTCTCGAGCTCTTCCTGTATGACCCTTGTCCTTACCATAAGCTCTGTATTCTCTATTGCAATGGCTGCTTGGTTCGCAACACTCGTGAGAACGCTTATTTCTATCTTTGAGAATTTATGCGGCTTTGAAGTATAACAATTTAAAACTCCTATCACCTTATTCTTCACTGCTAATGGTACGCACAATAAAGATGCAAGCCCTTCTTTTTCCGCTATATCCTTATATTTATATCCTGGAGCCTTTAATACATCCAAGACGACCACTGGTTTATTGCTCCCAACTACTTTCCAAGCAACACCTTCTCCTTTTTTAAGGGGCTCTTTTTTTATATACTCCTCGCTTATACTCTGTGTCGCCCTTATGCTAATCGTCTCTTTTTTATCGTCAAGGAGCATCAATGTGCATATCCTAGAATTCATAACCTCGGCTGTAACAGTCACGACCAATTTTAATATATCCCCTAAATAAAGGTCACTGGATATGGCCTTTGAAATCTTTGAAAGCGCTGATATCGTATCAGTGGTTTTTGATTTTTTTGAAGAAGTCTTTGTGCTCATGAAGCTACGACCCCTATTCCTGATTCGTCTGCCAATTTGATTGTTTCTTCCTTATCTATGATAAGAGTCTTCCCTGCCTCTATAGATATACAGGCTGCCTTTAATTCTTTTAATAATCTTATTGTCTCTGGTCCTATAATAGGTACGTCAAAGCGCATGTCCTGTTTAGGTTTGGACACCTTTACGACCACAATGCCTTCTTTACCATATTTTGCGCCTCTTCTTATGGTCTCGTCTGTGCCCTCAATAGACTCGACTGCCAGAACAGCCTTATCTTTTACTACAATGCTTTGACCTATATCCAGTCCTGCGATAGATTTTGCGATTCCTCTTCCAAACTCAATGTCATCCAGCACCCTTTTATCAAGAGTCTTTTCTGTCAGGATGCCTTTTTCAGGTAAACAATCTGAGAGAAAGGTTGTAGAATCTAAAAGCTTTATTCCTGAAGCCTCTAAGCGCTTTGCAATCGCACCTATAAGCGAATCTGTCTTTTTATCCTTCACGCCTCTAAGAAGCCCTTGCATCTTTGGATCCAACTTGATAGATTTATCAAAAAGAGATTTATGTTTGACCTGGCCAGCCATTACAACCGATGGCAATCTTTCCTGGGTAAGGAGGTGTAGTAATTTTTCCAGTTCTCCAATGCCAAGCCAGTATATCTTATCGACATAACCCTCTAGTTCTTTCTCTGCCTCTCCGCTTATGGCTATCGCTACCACTTCTACGCCTTTTTTCCTGGCAGCCTGCGCAAAAAGTATTGGAAATTTGCCATTACCTGCGATCAAACCTATTCTACTCTTGGGCACCTTTACACACGCCTCTTTTTGACTCTTTTATAAAATCCAGGAGATACTTCACCTCTCCTGCGCCTCCGACTTCCTCTCTTACCTTATCTCGAGCGCTCTTAAAGATCAATCCTGAATAAAACAAGATCTTGAATGCCTGTTTTAACGCTGACTGCTCCTCCTTGCTCACCTCAGAGCGCCTTAAGCCAATAAGATTCAAGCCATAGACTTTGGCAGGATGGCCGTCGCACGTAGAAAAAGGCGGTATGTCCTGTACTACCTTGGAGCATCCGCCTATCATTGCCATCTTTCCTACCCGTGTAAACTGATGTATAGCAGTAAGTCCTCCTATCACTACCTTGTCTTCAAGCTTCACATGACCTGCAAGTGTTCCAGAATTCGCGATAACACAGCCGTTTCCAACCTTACAATCATGCGCAACATGCGAATAGGCCATAAGGAGATTTTCATTGCCAACAGAGGTAACGCCCCCTTCGTCAGTTCCTGGGTTCATAGTTACGTATTCTCTGATGATATTGTTATTACCTATTTTTAAAAAACTCTTTGCGTCTTTATATTTAAGATCCTGGGGGATGCTCCCTATTACGGCACCCGTGAATATGCGGCAATTTTCTCCAATGCTAGTGCGACCTTCTATTACAACATGAGCGCCCACACTGGTAGATGAAGCTATCTCTACTGTAGGCCCTATAATAGCATAAGGGCCGACTTCTACGTTGTCGGCCAACTTCGCCTTCTTATCTACAATCGCTGTAGGGTGTATCTTCATGATTTTCCTGCCTAACTTCGCAAATCTCCCATCCTAGAGAAGTACAAGATTAAGCATCAACAAGGGCAAACATCAGATCTGCTTCGCTGACTACTTGGCCATCCACAAGAGCCCTTGTGTGCACTTGTCCTATTTTTGATTTTAATTTCACCACATTTACTTCTAGCCTCAACTGATCACCTGGTAATACTGTCTTCCTGAATTTTGCTCTATCAAGACTCATAAAATACGCCATCTTCCCGACATTTTCCTTCTTATTGAGCATCAATACGCCAGCCACCTGCGCCATTGCC
Organism: uncultured Planctomycetia bacterium; assembly: GCA_964652265.1. Classification (GTDB taxonomy): domain Bacteria; phylum Omnitrophota; class Gorgyraeia; order Gorgyraeales; family Gorgyraeaceae; genus JAHIUV01. The sequence goes on from CAZZAL010000007.1 coordinate 34,639, forward strand.
TCTATAATCAAAACCCCTGGCATCACAGGCCTGCCCGGAAAATGGCCTGTAAAAAATTCTTCGTTCACTGTAACATTTTTTATGCCGACCGCCTTCTTGCCAGGCTCCAGCTCTATGATCTTATCGACAAGTAAAAACGGATAACGATGCGGAAGTATCTTCTGTATATCACTCGCGTCTAAAACCCCTGTTCCTGTTTCAACATACACGCCTTTTATGCCACCTGCCTGCATCTTTTCTCTCTGCGAGTTTATTTTATCTACTAGCATTATATTTAGAGGATGTCCGCTGCGGATCGCGATCACATGCCCCTTTATCCCGTAGCCCAAAAGATAGAGGTCGCCCAACAGATCCAGGATCTTATGCCTGGCAAATTCATCGTCGAACCTTAAGTCATTATCTATGACGCCTTTTTTTCCTACTACAACTGTATTTTCATAATTCGCGCCCTTGCCAAGGCCCTGCTTCCTTAAATCATCTACTTCTCTTTCAAGGCAAAAAGTCCTTGAAGATGCAATCTCCTTTTCAAATGTGCTCTCATCGATAGTGAAGGATAGATATTGGGCCTTGAGAAGAGGATGTTCATAATTTAATGTATAGGATACCCTGAACTGATTGTCAGGCAACACCATGATCATAGCATCGTCATGCTCGATCCACAAAGGTGAGCGTACCTGGTAAACCTTTTTCGGCACACCCTGGCTCTCTATACCTGCTCGTTTTAATATCTCAATAAAACCCATTGCGCTTCCGTCCAGACCAGGCAGCTCCGGCCCGTCTATTTCAATAAGTATATTGTCTATGCCTAAAGCCCACAATGCTGCCATGAGATGTTCTATTGTATGTACCTCTACGGAATCTCTCCCGATAGATGTCCTCCTGGGGCTCTTATCCTGAGCCAAGATCTGACGAGTATCTGCCTTGATCATGGGAGAATCTTTCATGTCCACCCTTATAAAATTTATCCCTGTATCAGTAGGGGCTGGCTTAAATTTGAGATTCACGCAAACGCCTGTATGAAGTCCGGTACCACTGAGAGTTATTGGTTTTTTTATTGTTTTCTGTTCCATGTTGTCCTCTTATAATTCAAAGATTAGTCTTTTTTACCAGACTTGAGATTTGTAATTTCCTCTTCTAGCGCCTTTACCTTCTTATATAAATCTGGCAGGTTCTGTACGCATGCGTTGATCCTCTTTGCGACTTTATGTGATTTCGCAGGAAAGCCTGAAACACAGGCATTCGGGGGAATAGACTTGGTCACACCAGACTTTCCGCCTACAACAACATTGTCCCCTACGGAAACATGTCCTATGACACCTGACTGACCTGCCAGCGTGACATTGTTCCCGATAGTCGTTGAGCCAGATATCCCGCTCTGGGCGACTATTATAGAATGTTCCCCTATTATTACATTATGCGCGATCTGGACAAGATTATCGATCTTTGTCCCTTTCTTTATAAGCGTTTTGTCAAAACGAGCCCTATCAATCGTAACATTTGCGCCTATCTCAACATCATCCTCTATTATGACATTCCCGATCTGAGGGATCCTTCGATGCACGCCCTTAACAGTAGAAAATCCAAACCCATCGCTTCCTATAACCGTACCTCCGTGTATTATAACCCTGTCTCCTATCACAACGCGTTCTCTGATTATAACGTACGGATAAATAGCGCAATCCTTTCCTATCTTTGTATGATGTCCAACATACGCCCCTGCATAAAGAATAGTACTATCTTTTATCTCGACATTATCTTCTATGACAACATACGCCTGTATCGCCACATTACGGCCAATCCGTACCTTTTCTCCTATTACTGCTGTCGGGTGGATGCCGCTTGGTTTTTTAGCCTCATTCGGGGCCATCAAAGAAACCATCTTTGCAAATGCCACGGAAGGATTTTCTGTCCGTATAATAGGTAACGGCGCTGATTTCACATCCTTGGATGTAATAATGGCAGATGCCTTCGTATGACTCATGAGCGAGAGATATCTGGAGTTTGCTATAAATGTAAGATCGCCTTTCTTGGCTTCTTTTATACCGCATATGCCTGTAATAACTGCATTCTCGTCGCCCAGGATTTCGCCGTTAACTATGACTGCTATTTCTTTCAATGTCTTCTTCATCTTTATGGTCTCTATTTTTTATAATTATCGTTCAATATCTTTATAATCTCATCTGTCAGGTCCCCTGCTTGATCTCCATATAAGAGTACCCGGTCATTCAATATAATCGAGAAACCGTTTTTCTCACCATATTCCTGTATGACATCATTGATCTCTCTCAATATATCCCTGACCATATCGTCTCTTTCCTTCGTAAGAGTGGTCTTTGCGTCCTGATCAAATTCTTGGAGAGACTTTATCTTGGATTCTATGTCTTGCTCTCTTTTCTTTCTGGCTTTCTCGTTCATGAGCTCGACCTCATCCCTCATCTTCCTTATCTCCTTGACCAGTTTTTCTCTCTGCTCCTGCTTGACGTCGCCTTTTTTTTCCAGGTCCCTATCAAAGTCTTTTGTCTTCTGGTATTCGTCAAATGATCTTGAAAGATCCACATAGCCGGTCTTTCCTTGGGACTCTGCGAATATTGTGCCAGAAAATAAGAACATACAGACTAATATAAGTATTAAAACTTTTCTCATCTCTTCCCCCATTATTTTTTAAAAACCTCTGCTCATGCTAAAATGAAACCTTGGCTTATCCTCCTGGTATCCATCTGGATTCAAGGGAAAGCCGAAATCTAATTTTACAGGTCCTATAGGAGTCTTTATCCTGACACCAGCGCCTGCGCCTGCTTTTATACCTCGGGTAGAATAGCCACCTTTTGGCTTTGAATCAGGCCTGTACCAGACATTTCCTGCATCAATAAATATTGCTACCTTCAAATTTTCTATTATGGGAAGCGTGAGTTCGGCATTCGCAACTGCCATTGTTCCGCCACCTATAGGATCTCCAGATCGATCTACTGGTCCTACGTCGCGTTCTTTATACCCGCGTATAGTGTAGGTGCCACCAGCAAAAAATCTCTCATATATAGGAACCTTTCCTGATTCTCCGAATGAGGAAACTACGCCGCTTCTGATCTTTAACTCCAACACAAAAGGCCCTATGGTAGAATAACGACTGGCAGAATTAAAAAGTTTCGCAAAATCCCTATCCCCTCCTATCGGACCACCAGCCACCTCAAGGAAACCTGTCAAGATATAACCTTTTGCAGGATTAAACCTATTGTCCGTAGTGTTTTTCGTAAGCTGAAACAAAACACTTGATATCGTCTTCTCGCCTGCTTCATCCTGTAATTCCTGCGAGGCAGTGGTAGATAAATCTGATATATCAACTGTCTCGAGCCTATATGTAAAGTCTCCTCTTACATATTCTGAGAATTCCTTGCCTAGCCTAATCGCTCCGCCCTGTCTTGTTTCGTCATAGGCATATCCTGTTGCCCCGCTCCTATTTCTCTCGGATGCGTATAGATCAAACCCAAAGGAAACCGGATGATCAAATATCCACGGTTCAGTCCAGCTCAAGAGATAATTCTTACGCACACTGCCAAATTCTGCCCTTAGCTTAAGATCCTGGCCATCTCCTGTGAATGTCGGAAAATTAAGGATGTCAAAATTACGCTGTTCTACCTCAATAAAACCTATAAGTTTATCAATAGAAGAGAAACCGCCTCCAAAACTGAATTCTCCTGTCTTTGACTCTTTTACTTCCACCACCATATCTTTTTTGTTTTCTGTAACAGTGTCTTCTATGTCGAGCGTGATATCCTCAAAAAACCCCAGATTATAAAGCCTCTCTTTGCTCCTCTTTAATTTTCCTCCGTCATACCGCTCTCCAGGATGAATCCTCAGTTCCCTTCGTATAACAACGTCTTTTGTCTTTGTGTTTCCTTTTATGTTGATCTTATTGACGTAACATACTTCTCCTTCTACGATATTATAAGTAACATCCACTTTGTCTGTATCCAGATTCAAAAGAGTATCCGGCTTCACCTTAGCCATTATATAGCCTCTGTCAAAATAGTATTCCTGGATGCTTGCTACTTCTTCATGCAAGGTCATCTCTGTAAATGTATCCCCTGGTTTCATCTTTAAAAGTGCTTTTAATTCCTCTTCCGAAAAAATAGTATTACCAGCTATCTCCGTATCACCAGCTATATATTTACGGCCTTCTTCTACGCGTATTATAAGTTCGATCCACCTCTTCCTGCCCTTTTCCCTAGATATGACTTCGTAGCTGGCCTCTGCATCTAAAAATCCTTCTCTCTTGTAAAAATGCTTCAGCCTTTCCATGTCATCATCAGCTACATCCTTTTTGTAAACACCTGAGCGAAACATTCCCGAGGTTCTGCTTTTTATAACCTTGGTAAGGCGCTTGTTGCTAAAAGCAGTATTGCCAATTATTTTTATTTGCCTTACTACTGCCTTTGGTCCCTCTTTTATTTTAAACACTGCTGTCGCCTCATTCGTCTCTGAATCCACGTCTACCATGTAAGAAACCTCTACCCATGGAAAACCCGCACGCTTATACAGGTCCCCTATGGCCTCCGCATCTTTTTTAAGGCTTCTTTCATCTGCAAACTCATTCAATTTTGATTTAACAATACTGGCAAGCTTTTCTTGTTTATACCGTCTTGAGCCTGTAAATCTGACTAAGGCTAGTGACGGTTTTTCTGCCACAATGAATATCACGCCAACTTCATCCTGAATCTCCTCAATGGAGACACTCACTTCGCTAAAGTAACCCATGAGGTATAATCTTTTGACATCCTCATTAACAACCTTGTCCAGAAACACTTCGCCTCTTTTTGTCTTCAGCTTTGACAAGATAGTAGCGCTAGAAACAGTCTTATTGTTTCTTACATCAACGTATTTTATTATTTTCTTGGAAGTCCCTTCTTTGGCCCATCCTTGAACAGACAAGCATAAACCCAAGAAAAAGATAATTGTAAGTAATTTAAGAGATGTTTTCATTATATTATTACGAATATAGCATACATATATTATTATGTCAATCGCCTTGCAAAACTCTGCTCACGCTTTTAAACAAGCTTACTCCATCACTTCCTCGCTGACCATTGTAAGGTTTTCAAACCTGGCATAATCCTTTACAAAAGTCAATTTAACCGTGCCAACAGGGCCATTGCGCTGCTTTGCTATGATGAGTTCTGCTATACCCCTGTTTTCTTCTGTTGGACTGTAATATTCTTCCCGCAGCAAGAGCCCTACAAGGTCTGCATCCTGCTCAATAGCGCCTGATTCTCTCAGGTCTGAAAGCTGTGGCCTGTGATCCTGCCTGCTCTCTACTGCCCTTGAGAGCTGACTCACCCCAATAAGCGGGACACTAAGCTCTCTTGCAAGAGCCTTTAAAGACCTGGATATCTCTGATATTTCCTGCTGTCTGTTTTCTGAACCCGGCAAACCTTGCATCAGCTGTAGATAATCCACTACTATGAGCTGTATATCGTGCTGCGATTTCAACCTCCTGGCCTTTGCCCTCAGTTCAAGAACAGAAAGGCCTGCGGTATCGTCTATAAAAATAGGGGCTTCCGAAAGTTTTCCTGCAGCATTTGTAAGCTTCGGCCAATCAGACTGGGATAAAAACCCTGTCCTCACACTATGCGCATTCACGCGTGCATGAGAACACAGCATCCTCTGGACCAACTGTTCTTTTGACATCTCAAGACTGAAGAGTACAAGAGGTTTTTTCTCAACCAGGCCCACATACTCTGCTATAGAAGTCACAAGCGCACTTTTTCCCATAGAAGGCCTTCCTGCAAGTATTATCAGGTCTGAACGGTGCAGCCCCGCGGTCAGGCTGTCAAAATCATTAAATCCAGTTCCTATGCCTGTGACATGAGCCTTTCTCTGGTACAACAGATCTATCGTCTCTATACTATCCTTTATTATTTCCTTGATCGGAGCGAAATTCGTGTCTACCTTTTTCGAAGAGATCTCAAATATGTCACGCTCTGCCCTATCAAGGATCTTTTCGACATCACCATGAGCATCATAACTCTCTGAAATTATATTTGTAGAAGTAGCTATAAGATTGCGGAGAATACTTTTTTCTTTTACAATATGGGCATAATGCTTTATATTTGCGGCTGTAGGGACTGCGGTGGTAAGGTTGGTAACATAACTAGCTCCTCCTATCCTTTCCAGGTCCTGGGTCTTTTTTAATTCTTCTATGAGCGTAAGGATATCAACTGCCTTGCCTCCGCCGTACAGCCCTAGAATACATTCAAATATCTTTCTGTTCGCATCGTTATAGAAACAGCTGCCTTCCAAAAACTCTATGGCGTCTGCAATGGCGTGTTCCTCTATAAGCATCGAGCCCAAAACTGCCATTTCTGCCTCTGTATTCTGAGGAGGCATTTTTTCCAGATTCATATCAAGTTTTTCCATAACACACCTCTTAGAGCTACTTCCTGACCACCCACACTTTTACTGCGCCAGAGACCTCAGGGTGGAGCTTTACAGTAACGTGGTACACCCCTAATTTTTTTATTGCTTCGTCAAGTATTATCCTTCTTTTGTCCAACGAAAAACCCTCTTCCCCAAATGCATCAACAATGTCCTGGCTTGTCACGCTACCAAAAAGCCTGTCATCATCGCCAGCCTCGACAGAAATAGTGCAAGAAATAAGAGAAAGCTTTTCCTTTAACTCTTCTGCATCCTTTTTCTCTTTTGCAAGGGCAGAGGTCTTTTTCCTTTTGATATCATCTATGATCTTCAAATTAGAACCCGTAGCTGGCTTTGCTAAATCTCTTGGGAAGAGATAATTTCTGGCATAGCCTTCCTTTACCTGGACGATATCTCCCATAGAACCCAGTTTTTTTACGTCCTCTATCAATATGACCTTCATGTCATTAAGTCTCCTTCAAGTAGTTCGCTAGCCTATTCACTCACGTACGGCAAAAGCGCGATATATCTTGCTTTTTTTATTGCCTCGGCCACTATCCTCTGATGCCCAGCACAATTCCCGGTTATACGGTTTGGCAAGATCTTACCTTTTTCAGTAATAAACCTCTTCAATTTCAGAATATCCTTATAATCTACCTGATCTACCTTGTCTGCGCAAAATTTACAAAATTTCTTCTTAAAAAACATCCTTCCCTTCGCAGGCCTTTTGCCCTTGCCTTTACCTGCAAACTTACCCTTACCTTTACCCTTGCCTTTACCACCTTGAAACTTTCCTCTCCTCTTAAGCTCTGCCATTTATGCCCCCTTAAAAAGGCGCATCTTCGCCAAGTTTTGGATTAGACGCACCGCTATTATCCGTAAACTCTTCTTTTGCCCCCTCAGAAACAACCCCTGCCTCATGCGTTGGCCTTTGCCCGCCTAAAAACTGGACTCTATCTGCGATAACATCCAACATGCTTCTTTTCTGACCATCCTGCTCCCATGAACGATATTGCAAGCGGCCTTCTATAAATACAAGACGCCCCTTGCTGAGATGCTGGCTGCAGCTCTCTGCCTGCTTCCCAAAAACTACTATCCTTACAAAACACACTTCGTCCTTTTTCTCACCTTGCTGCGTTACATAACGCCTGTTTACTGCAAGACCGAATGTGGCAACAGGAGCACCGCTCGGCACATAACGAAGTTCCGGGTCCCTGGTAAGATTTCCCATAAGGAATACCTTGTTCAAATTAGCCATGTTGCCCTCCTTATATTTTCGTAATCAAAACTCTCAAGATCGACTCGTTTAAAGAAAATGCTCTCTTCAGCTTGCTGATAGCATCGGTATCTACATGAAAATCGACAAGATGATAAATCCCCTCTTTGTATTTTTTTATTGGAAAACATAAACGCTGCTTGCCCCATTCCTTGACATCAGCGATGGATCCTTTCTGCTTGGAGATAATATCCTTGACCTGACCTATCGTCTTTTCAAGATTATCTTTACTAAGATCTGGTTTAAAAATAAACATGCCTTCGTACTTTTTCATTCCGACCTCCGTGAATTATACTTGTTCATCGCTCCTCCAACCCCTTCCATGACCCAGCACTCGCAGGCCTGTGAAGAACGCATTAGAATATCCGGTAAAAGCTTTGTTTCTCTTTTTGTAAACCTGGAAAGTACATACTTAGAACAATCTCTTATCCTGCCCCTGCCCATAATACCTATTCTCATCCTAGAAAATTCATTTGTGCCTAAACAATCTATCGCTGAGCGAAGCCCCTTATGTCCTGCATCAGAGCCCTTGGGCCTTATCCTTATGTTGCCAAAAGGCAACGCGATATCGTCTACGATCAATAAAATATCGTCCAGCCCTATCTTGAGCCAGTTTACAATAGAACGCACAGAATGACCAGAGAGGTTCATGAACGTCTGCGGCATTGCAACGTAGCAATTCTCGCCGCCTATCAAGCCTTCTGCCGTAAGCGCCTTGAAGCGCTTATTTCTTCTAAACTTGATCTTACTTTCTGCGGCCAGCTCTTCTGCAATCATAAAGCCCACATTGTGCCGCGTAGCGCTATATTCTTCTCCAGGATTGCCAAGACCTACTATTAGTTTCATACGCGCCATGCCTGCGTAATATTCTCTACACAAACATCTATTTCTTTTCCTCTTTGCCTTCTGCTTTCTGCACTTGTTTTGCAGGTTTCTCAGTCCCTTCGCCGGCTTCAGCTTCTCCCTCTGGCTCTTCCTTCTTCTCCCTTATGACCTCTGGTTCTTCGATCGCGCCCTCAGCAGGTTCTGCAACAATATCTTCAACCTTCTTAGGATGCTCCACGCTAAACACAACGCCTTCGAGATCATCTAGTATCTTTATATCTTCTGGCACCGGGATATCCTTGACGTGTAAGGAGTCGCCTATTTTCAATTCGGAAACCTCTACCTCTATCTTCTCAGGGATATTCGTAGGCAAGCATTCCACCTCTGCTTCCCATAACACATGTTGCAATACCCCTCCGTCCTGCTTTACCCCTGTAGCCTCACCCTTTGCAACTATAGGCACCTTTACCTTAAGGGTCTCTGTCAAGGATATCTCCTGGAAATCCACATGCAACAAATAATCCTTGATCGGGTCCTTCTGGACTTCTTTTAAAACAACTGTACGATCTCTTTTCTTTTTGGCACCATCCACATGAAGCTTTATTATGACATTCTCGCCTGCCTCTGTGTGAAGCGCCTTAGAAAGATCTTTATTGCCTATCTTAAGACTAAGCGTATCTTCGCCTTTTTTATAGACAACAGCTGGTACAAGTCCCATACCTCGCAGTTTCTTATTAAGCTCTTTTCCTTTTTCCTCTCTCAAGCTAGCGTGTAGATCTACAAAATCCATTTTAAATCACTCCTTTTCTAATCAAACAAACAGCTCACTGATTCTTCGCTGTGAATCCTCTTTATCGCTTCTGCTAAAAGAGGTCCTATGGACAACACTGTTATCTTTTTATGCCTCTTTCCATCCTCGACAGGGATGGTGTTTGTTACAAACAATTTTTTTATCTGGGATTTCTCTATGCGTTTTATCGCAGGTCCTGAGAGAACAGGGTGAGTTATAGCAGCATAAATATCCTTTGCGCCTGCCTTCTTAAGAACACCAGCTGCCTCTACCAGGGAACCAGCTGTTGCCACGAGGTCATCTATTATAAGAGCATTCCTACCTTTTACCTCTTCTTCCCCCAGTATATTCATGACCTCTGTGTCTTCCCCTGACACCCTTCTTTTATCCACAATAGCCAATGGCGATCCTAACCGCTTTGCATATGCCCTTGCCATCTTTATGCCGCCCACATCAGGCGAGACCACACAAAGATTTTTAAGTTGCATCTTTTTAAAATAACTGACGAATACAGTGATGGCAAAGAGATGATCGAGCGGAATATCAAAAAATCCCTGTATCTGTCCTGCGTGCAAGTCCACTGTCAAAACCCTATCTGCCCCAGCAGTAGTCAATAGATTTGCGACGAGCTTTGCTGTTATCGGGACACGCGGCTGATCCTTGCGGTCCTGCCTTGCATAGCCAAAGTGAGGTAGGACTGCTGTGATCCTTCTTGCCGAAGCCCGTTTGAGCGCGTCTATTAAGATCAAAAGCTCCATCAGGTTTCTATTCGGTGGCGGACAGGTAGATTGGACCACAAATACATCCTTGCCACGCACATTCTCATCTATCCTTACCTGAATCTCTCCTTCGCTAAAATTCGACACTGATGCCTTGCCAAGCGACATCTTTAAAAGCTTCACGATCTCTTTTGCTACCAAAGGATTGGAATTACCTGTAAAAATAGCAGCATGCTTATTCATATTCACCTCGCTATGTTTATCGTTTAGACTTTTTTAATATCTTCGCCGGAACACCTACAACAGTCTTGCCTGCAGGGACATTGTGATTCTTGGTCAGGACACTGCCAGAACCGGTTATTGCGCCTTTTCCCACCTTGACAGGTGCTATCAGGATAGTGCCTGTACCTATAAAAGCATTGTCTTCTATTATTGTCCTGTGCTTCCGTTTTCCGTCGTAATTCGCGACTATTGTACCAGCCCCGATATTAACGCGTTTTCCTATTACAGTGTCACCTATATAGCACTGATGTCTGACCTTCGTATGCTTTCCTATGCGAGAACGCACTATCTCGACAAAATTCCCTATACTGGCTCCATCCTCTACTACAGAGCCTGCGCGTAATCTCGCAAACGGACCTATGCTGCAGCAAGAGCCTATTTTAACATCGTTCTCGAGGAATGTATATGGATATATTACCGTGTCTTTCTTTATCTCCACATCCTGTTCTATGTAAGTATTGCGAGGGTCAATGATTGTCACACCCTGTTGCATTATACGTTCCAATACCCTCTGCCTCACTACCTGCTCTGCCTGGATCAGATCGCTCCGCGTGTTCACGCCCAAAAATTCCTCCTGGTCATCGATCAACACAGAATCCACTATCGCATTAGACTTTGCCAGTATCTCTACGGCATCAGTCAGGTAATATTCCTTTTTTCTATTATTTGGTTTTACTGCTTCCATGGCTTCAAAAAGAAAGCGCTTGTCAAAGCAATACACGCCTACATTGATCTCTTCAATAACCTTTTCGTAAATAGAGGCGTCTGCCTCTTCTATTATCTTGACGATCTTATCGCCTCCGGAACGCACGATCCTGCCGTAACCAGTGGGATTTTTCAAATTAGAGGTCAGGAGCGTGCAAGCTGATCTCGTCGAAGAATGCCTCTGGATAATCTTTTTTAATGTCCCGGGTCTTAAAAGCGGCACATCGCCACATGATATCAAAATAGAATCTATGGTCTTATCCTGCAAAAGGGACTTTTTTGCCTTTAATACTGCATCACCAGTCCCTAAAAGCCTGTCTTGTTTGAAGCATTTGATGCCTGGCAATCTTTCTTGAACCAGGTCAGACTTATAGCCTACTACGGCTAGGATCTTTTTTACGCCAATAGCGTTCACAGTATCTATGAGATATTTTATCATCGGCTTGCCGCAAATAGGATGAAGCACCTTTGGTATCGAGGATTTCATCCTCGTGCCTTCACCTGCAGCAAGAATTATTGCAGCTACGTTCTTCATAAAAGACTCCTCCTGTCCTTGGTCTAACCTAGGACAAAAAAACTGGCTGGGACGTGTGGATTCGAACCACAATAACAAGATCCAAATTCTCGTGTCCTACCATTGAACGACGTCCCAAAACCTGAGCGAAACAAGACACCTGTGTAATGTAATTTTCATTACGCAGACGCCTGGGGCTTCCCTTTTTCTTCTTCGTAGGCGCGCAGGACTTTCTGTTGTATATACTCCCTGCATTGAACCGTTATAGGATGGGCCATATCCTTATGCTCTGACTGTCGTGCGTCATGCTGTGCCTCTGGCGTAACAGTCTTAACTTCTTTAGGAGGAATGCCTGATCCACATTCATTGCAAAACTTGCTCCTGACCTCATTCTTGTGTCCGCACTTCGGGCAAGAATCTTTCATCTTGCGCGACGGCATTGCTACAAAGAGTCCGGATTTACCCTCTATAACCTTTATGTTCCTCACTACGAATGCATTATCGATGGTTATTGTAGCGTACGCCTTAAGCTTAGAGTTCTGCCCTCCCTTTGGAAATATCCTGACCTCAGTTATCTCCATAGATGCCTCCTTTGTAACTTGTTGCTACAAATATATCGCGGCCTTCTCCTTTAGGTAGTCTCTTGAATATGTCCACCGCTTCGGCCCTGTCTTTGACCGTGCAGAAAACTGAAGGTCCGCTTCCAGATAAAAAACCAGGCCCTGCGCCTGCTCTCTCCAGCAAAGTTTTTGCCCTCTCTACGTCCTTAGCATAAATGCCTAATACCTCTTCAAAAATATTATAGTAATTTTCCTTTAATAAAGTCACATCCCCTTTGTAGACTGCGGAGGCTGTCTTTTCAATAGTATTATTTCTTGAGGTAGCCTTATGTATATCGAGCGCCTTATACATCTGGGCTGTAGAGATCGCTATATCCGGCTTTATGATCACATGAGAAAAGGAAGTTTCCGTCTCTAGCGTTTCTAGTTCTTCTCCTGTGCCTCCAGCTATCGCAAATGTCTTATCAAGCATAAAAAACGGGACGTCTTTTCCTGTTTCAGCAGCAACTGATATAAGATCCTGGAAACTGACACCCAGATCAAATGCTTTGTTTATTGCCTGCAATAAAGACGCGGCATCGCTTGAGCCCCCACCCAGACCAGCTGAAACAGGAATATTTTTCCTGATAATTATCTCCAGACCCAAATCTACACCGGCTTTTTTAAAAAGCTCATGGACCGCCTTATAGGCAATGTTATCCTTACCTGAAACGCACGCCCCAGAAGGCTCCACCCTCACTCTAAGTCCGCGAGATTTTTCTTTGACATGGATCTCGTCTTTTAGATCTATCTTTTCAAAGAGCGTATTTATATTATGATAACCGTCTGGCCGTTTTTCTAAAACATCCAGGTATAGGTTTAACTTTGCCGGAGCATAGACAGTAAATTTCCGCATCTTTTGCGAATCCTATTTCTTCCTCGCTATTGCTCTCTTGGCTGCCTTGCTGATATCATCTGCCATCAGTTGGAACAACTTGAAAAGCTCTGCAGGCGCACCAGATTCTCCAAATCTGTCTCTTATTCCTATAAATTCTATTGGCACAGGACATTCCTGAGACAGGAGCTCGCTGACAGCGCTACCCATCCCGCCTGATATCGTGTGCTCTTCAGCTGTAACAATAGCGCCTGTCTCTTTTGCCGCTTTTATAATCACATCTTTATCGATCGGTTTTATTGTATGCAGATTAATAACACGTGCATCAATGCCTTGTTTTTTTAACATATCGCATGCAATAAGCGATTCTCCTACTTCATGACCACAAGCTATAATCGCAACATCCCTGCCTTCTCTTAGCACTTTTGCCTTGCCTATCACAAAAGAATCTTCCTCTTTTGTAACAATAGGTTCCTTTGCCCTGCCAAGCCTTAAATAAACAGGCCCCTTGCAAGAGGCACTTGCTATCGTTGCTTTCTTTGCCTCTATTGCATCGCACGGTACGATCACGGTCATATTTGGCAACACTCTCATAAGAGTTACCTCTTCAACTGCCTGGTGCGTAGGGCCATCTTCTCCCACTGATATGCCGCCATGTGTCCCTGCGATATTAACATTCAAATCCATGTAGGCAAGAGAGACCCTTACCTGGTCCCATGCCCTGCCAGCAGCAAACGCGCCAAACGTGCACGCAAAAGCTACCTTGCCTGAAAGTGCAAGGCCTGCAGCAGTACTCATCATGTCCTGTTCACTCACTCCCATTGAGAAAAATCTCTCAGGGAATTGCTTCTTAAACCAACCTGCGCGCGTGGAGTCCGTAAGGTCTGCTGAAAGCACGACTATGTCTTTCCTTTTCTTGCCAAGCTCTACAATGCCTTCGCCAAACCCATCTCTTGTCGACTTTCGGTCCATAAACCTCTCTCTTCCTAATTTGCTCCTAGTTCTTTTATGGCTTGCTCTAATTCTACTTTTGTAGGGGCAACGCCGTGATATTTATTCTGGTTCTCGAGAAATGACACGCCTTTACCTTTCACAGTATGCGCCAGAATAATCGTGGGTTTCCCCTTTATGGTCTCTGCCTTATCATAAGCAGCGGTGATCTCTTTAAGATTATGGCCGTCTACTTCCAAGACCTCCCAGTTAAACGCCTTCCATTTTTCCTTAAGTGGCTCAAGCGCCTTGACTTCTTCGGTCCTGCCGTCTATCTGAAACCCATTATTATCCACTATCCCGCACAGATTATCCAGCTTGTAATGCGCACTTGTAAGCGCAGCCTCCCAGATCTGGCCTTCATCAAGCTCTCCATCTCCCATAAGGCAATACACTTGTTTTTTTTCTTTATTTAATCTTGCCCCCAGGGCACATCCATTTGCTATTGAAAGTCCTTGGCCAAGAGAACCACTTGAAACCTCTATTCCGGGCAACCCTCTCTGCGGGTGTCCCTGGAGCCTTGTGCCAAGCTTTCTGAGTGTACAGAGCTCTTCCTTCTTGAAAAAATTCATGTGCGCGAGGACCGCGTATAGCGCAGGACATCCATGCCCCTTTGACAAAATAAATATATCCCGGGTGTCACACAAGGGTCTTTCTGGGTCGCACCTAAATTTATAAAAATATAATCCGACCAAGAGTTCCACCATTGAAAGCGAACCACCTGTGTGGCCTGAACCAGCGCAGGTAAGCATCTTTAATATTTCAACGCGGATCTCGGTTGCTATTGTTTCCAACTTTTTAATGTCAGGTTTTTTAGTCATAGTATTATTCTGGCAGCAAAACCTCTGCGTTTATGTTTTTCAATTTCTCCTGGACCTCGTCACTAGGTTCGATCCCCAATGATCTTTCCCATGCCTCTATTGCCTTGTCTTGAGCGCCTGTTTTAAAATATGCGTCTCCTAAATGATCGTACACGACTGCATCTTCTCCGAGGAGCCCTATAGCCCTCTCAAGCTCTTTAGTTGCTTCCTCAAACATGCCCAACTTGTAATACACCCACCCAAGACTATCTACATATGCACCGTTCTCTGGCTGCATCTCAAGGGCCTTTTGCACAAGTGTTTCTGCCTCCTTTAGTCTTTCGCCTGTCTCTGCGTATATATAGCCGAGATAATTCAAGACCTCTGGGTCCTCTGGATTTAATTCCAGCGACCTTTGTAGCCTCAGTATCGCATCCTCTCTTTTTCCTACCTCCTCAAGTATCGCACCCAGATAAAAATACGCCTTTGGATTAAAAGGGTCTACCTCGATGCTTTTCTCATACTCTTCGATGGCAGCGGACTTATCGCCTTTCTCGCTGTAACAAAAACCCATGGCCATGTGAACATCCTGCTGCCTTGTTTCCATTGTAAGCGCTTCTTTCAATGTTCCTATTGCCTCATCGATCCTGGAATTCGCCACATATATATAACTCAATTCTATATACGCGACGATGTCCTCTGGTTCAAATTTCAACAAAAGCTCATACTGGTATATCGCCTCATCCACTGCATCCATCTGGAAATACAGCTGGCCCAGCTGGCGGTAAAGCTTTGCATTCACAGGATCCAGCTTGATGGTTTCTTTATAATGCGCTATTGCGTCTTCTGTCTTATTTTCTATTTCAAAGAGCACGGCAAGCGCTAAGTGAGCCTCCAGGTAATCTGGTCTCAGCATCACTGCCTTCTTTAACTCTTTAACTGCGTCTCTAACTCTTGCCGCCCTTGCGTAAACCACCCCGAGATTAAAATGAATGAGAGGTGAGTCGCTTTTTTTTCTGGCTAGATTCTCGTAAATCTCAATGGCCCTATCCATATCCTGGCCCAATATATACAGATCCGCAAGAGAAGTAAGGGTAGCCAGATCCTTTGGTTCGTTTTTCAGGATCTCTTCATATTCCCTTGTTGCCTCGTCATATTTTTGTTGAGAGGTGTAGATAAGGGCGAGAAGAAACCGGGCCCGAGTATATTTTGTGTCCAGCTCAACTGTCTTTTTTAACGCGGAAATCGCTTCTTTAGCTTTTCCTGATTTCAGATAAGTCGCGCCCAACCTGTAATAGAGCGTCGCCTGTTCAGGATCAAATTCTAAAGCCTTAAGATATTCCTCTATTGCCTGAAGGGTATTGCCTTCGTTGTCATATATCATGCCCATAGAATAATGGGCATAGGCCCTGGAGGATATTGAAGGGGTTACTTTTTTTTCCGCTATTTTTAAGATCTCTCTTTGCGGACTGCGCAACGCCTTCTT
This sequence comes from uncultured Planctomycetia bacterium, assembly GCA_964652265.1. GTDB lineage: Bacteria > Omnitrophota > Gorgyraeia > Gorgyraeales > Gorgyraeaceae > JAHIUV01. The sequence continues at coordinate 50,868 of CAZZAL010000007.1, forward strand.
TTTAATCTTTGGAGTGGATGCGCAGCCTCCCAATTGCAAGCTCAATATACCCAAAAGCAATATCGTTAAATATCTTGAAGTCATCTTCAATGTTGTAGCAAAAAATGACAGCCTCGGCCTTTAAAGGCCGAGGCAATCTTATCTCTTCTTGTGCCTATCTCTTCTGCGTCTCTTCTTTCTTTTATGAGTGGAGATCTTTCTTCTTTTTCTCTTACGTCCGCAAGGCATGTTGCTACCTCCTCATTATGCGATTACTTTGTTTAACGGATATTCTATGATCCCCTGTGCACCCTGGCCTTTAAGTTCAGGGATGATCTTTCTAACTATTTCCTCTTCAACTATAGTCTCGATCGCGCACCAACCTTTTTGAGAAAGTTGCGAGATAGTAGGTTTTTTCATCGCAGGAAGTATTGATATGACCTTCTTAAGATTTTTCTCTTCCACGTTCATCTTGAGCCCTACCTTTTCCTCGGCTGCTAGCGCGCCTTTTAAAAGAAGGGCTATAGATTCTATCTTTTCCTTCTTCCATTTATTCTTCCACGCTGATTTGTTAGCGACTATAAGGGTCGTAGACTCGCAGATCGTGTCTATTATGCGGAGGTTGTTTGCCCTGAGGCTCGCACCTGTTTCAGTAAGCTCGACTATAGCATCCACAAGGCCTGCCCCGACCTTTGCCTCTGTTGCGCCCCAGCTGAACTCCACATCAACATCTATTTTTTTTCTCTTAAAATATTTTTCTGTGACACTTACAAGCTCTGTTGCCACCCTTTTCCCTTTTAAGTCCTCGGGTTTTTTTATCTTTGAATCATTCGGAGCTGCTAAGACCCAGCGTACAGGCCTTAAGCCTTGCTTGCCATATATAAGCTCGCACACCTTTACTACATCCCTGCCGCTTTCAATGGTCCAGTCATTACCTGTAATGCCACAATCTAAGACGCCGTCAGCGACATAGCGCGCCATCTCCTGTGCCCTCAATAGATACGGCTCGACCTCTTTATCATCTATAGATGGGAAATAACTTCTAGACCCTATAGATATATTAAACCCTGCTTTTTTGAACATCCTTACAGTAGCTTCCTGTAAGCTCCCTTTAGGAAGACCAAGTTTCAATCTCATTTTTAATCACCTTCTTTTTCTTTTTTCTAGAATACTGTTTTTTACTCTTTTTTACCCGAGTTTTTGGGTTGATAGTCCAAGACCTGCGTATCTTTATACGTCTGGCCTTCTTTTGCATAGCGGGATTATTATACAAGGTGGGTAGGATTTTGTAAAGAGGAAAGTTTTAAGGGAATATAATAAATGAAAAGATAGGTAACACTTCTAATGGTGAAGAAAAGTATCTTTT